>URCB01000069.1 GCA_900546255.1 uncultured Eubacteriales bacterium
TCTTTCCTCCGACTTTCTTCAAAGAAAGTCGGGCTCCCCCGCCGGAGTCGGCGGGGGAAACCACCTGGCAGGGCCTGCCCTGCGCCGGTCCTAACAGAACCACCCACCAAGCCGCCGGGTGGGAATCCCTCCGGCATTCCCGTTTTTTTCAAAAACCCATGTATAACCCTCCCTGCCCTGGCGCAGAATAGATGCAGCGACGACCTTCCCCGGTGGAAGGACGCGAGAATTCACAAGCGCATGGAGGGTTTTTCTCATGAAACAAAAACCGTCGCAGCATAAGCTGGGCGACTTTCTGGAGGGCAAGGGCTTCTACATAGTCCTGTTCCTCTGCGTCGCCGCCATTGGAATTTCGGGCTATTTTTTGTTCAGCGGGCTCTTTGCCCAGCCGGAGGGGTTCGGGGGTGAGAATACCTCCGCCGTCAGCGGACAGGCGGAGATGCCCCAGGAGGATGCTGCCGGCCAGACCGCCGGGGAGACCACCCCCGCCCCCCAGGAGGACGGCACGGCCGGTATCTCTCCCCAAGAGGATACGTCGGCCGCCTCCACCGACACCGGGGACACCCAGGAGGACAGCCCCGACGAGGAGGCAGCCGCTTCCTCTGGCTACGTCTGGCCGGTGGAGGGCAGCGTAGATCGGGACTTCAGCCTGGAGGTCTTCGCCTATGACGAGACCATGGGCGACTGGCGCACCCACGAGGGGATTGACATCAACGCCCAACTGGGCGCCCCCGTGTCCGCCTGCGCCAAGGGGACCGTCACCGACGTGACCACCGACGACATGATGGGGGTCACCGTCACCGTAGACCACGGGAGTGGGATGGAGAGCATCTACTCCAATCTGGCCGAGTCGGTCAACGTCCAGGTGGGCTCGGCGGTGGAGGCGGGCACGGTGCTGGGCACCGTGGGGACCTCCGCCATCTCCGAGAGCGCCTCTCCCAGTCACCTGCACTTTGCACTGCGGGAGTACGGGGTGATGATCGATCCCCTGAACTACCTGCACTGATCCGTTTCCCTACGGCCAAGGGCCGCCTCCTGCCAGGAGGCGGCCCTTGGTGCTGCTTGGAAAAGCCCTGGACAGGGAACCGGGGGTGGTGTATCCTGAGAAAAAACCGGGAGGAGGCAGCAGCGATGCTGGAGGCACAGGAACTGAAACAGGAACTCTTCCGCCGTTTGGCGGCGGAAGGGGCGGCCCAGATGGGGGTGGCGGACCTCCGGGGGTTGGTTCCCTCGGGGTTGGAGACTGGGGTGGCGGTGCTGGTGTCCCTGCCCCGGGACCTGGCCCAGGCGCTGCAGACCGCCCCCACCCGGGCCTATTATGAGGCTTACCACACCCTCAATGCCCAGCTGGACCGGATCGTGACCCGGGGGGCGGACTTCCTGGAGCAGGCGGGCTACCGGGCCCGGGCTCAGACCACTTCGGCTGTGGTCCAGGATGATGGCTGGTCTACCCCGCTGCCCCACAAGACGGTGGCCACCCGGGCGGGGCTGGGTTGGGTGGGTAAGAGCTGCCTGCTGGTCACCCGGGCGTATGGCAGCGCGGTGCGCCTGTCCAGCATGGTCACCGATGCACCCCTGCCCTGGGACACGCCGGTGGAGGAGAGCCAGTGCAAGGGCTGCTCCCTCTGCGTCCAGCGCTGCCCTGGCCAGGCCCTCACCGGGGCCACTTGGTACCCCGGCCTGCCCCGGGAGGCCCTGCTGCGGAAGGAGATCTGCCAGGAGACCCAGCTGCGCCGGATGAAGGCCGCCACCGGCATCGACACCGACCTGTGCGGCCTGTGCTTTGCCGTCTGCCCCCACACCCAGCGGTACCTGCGGGGGCGGGAGGAAACCGATCGATTAAACCGATAAACCGAAGAACGCCCCCCGGGTGCCGTTGGGAAACGGCCCCCGGGGGGCGTTGCTGTGTCGGGGATCAGGGGCGGCTGGGGTCCCGTGGGCCGGCGGCCTGCACCCCGTATGCCCGCCGATATTCGGTGGGCAGAACCTGGAAGGTGTCCCGGAAGGCCTGGGAGAACTTGCTCTGGTTCTCGTACCCCACCTGCTGGGCGATGTCCCCGATGCTGCCGTCGGTCTCCCGGAGCAGGCGGGCGGCCTCCTCCATCCGGTGGTGCTTCATGTGGGCGGCGATGGGCTGGCCATACACCGCCTTGAACACCGACTTCAAGGTGGAGGTGTTCATGTGGTGCTCCCTGGCTAGGGCCTCGATGGTGACCCGCCGGTCCGGATGGGCCATGAGCTGGTCGTGGATGGCCCGGATCACCTCCACCTGCTGGGAGAGGTAGGCCTGGGGCGCCCCCTCCTTGGGGGGCTGGGTCTGGGCCAGGTAGAGGAGGAGCTCCTCCGCCTTTAAGGTGTAGTAAGCGGGGCGGAGGTCTGCCGGCAGGTCATAGAGGGGGCGGAAGATGTGGTCCAGGTCCGCCCGGGCGGGGAGGGCGGCAGGCTTCCCCTGGGGGCAGAACTTCTCCAGCAGCCGGCCAGGGTCTACCCTTCCCAGGGCCAGGGCAGGGGGCAGGTGGGCCTTTAAGGTCTCCACGTCCAGGGAGAGGGAGAACCCCTCGTACCCCTCCAGGGGGAACCGCAGCAGGGAATGGGCGCAGCAGGCCATGGGGTGGAGAGCCAGGTCCCCAGGCCCCAGGTAGAGGGTGAGGCCTTCCTGCATCTCCCACCCCACCCGGCCCAGGCGGCAGTGGGTGATCTCCAGGCCGGAGCCCAGGGCGGCGTGACGGTGGGGAAGGGACTCCCCCAGTACCCACAGGTGGGTGAACACCGCCCCGGGGAAGAGGGGGTAGTGCTCCAGCCGGCCCCGCCCAGTCCAGTGGGGGGCTGGTGGATGCGGGTGTTCCTCCCCGTTGGGGGAGACCTCCACCAGGGTCCCCGGGGGAACCTCTGCCAGATGGGTCTTGATGGTCTGAGTCCAGTTTGCCTCCATGGCCGTGGCCTCCTTCCCAAGATTGTCTTGCGGCTATTCTATCACACCCACCAGGGGGGAACAAGGGCCGTTTGGACGGGGCTTTGCTCCATTTGGAAATTCCTTTCCTCCAATCGGAAGGACCAAAGGGAAAGCCGTTGACTTCTCCGGGAAAGGTGCTATCCTGTGTACAGAAACAGTTGAACAAGTGCTCAAACGAAAAACGGAGCCTGTGCATTTGAAAGGAGACCTTTCCATGAAAAAGACCTACAAAATCGACGTGGACTGCGCCAACTGTGCCAACAAGATGGAAGACGCCGCCAACAAGACCCCTGGCGTGAAGAACGCCGTGGTGAACTTCATGACCCTGAAGATGCACGTGGAGTTCGAGGCCGGCCAGGACCCCAAGGCCGTGATGGAACAGGTGCGCACCAACTGCAAACGGGTGGAGGACGACTGCGAGATCTTCCTGTGAGCCCTTCCGCCATCCCTCTGTTTTCCCCAAAACTGCCCTCCTGCCGGCGTTGCGGCAGGGGGGCAGCCTACCCTGGAGCAAGCCCATGAAAAGGAGTGCCTGACTATGAACAAGAAACAGAAAACCATGCTGGCCCGGATCCTGGCGGCGGCCGCCCTGCTGGTGGTCCTCCACTTCCTCCCCCTCACTGGGGCGGTGCGGTTTGTGGCCTATCTGATCCCCTACCTCATTGTGGGCTATGACATCCTCCTCAAGGCGGGCAAAGGCATCCGCAACCGCCAGGTGTTTGACGAGTGCTTCCTGATGGCGGTGGCCACCGTGGGGGCCATCGCCCTGGCCCTCTACGAGGGCAGCGGAGACTATACCGAGGCCATCGCCGTGATGCTCTTCTACCAGGTGGGGGAGTGGTTCCAGAGCTACGCCGTGGGCAAGAGCCGCCGGAACATCAGCGACCTCATGGACATCCGCCCCGACTACGCCAACGTGGAGCGGGAGGGCCAGCTGGTCCAGGTGGACCCCGACGAGGTGACCATCGGCACCGTCCTGGTGGTCCAGCCTGGGGAGAAGGTCCCCATCGACGGGGTGGTGGTGGAGGGAACCTCCACCCTGGACACCGCCGCCCTCACCGGGGAGAGCCTTCCCCGGGACATCCAGCCTGGGGAGGAGATCATCAGCGGCTGCATCAACCTCACTGGCCTGCTGAAGGTCCGCACCACCAAGGAATTTGGGGAGTCCACCGTGTCCAAGATCCTGGACCTGGTGGAGAACGCCTCCTCCCGGAAGTCCCGGTCGGAGGCCTTCATCACCCGCTTTGCCCGGGTGTATACCCCTGCAGTGTGTATCGCCGCCCTGGCTCTGGCCCTCCTGCCGCCCCTGGTGCGGATGGGGGCCCTGGGCCTGGCGCCTCTGTGGGGGGATTGGATCTACCGGGCCCTCACCTTCCTGGTGATCAGCTGTCCCTGCGCCCTGGTGATCTCCATCCCCCTGTCCTTCTTCGCCGGCATCGGCGGGGCCAGCAAGGCCGGGGTGCTGGTGAAGGGGTCCAACTACCTGGAGATCCTCTCCCAGACCGACTATGTGGTCTTTGACAAGACCGGCACCCTCACCCAGGGGGTCTTCGAGGTGACCGGCATCCACCACGCCGCCATGGACCAGGACCGGCTGCTGGAGTACGCCGCCCTGGCGGAGAGCGCCTCCTCCCACCCCATCAGCAAGAGCCTCCAGAAGGCCTATGGCAAGCCCCTGGACCGCAGCCGGGTGGGGGAGATTCAGGAGATCGCCGGCCACGGCGTCCTGGCCCAGGTGGATGGCCACACCGTGGCCGCCGGCAACGACAAGCTCATGGACCGGATCGGGGTCCCGGCGGAGTCCTGCCGCCAGGTGGGCACCGTCATCCACGTGGCGGTGGACGGCCAGTACGCCGGCCACATCCTCATCGCGGATGTGGTAAAGCCCACTGCCAAGGCCGCCATCCAGGCCCTAAAGGCCGCCGGGGTGGAAAAGACCGTCATGCTCACCGGCGACCGGGACCAGGTGGCCCAGCAAGTGGCCGGGGCGCTGGGGGTGGACCAGGTGTACAGCCAGCTCCTCCCCGCGGACAAGGTGGAGAAGGTGGAGCAGCTGCTGGAGGAGAAGCCCCCCAAGAAGAAGCTGGCCTTCGTGGGGGACGGCATCAACGACGCCCCCGTCCTCTCCCGGGCAGACATCGGCATCGCCATGGGGGCCATGGGGTCCGACGCGGCCATTGAGGCCGCCGACGTGGTCCTCATGGACGACGACCCCATGCAGATCCCCAAGGCCATTAAAATCTCCCGGAAGTGCCTGGGCATCGTCTACCAGAACATCGTCTTTGCCATCGGGGTCAAAGGGGTCTGCCTGGTGCTGGGGGCCCTGGGCATCGCCAACATGTGGCTGGCCATCTTCGCCGATGTGGGGGTGATGATCCTGGCCGTCCTCAACGCCATCCGGGCGCTGTTCGTGAAAAACCTGTGACCGATGGGGGAACCGGCAAACAGGCCGCCGTGGAACGCAAGGTTCCATGGCGGCCTGTTTTTTGGTTAGGGTTGTTTCTTGGGGTCCTCCGGCGTCTGCTGCTGGGCCTTTTTCCGGGCGATCTGGGCCCGGGCGCCCTCTTCCGCCCAGAGGAGAAACTCCAGGCTGTCCATGTCGTGGAGGGGGTTGATCCGGGGTTCTTCCTCCGGGGGTTCCTCCTCGGGTTCCTCCTCCTGGGGCAGCAGGCCCAGGGAGAGCAGGTCAAAGTCGTCCAGGGAGGACAGGCCGCCGGGGCCTTCGGGGTTTTGGGGCATGGGAAACACCTCCTGGCTTTGGTTCGTGCCCCCATTGTACCACAACGGCGGGGGTTTGCCTAGGGGCTACTGGAGGAACCGCTCATAGGTGAAGTTCCCCATGGCCCGGCGCATCAGCAGGGCCGCCACCCCGGCGCATCCCACCCCCAGCACCAGGAGGAGGGTGGGGCTCACCAAGAGCACCCCGGAAAACTGCCCCACCAGCAGCAGGATCACCGGCAGCAGCAGGAAGGTGGCCCCCTGCTGGGCGTCCTCCGCGCTCTTGGCCTTTACCGACAGGCGGACCATCAGGGGGATGGCGATGAGGGCCACCGCCGGGGCCACCAGGAGGAGGACCAGCAGCCACGCCGGCGCCGGGGCCAGTAGCTGGCCGGTGAGCCAGAGCACCTCCCCCTCAAACACCGCCAGCATGATCCCGAAGGAGAGCAGGCTCACCCCCATGCTCAGGGTGAAGGCGGCCAGCACCTTGGCCCGGAACACCTGCCGGAGGGACAGGGGGCCGTAGAGCAGGGTCTCCAGGGTGTGCTTCTCCCGCTCCCCCACAAAGGAGGCCGAGGCCATGACGGAGGCCGTCATCACCGGGATGATGAGGAAGAAGAGGGGCAGGACATAGTTGAGCAGCAGGTTCAGGATCTGCCGCTCCACGCCCTCCCCCCCGGCGGCCACCGGGAGGAGGGCCAGGAGCTTTTGAAAGTCCGCCGCCTCCTCCGGGGCGGTGTGGAGGGTGACCACCGCCACCGTGGGCAGGAACACCGTGAGCACCAGGGGGACCACCAGCAGGGTCACCAGCATCCGGTGGTTGGCGGTGACCGACCGGAGGTCCTTTCGGATCAGGGCAAGCATACCGCGGTTCATGGCAAAGCCTCCTCTCTCTGACCGATGAGGTGGAAGTAGAGGTCCTCCAACGTGGGGGCCTGGGGGAGGACCCGGGTGATCTCTCCCCCGGCGGCCACTGCCTGGCGGACCAGGGCGGGGATGTCCTCCTCACCGGCAATGGGGATCTCATAGCGCCCCGGTCCGGTCTGGGGGAAGGGGAGGGGCGGCCCCCCGGCCTGGAGGAGAAGGGTCCCGCCCCCGCCCACCTGGGCCCGGAGCTGGTCCAGGGTGCCCTGGGCAAAGAGCCGCCCCTGGTCCATCAGGCCGTAGCAGGTGCAGATTTCCTGGGCATAGCGCAGCTGGTGGGTGCACAGGAAGCAGGTGGTACCCTCCTCCCGGGCCAGGCGGCGAAGAAGGGCGTGGACGGCCTGGGCACTCTGGGGGTCCAGGCCGGAGGTGGGCTCGTCCAGGAAGAGGACCTGGGGCCGGTGCATCAACGCCCGGGCCAGGGAGAGCCGCTGCCGCATGCCGGTGGAGTAGGCCCCCAGTTTCTGCCCGGCGGCGTGGGTTAGGTCCAGCTCCTCCAGCAGGGCCTGGGCCCGGGATTTGCTCGCCTTGGCGTCCAGGCCGAAGAGGGCCCCGAAGAAGGTCAAGTTCTCCAAGCCGGTGAGGGTGTCGTACATCTGGGCGTGTTCCGTCACCACCCCGGCCAGGGCGTGGACTGCCTCCGGCTGCCGGGCAGGGTCCCGCCCCAGCACGGTGCAGCCCCCGCCGGTGGGGGTAAGCATCCCGGTGAGGAGCTTCACCGTGGTGGTTTTGCCCGCCCCGTTGGGTCCTAGAAAGCCGAAGATCTCCCCCGGGTCCAGGGCGATGGACACTTCCCGCAAGGCGGCCTTCCCGCCGGGGTAGGTTTTGGACAGATGGTCTAGGACAATGGCCTTCATGGCGCCACCTCCTCGTTGGCCCGCAGCCGCCCCACCAGGGCCTGGAACCGGAAGTGGTCTGCCAGGGGGGCGAAGGCGGGATGGGCGGTGAGGGCCTGGGTCATGCTCTTGCGCACCAGGGCCTCGTCCCGGGGCAGGTCCCGGCCCAGGGTGAGGGTGTCCTCCATCCAGCGGTCCAGCTGGTCGAAGAAGGCGTCTCCGTGGAGGCGCAGGGGATAGATGTCCCCGGTGGCCAGGTCGGTGTAGGCCTCCAGCAGGTCCAGGGCGGTGTCCTCCTCTCCCAGGGCTAGAAAGCCCCGTGCAGCCCCCAGGTACACCGACAGCAGCAGGGTGGGGTGGAGGGTTTTGACCTGGAAGGCATCCACCAGGGCCTGGATCCTCCGCCAGGTCTCCCGAAAGGCCGCCGGGTCCTGGATGCACAGGGAGAGATAGGTGGGCAGGGTGTTGAACAGTTCGCACAGGGTGCGGTAGACTCCCGCTTGGAGGATCTGCCGGGCCTTCTCCGGCTGCTGGAGGGCCTGGTAGGCCTTGGCCAGCATGGGTTCTGGGTAGGACAGCGGGAGGTCCAGGGGTTCCAGCAGGGCCTTGGCCTCCTTGGGCCGGCCCAGGGTAAGGGCACACAGGGCCTCCATGTGCAGGGCTTGCCGGGCCAGGGAGAGGTCCCCGCTCTCCGCCTTTACCCGCCGGAAGAGGGCCTGGGCTTCCTCCAAACTCTCCCGGGTGGCCTGGGGGGTGGGGGCCAGGTTGCTGTGGTTGACGTACAGGGTGCCCAGCTCCAGGAGCAGGGGCATGCAGGCGAAGTACTTCTTGGCCAGCGCCCGGCACCGGGCCATGACTTGCTCCCAGGGCTGGGCGGAGAAGTCCGCCGACAGCTGCCGGTGGAGCCGGCGGATTTCCTCCTGGGTCAGCTGGGGCTCATAGCCCATGAGCTCGTCTATGGTGAGGTGAAAGAAGGCCGCCAGCTGGGGCAGCAGGGTAATGTCGGGGTAGGTGGTCCCGGTATCACATACTTAAAGATATTGGTGTCATTCAATCAATTTTGCCGATGAAGCGGTAGAAGATTTCTACCTCCTGTTCCCGGCTTCCGTCCTCGTTCTTGACCGCCTCATGGACAAGGATTTTTTCAATCAGCGTGTTCAAGAGTTCAGCGGTGAGTTCCGTGGGATTGACGCACTCTTTCATCAAGGCAATCCATTTTTCTGCGTCTGCGGCACTCTGGCTTTCAGCGGCAATAGCAGATTGAAGCTGTTCAATCTTTTCTTCCAGTTCCGCCTGTTCGCTTTGGTACTTCCCGGACAGCATATTGAAGTTGTATTCTGTGATACGCCCCGCCGCCCAGTCCTCATACATCCGGGCAAAC
>URCB01000070.1 GCA_900546255.1 uncultured Eubacteriales bacterium
ATGACCACCCGCTGGATCTCGTTGGTGCCCTCGTAGATGGTGGTGATCTTGGCGTCCCGGTAGGCCCGTTCCACCTCCATGCCCTTCATGAAACCTGCCCCGCCGTGGATCTGCAAGGCGTCGTTGGTGACCTCCAGGGCGATGTCCGAGGCATACATCTTTGCCATGGCGGCCTCCATCCCATAAGGGACATGGGCCTCCTTCTGCTCGGCAGCGGAGTAGACCAGGAAGCGGGCACAGCGCAGCTTGGTGGCCATATCCGCCAGTTTGAAGGAGACCCCCTGCTGGAAGCCCACGGGCTTGCCGAACTGGACCCGCTCCTTGGCGTAGGCCAGAGCGTTCTCGTAGGCCCCCTGGGCAATCCCCAGGGCCTGGGCCGCCACGCCGATGCGGCCGCCGTCCAGGGTGGCCATGGCGATCTTAAAGCCCTGGCCCTCCTCCCCCAACAGGTTCTCTGCCGGTACCTCCACATTGTCGAAGATCAGCTCTGCGGTGGTGGAGGAGCGGATGCCCATCTTGTCGTAGTGGTCCCCAAAGTAGAACCCCTTCCACCCCTTCTCCACGATAAAGGCGCTGATGCCCCGGGTGCCGATGTCAGGGGTGGTCACGGCAAAGACCACGTAGGTGTCCGCCTTGGGGGCGTTGGTGATGAAGATCTTGCCCCCGTTGAGGATGTAATGGTCCCCTTTCCGCACGGCGGTGGTCTCTGTCCCGCCGGCGTCGGACCCGGCGTTGGGCTCGGTGAGGCCGAAGGCGCCGATCTTCTCCCCCTTGGCCAGGGGGACCAGGTATTTCTGCTTCTGCGCCTCGGTGCCAAAGGCGAAGATGGGCCAGGAACCCAGGGACACATGGGCCGACAGGATGACCCCCGCCCCGCCGTCAACCCGGGCCAGCTCCTCCACGGCGATGGCATAGCTGAGAATGTCCAGGCCGGCGCCGCCGTACTCCTTGGAATAGGGGATGCCCATGAGGCCCATCTCCCCCAACTTACGGACCGCGTCCTCCGGGAACTCGTTCTGCTGGTCCAGCAGGAAGGCGATGGGTTTGATCTCCTCCTCCGCAAAGGCGCGAATCTTGGCACGCAGGGCCTCGTGCTCCGGTGTGGTTTGGAATAACATCGTGGTGACCTCCTTTGGATCTTGTCTTGGGTGGCGTATTCCTGTGGATCGCAATGTGGGTGATGCTGCGTTCTCTAATGTTGACTTTCTTTGTCCAGTTTTTGGGATGAAAAAATCAGGCCGGCTGGCCGGTCAAGATCTCCTGCAGGGTGTGGGACTGGAGTTCCCGGTCCAGGGTACGCTGGATGGCCGCCAACTGCCGGTGGGAGACGCAGTCCCCCTGGCGCTCCCGCCAAGGACAGGCGTAGTCCGGCTCCATGCAGGCGGCAATGGCGCTGGGCTCTCCCAGGGCCAGCAGCAGGTCGTACAGGGTGACCTGGGACAGGTCCGCAGACAACCGGCATCCCCCAGCCGCCCCCCGCGTGATCTGGACCAGCCCCGCCTTGCAGAGCTTTTTGATGATCTTATACGCAAAGGGCTGGGGCAGCAGCTCCCCCTGGGCCAGTTCCCCCACCGTGTGCAGCTGACCATCCATCAGGGCCCGCAGGATTCGTAAGGCATAGTCTGTTTCCCGAGTGATGATCACGGCGCTTCCTCCTGTCAGGGATCTAGGTTGGGTACACCATACCATTCTTGAGTATTTTTGTCAAGTATCCGGTGGCCTTCCCGATAAAAACCGGCAAGTCGCCCAAACGGGCCTCCTTCGTTTTGTCGGATACCGCCAAGGTTCCTTTCTCTTTCCCTGGGTTTCCCCAGCGTCTTTCCCAAAAAACGACCCTGGATCCCATGGGATCCAGGGTCGTTCTCGCGGATTCTTTGCGGGGGAAGCCGCCTCTGGCGCCGCCAGTTACCGGGCCAGGCCCTCTGCCCAGGTCCGGTACCGGTCCACCTTGCTCTGGCAGTCGGCATGGCTGTCGCCCTTGGTCAGGAGGTAGACCTTGATCTTGGGCTCGGTGCCCGAGGGGCGCACCACAATGGTGGTGCCGTCGGCCAGGTCGTAGGCCAGGACGTTGGACCCCACCAGTTCCATCTGGGTGACGGCCCCGGTGGCGGTGTCCCGGGCGGTGCCGTCCTGGTAGTCCTTCTGACAGGCCACCGGGGTGCCGGCAATCTCTGCCGGGGGCGTCTGCCGGAGGGCGGCCATGATGGCCTTCATGTTGGCCATCCCCTCCAAGCCGGGCATCACCAGGTTCAGGGTTTGCTCCCCATAGTAGCCGTACTTCTGATAAATGGCCTCCAGGGCATCCAGCAGGGTCATCCCCTGGCTGGCATACCAGGCCGTCATCTCCGTGAGCAGGAGGGAGGCGGTGACTGCGTCCTTGTCCCGGACATAGTCCCCGATCATGTATCCAATGGACTCCTCGTAGGAGAAGATCACATGCCCCTGGCCGGCGGCCTCCAACTGGTTCTTCTTCTCCGCCATAAATTTAAAGCCGGTGAAGGTGTTGTAGCTCTCCACCCCGTTGGCCTCGGCCACCACCCGGGCCAGGTCGGTGGTCACCAGGGATTTGAGGGCCACGGGATGGTCCGGCAGGGTGCCCGCCCGCTTCTTGGCCCCGATGAGGTAGTCCAGCAGGAGAACCCCCGTCTGGTTGCCGGAGATCTGCACATAGGCCCCGTCCTTCCCCTTCACCTGGATGGCCACCCGGTCGGCGTCGGGGTCGGACCCCAGGATCAGGTCGGCGTCCACTTCCTTGGCCAGCTTCTGGGCCAGGGCGAAGCTCTCCGGCGTCTCCGGATTGGGGGACTTCACGGTGGGGAAGGTGCCATCGATGACCATCTGCTCCGGCACGCAGTGGAGGTGCTTCACCCCCAGCTGGCCCAGGACGTAGGGGATCTGCTGGTATCCCGTGCCGTGGAAGGGGGTGTACACCATGGTGAAGGTGTCCGCCACCTGGGCCACACAGGCCTTGTCGTTGACCTGGGCCAGGACGTGCTGCAAGAATGTTTCATCGGTCTCCTCCCCCAGGAGGGTGATCAGGCCCTGGTCCAGGGCCTGCTGGTAGTCCATGGAACGCACACCGTCAAACACGTCCAGCTGCTCCATCTGCTGGGCGATGGCGGCAGCGTGGTGGGGGGGGAGCTGGGCCCCGTCAGACCAATACACCTTGTAGCCGTTGTACTCCGGCGGGTTGTGGCTGGCGGTGACGTTGAGCCCGGCGATGCAGCCGTACTCCCGCACGGCAAAGGAGAGCTCCGGGGTGGGCCGCATGGCCTGGAACAGCCGCACGGGGATGCCGTTGGCCGCCATCACCCCGGCGGCCGCCTGGGCGAATTCCTGGGAGTGGACCCGGCAGTCGTAGCAGATGGCCACCCCCTGGGCGGCGGCCTCCGGCCCCTCCGCCAGGATCACCTGGGCAAAGGCCTGGGTGGCGTGGCGGATCACATGGACGTTCATCCGCCGCAGGCCCACGCCCATCACCCCACGGAGGCCGGCGGTGCCGAACTCCAAGAGGCCAAAGAACCGGTCCTCGATCTCCTGGGGCTCTTGGGCGATGGCCTCCAACTCCGCCTTTTCCGCCTGGGAAAGGGCCCCACTGCGCAGCCAGCGCTGGTATTCCTGCTGATAGGACATAGACAGTCTCCTTTCGAAGTCACAGTTACTTGTGGTACCGGGTTCCGGCGGTGATCTGGAAGGCACGGTAGATCTGCTCCAGCACCATCACCCGGGCCAGGTGGTGGGGAAAGGTCATGGGGGACATGGACAGGCGCAGGTGGGCCTGGTTCTTCACCGACGGGTGCAGGCCGTAGGAACCCCCAATGACAAAGGTCAGGTGGGAGGCCCCTGCCACCGTCCAGGCGTCCATCTGCTGGGCCAGGGCGGGGCTGGAGAGGAGAGCCCCCTCCACGCACAGGGCCACCAGTTTGCTCCCCTTGGGCAGTTTGGCCAGGATGGCCGCCCCCTCTTTCTCCAGTGCCCCGTCGATCTGGGCCTGGCTGGGGTTCTCCGGCAGGCGGACCTCTGGCAGTTCCGTCACGGTGAGTTTGCAAAAGGCGGACAGCCGCTTTTGGTATTCCTCACAAGCTGCTGTAAAGTGCTTTTCCTTTAGCTTGCCCACGCACAACAGTTGGATGCTCACCACAGGGGCATCCCTCCTCTCCCAAAAACAGGTTAGAAAAAAGGACGGCAGGTTCCCCCCACCGTCCGCCGGAAATGCCTTTGCGATCCCTCTGGGGGATCCCAGGTGTGGGCCTCAGCCCACACCGTTGCGCCATTCCTCCTCGGGGATGGCCACCTCGCGGATGTCCGCCCCCAGTTTGGATAGTTTTTCTACAATATTTTCGTACCCACGCTCAATGTGGTAGACCTGGTCCACCTCTGTCACCCCGTGGGCTGCCAAGCCGGCTACAATCATAGCCGCCCCGGCCCGCAGGTCGCAGGCACACACCGGGGCCCCTGTGAGGGACTCCACCCCTTCGATGACGGCCACCTTGCCGTTGACCTGGATGTTGGCCCCCATTCTCCGGAACTCGTCGGCGTACCGGTAACGGTTGTCCCACACCCCTTCGTTGAGGATGCTGGTCCCCTTGGCCAGGCACAGGACGGCGGCAATCTGAGGCTGCATGTCGGTGGGAAAGCCCGGGTAGGGCATGGTCTTGACATTGGTGCTGGTGAGTTTGCCTTCCCGGCGAATGATGAGGGAGTCCCCATCCTCCTCCACATCTACCCCCATCTCCACCAGCTTGGCGGTGATGCAGTCCAGATGCTTGGGGATGATGTTGTTGATGCGCACCTCGCCCCCGGCGGCAGCCACCGCGGTCATGTAGGTGCCCGCCTCAATCTGGTCGGGGATGATGGAGTACACCCCGCCCCGGAGTTTCTTGACCCCTCGGACCTTGATCACGTCGGTCCCTGCCCCCATGATGTCGGCGCCCATGGAGTTGAGGAAGTTGGCCAAGTCCACAATGTGGGGCTCCTTGGCGGCGTTTTCGATGATGGTCAGCCCGTCGGCCAGCGCAGCGGCCAGGAGGATGTTCATGGTGGCGCCCACAGACACCACGTCCAGGTAGATCTGCGCACCGTGGAGCCGGCCGGTGGGGGCGGCGGCATGGATAAAGCCGTTCTCCACCTGAATCCGGGTCCCCATGGCGGAGAAGCCCTTCAGGTGTTGGTCGATGGGCCGCACCCCCAGGTCACACCCGCCGGGTGGGGGCACTTCCGCCCGGCCGAAGCGGCCCAGCAGGGCCCCGATCAAATAGTAGGAAGCACGAATCTGGCGGGCCAGTTCGTAGGGAACATTCTGCTTATGGACATGGGAACAGTCCAACTCCACGGTGGTGGGGTTGATCATCCGCACCTTGGCGCCCAGGTCCCGAAGGATCCCCAGGATCATGGTGACATCGCTGATATTGGGGACGTTCTCAATCCGGCAGACACCGTCTACCAGAAGGGCTGCGGGAAGAATAGCCACAGCGGCATTCTTTGCACCGCTGATCTCCACTTCACCGTGGAGGGGATGTCCACCCCGGATTACATATTTCGTCAAAACGGCACCTTCTTTATCTGGTTCTTAGAAGAAGTAGAAAGCAAATGGAGAAACAGGGAAAGCGGCAAACGCCGGTTCGGTCCTCTCTCTATCCTATCCAAAAGGCCGGGGCAACATGTGCCCGCCTGGACCGAAAGGCAGAAAAATTCCTCCCCACCGCTTCTGGCAGGAAATGACGCGGCAGGTCCTTGGGGACAGCCAACGGCTGTCCCGCTGTATAGCAGCGCCAAAAGGGGTGCTTTTAGCGCGCACTTTCCCCGGTGGTGGACGCACCACCACCTATACTTTTGAGGCTATTATAGCATCCCTCTCCCCAAATGAAAAGGTAAATTTTCATAAAACCGGCGTTTTTTTACCACAATTTCACCTCTCTCCCTGACATCCTACCCTTTTTCGACAAAAAATGACCGTCTTTCGGGAGAAAGACGGTCATAACGTCAGATGGTTTCGCTCCAGACTATTCTTTGGCTAAGGGCGCCTTCGCCGGGATAAATACCCCCACAAGGCCGCATATCGCCGCCGGGAGCGCCCATCCAAAGCCAAGGTCTGCCAGGGGCAGGTGGGCCAGGAAGGTCATCTCCAGGCCGGTATAGGTGCCAATCACCTCCAGCAGGCTCACGGCCAGGGCCCCCAGCGCCGCCATGCGGTGGATCCAGCAGCGCCGGTGCAGGGCCTTCCCCCCCAGAGCCAGCACAATGAGCACCAGGGTGGGGGGATAGACCACGCTGAGGATGGGGGTGGCAATGGCAATGATCTCATTGATGCCAAAGTTGGACACCACCCCGCTGAACAGGCACAGCAGGAACACCATCACCGGGTAGGAAATCCGCCCCTTGCTCAGGCCGGTAAAGTAGGCCGAGCAGGAACTCACCAGCCCCACCGCAGTGGTCAGGCAGGCCAGAGCCACCACCACGGCGAACAGGATGATGCCCCCCTGCCCCAGCAGGCCTTGGACGATGGAGGTCACCAAATACGTCCGGTCCACGGTGATGTCGAAGAACTGGGACATGGTGGCGCCCAGGTAGGTCAGGCCCAGGTAGACCACCAGCAGCCCGATCCCCGCCACGACGCTGGCCCCGGCCACCACCCGAGCCTGGCTCTTTTGGGTGTTGTGGCCCTTTTCCAGGGCGCTCTTCAGAATGATGTAACCGAAGAGCAAGGTGGCCAGCACGTCCATGGTCTGGTACCCTGCCTCAATGCCTGTGGCTGCCACATTCTCCACCAGAGGGGCCTCCCCCACCGGGCCCATGGGGTGCACCACCCCTACGACAATGAGCACCAGGAGCCCTGCCAGCAGGGCCGGGGTGAGCACTTTGCCCACAATATCCACCACGGCAGTCTCCCGCACACACAAGAGGAAAACCAACAGGAAGAACACAATGGAAAACACCACCGGACTCACCCCGGACAGCAGGGGGGCAACGGACGTCTCATAGGTGGTCGCCGCGGTCCGAGGAATGGCCAGCATGGGGCCAATGCACAGGACCACGGCACACATCAGCAACGTAGAGGGCCCCTTCCCAATGGGGAAGGTGATGCCCCCCGGGCTGCCTTGACGGATGATGGCAAACATCGACAGCAGCGCCAGGCCGATGTCGGCGATGAAGTAACTGACAAAACCCGCCCCCCACTGGGGGCCGGACTCCAACCCTAAGTACGGGGGAAAGATCACATTCCCCGCCCCAAAAAACATGGAAAACAGGGCAAAGCCGATGATTAGGCTGTCCACCACGGTTTTCTTCATGAAAAAAGCCTCCTGTTCCGTCACCTCCTAAGATGCGAAGGGGAGGAAAAGGAGGCGTTTGGTTCTCTCGTTACATTTTTTCGGGGGCAGTGACCCCCAGCAGGTTCAGGCCGTTGGCCAGGACGGAGCGGACGCTGTCCGCCAGCTTCAGCCGGGCTGCCAGCAGGGCAGGTTCCTCCCCCTTGATCCGGCAGGCGCCGTAGAAACGGTGGAAATCCCCTGCCAGGTCCGTCAGGTACCGGTTGATCCGGGAGGGATCGTAGTCCCGGGCGGCGGTATGGATCTCCTCCGGGAACTTGGCCAGGGTGCGGACGAGGGCGGTCTCCTCCTCCGCAGTCAGCACTTCCCCTTGGACTTGGTCGGCCGCCGGCACGGGGTAGCCCTCCTGGGCCAGGCGGGCCACCAGGGTGCAGATCCGGGCGTGGGCATATTGGACATAGTAGACGGGGTTCTCACTGTCCTCCCGGACGGCCAGGTCCAGGTCAAAGTCCACCGGGCTGGTGGCGGCACGGGAGTTGAAGAAGTACCGGGCCGCGTCCACGCTCACCTCGTCCAGCAGGTCGTGGAGGGCAATGGTCTTGCCGGAGCGCTTGGACATCCGCACCGGCTGGCCGTCCTGCAGCAGGTTCACCAGCTGCATCAGCACCACCACCAACCGGTGGGAGCCATCCAGCCCCAGCCCATCCAGGGCGGCCTGGAGCCGGGCCACGTGGCCGTGGTGGTCAGCCCCCCACACGTTGATGCACAGGTCAAAGCCCCGGATCTCCAGTTTGTTGCGGTGGTAGGCAATGTCGGCGGCAAAGTAGGTATAGAACCCGTTGGCCCGGCGGAGAACATCGTCCTTCAGGTCCAGCTTGTCCACCTGCTTCTCGCTCTTCCCCTCGGCCAGGTATTTCTGGCGCAGGAGCTGGGCGGTTTTCAGCCACAGGGCCCCGTCCTTCTCATAGGTCCACCCCTTCTGGGTGAGCAGCTCCACGGTTTCCGCCACAAAACCGGACTGGTGGAGGGTGGACTCGAAGAACCATTCATCGTACTCGATGCCGTACCGGCGCAGGTCCTCCTTCATCTTGGGGACGTTCCGGGCCAGGCCAAACGCCGCCAAGTCGGCCAGCCGCTTCTCCTCCGGGACATCCCGGTAGCTGTCTCCGTGCTCTTGGTGGAAGGCCCGGGCCAGTTCCTTGATATCCTCCCCCTGGTAGCCGTCCTCGGGGAAGGGGACATTCTCCTCCCCCAGAAGGATCTGCAGGTACCGGGCCTGGAGGGAGAGGGCAAACTTATTGATCTGGTTGCCTGCGTCGTTGACGTAGAACTCTTTCCAGGTGTCATACCCATCCCGGCGCAGGACGTTGGCCAAGGTGTCCCCCAGCACGCCGCCCCGGGCGTTGCCCATGTGCATGGGGCCGGTGGGGTTGGC
>URCB01000071.1 GCA_900546255.1 uncultured Eubacteriales bacterium
TGCGTCCGGGCTTTCTCTAGAGAAAGCCTGGATCCCCGCCCGGGACCGGGCGGGAGCCCACGTCGCAGGTGCTAACCTGCGGCGGTCCTACCGGGACCACCCGCCGAAACGGCAGCCCCCCACTCCGGCCAGGCCGGAGTGGTTACTTCTTCATCTTGGTGGCAATGGTCACCCCGCCAATGGCCAGGCGGTCCAGGGCGTTGTCGTGGAAGACCAGGGTGAGGTCCTTGTCCTCCCCCAGCACCTCCCGGACGGCGGCCCGCATCCCCTCGGCCAGGGCGTTGACCTTCTCCTCCTTGGTGGGGCCGGCTTCCAGGTTGGCCACCACCATCTGCTGGGGGGCGGGCTTGCCGTTTTCGTAGAGGGTCTCGTACTCGTTGACGAAGGTGTAGATGTGGGGGGCCTTCAGCACCGGGGCGGCCGCCTCATAGAGTTTGGCCACCAGGGTGTCCTTGGTCTCCTGGGGCAGCTTGGGCACGTTGACGTACATACTGGGCATGGTTGTTTCTCCTTTGTGATGGCATTTTGGGGGCGGCAGGGCCGTCCCCTATACAAACCGCCGGAACGGCGGGCTGCATCAGCTTTTGGGGGGCGTGGGCCCCTGCTTCTTTTTCTTCAGCTTGGTCTGGGTGCCGTCGGGCTCCACGATGTAGACGTTGTCCAGCTGGGCCTCCAGGCTCTGGCGGATGGCCGCCAGGTACTCCAGGCGGAGGGTGGCCTGCTCCTGCTTCTCCGCCTCGGTGAGGCCGATGGTCTTGCTCTTCCGGGCCAGCTCGTTGAGCCGGGCGATGCGTTCTTCCGTCATGGTTTCCTGTCCTTTCCTCGTTATAGATACCGCTCCAGGGCCAGAATGAGCCGGCCCCGCTTGGAGGTGCCCCCCAGTTCCGTGAGCACGCACTTCCCCAGGCCCCGGCAGGTGAGCACATCCCCCGCCTCCACCACCTTGTCGGCCTTGTCACAGGGGCGGTGGTTCACCATCACCCGGCCGGCCCGGATGAACTCCGCCGCCCGGCTCCGGGGGATGGAGAACCCGGCGGACACCACCGCGTCCAGCCGGGGGGAGGCCACCGTGGCCCGGATCTGCTTCCGCTCCCCCGGGGTGGGGGTGAGCTGGTCCAGGGGCAGGGGGGCCAGCTTCACCGGGTACTTCCCCGCCTGGGTCCACTGGGACAGGAGGATGGGGGCAGTCTCCCGCAGCACCACCACCTGGGCCCCCTGGCCGGTGAGCAAAATGTCCCCGATCTTCTCCCGGGTGAGGCCCAGGCCCATGAGGGCCCCCAGGTAGTCCCGGTGGGTGAGGCTGGCCCCCCGGGGCAGGGTGACCGACAGGGCGCAGAGGGGGCAGTCCTCCCCGGCCAGCCAGACCTCCTCCTCCAGCCAGTCCGGCAGGAAGGCCCAGAGCTTCCGCTCCGCGTCGGGGTACCCCCCGTGGAGGAGGCCCTGCCCCGGGGCGGCGGCCATGAGCAGGTCGGCGCTCTCCGCCTGCTGGGCGGGGGAGAGGAACCCCGTGTGGGTGGGGATGCTCCGCTGGCTGGCCCGCTGCTGCTGGTCCAGCACCCGGGCCAGGAGGAGGCGGCTCTCCCCGTCCCGGGCGAATCTATCCAGCAGGTCGGTTTTGTTCATGGGGTTCCCTCCTCCTTCCCCTGGGGCTGGGGCACTGTTTTGGGCGGTTTTTGGCGGGCTTCGCCATTTGCTGTTAAAGGTTAGTATATCCTGTCCCCCGGCCTATTGTCAACGGAAATCAGAGGGTTTATAATGGGGTATGTCTCTCTGCCCCTGTCCCCTGGCCGGCGGCGGAGACGGCCTGTGACCAAGCTTGCCATAAGGAGGAGACACCAGATGCAGCGCGTCCTTTTTATCTATAACCGCCATGCGGGAAAAAACAAGACCTGGGCCAGTCTGTCTGACATCATCAACGCCATGACCGAGCAGGACTGTCTCGTCACCACCTACCCCACCCAGTACCGGGGGGACGCCGGCGAGGCCATCGTCCGCTGGAGCGGCGACTTCGACCGGGTGGTGGTGGCCGGGGGAGACGGCACCCTCAGCGAGGCCGTGGCCGGCGCCGCCCGCCTGCCCCAGCCCCCCTTGCTGGGGTACATCCCTGTGGGCACCACCAACGACTTTGCCAAAAACCTGAACCTTCCCCTGGACAGCCTCACCGACCTGGCGGTCACCGCCGTCACCGGGGTGCCCTGCACCCATGACATGGGGCGGTTCAACGGGCAGCCCTTCCTCTATGTGGCCGCCTTCGGAGCCTTTACGGAGATCGCCTACTCCACCCCCCAGAAGAACAAAAACCTTCTGGGCTACAACGCCTATGTGCTGGAGGTGGTGAAGAGCCTCTCCTCCATCAAACCCTACCACATCAAGGTGGAGAGCGAAGACCAGACCATCGAGGGGGACTACCTCTACGGCATGGTGAGCAACACCACCTCCGTGGGCCGGTTCCGCAACTTCCCCCCCGGCAACCCCGACCTGTCCGACGGCCTGCTGGAGGTCACCCTCATCTCCCCCGTACGGGATGTGAAGGATGTGGAGGAGCTCAGCCGGGCCCTGCTGATGACCGACCCCTCCATCCTCAACTCCATGCTCACCACCTTCCCCGCCCGGAAGGTGAAAATCACCGCCGCCAACGAGCTCCTCTGGACCCTGGACGGGGAGGCCGGCGGCGCCCACCGGGTGGTGGAGATCGAAGCCGTCCACAACGCCTATACCATCCTCCACGGGAAATGATCCCTGCGGGCAACCGGGAAGAGGTTTGGAATTTTCTCCAAATCTTTTCCCGGTTTCTTGACTTTTATTTGGTTTAGTTGTATAATCAAGATACCAAAGGGGGATCCCCCCAAGGAGGTTTTTCCCATGAACAAAATCCTGCTCCCCGTGGACGGCAGCAAGCGCTCCCTGCGCACGGTGGAAATGGTCCAGCGCCTGTGCGACCCCGCCGAGAGCGACATCACCATCGTCAAAGTGGTCAGCGCCCAGCTGTACATCAACTCCTTAGACGAGATCAAGCGCAACGCGGAAAAGGCCCAGCCGGAGCTGGACGCCGTGGCCGCGCTGCTCCCCGGCTACCAGGTGAAAACCCAGGTCCTCCTGGGCAGCGCCCCCGGGGCCGAGATCGTGGAGTACGCCAAAGAAACCGGCACCGATATGATTATTATGACCCGTTCCTCCCGGGGCCCCCTGCGCAAGCTGGGTTCCGTGGCCACCTATATCGTCCGCAACGCCTCGTTCCTGGACGTCATCGTCATGCGGGAGGAAGGGGACGAATAAACTAACCCCTGCCGGCCCACCCATCCACACGCATTCACCCACCCGCCAGAAATGATTGGAGGTAAGCCCACATGAAGAAGCTGTTACTGCCCATCGACGGCAGCGTGCGCAGCTTGCGCACCATCGACATGGTCCAGCAGATCTATCCCAACCGGGAGGTGGAGGTCACCCTCCTCATGGTTCTGCCGGACCAGATGCACATCGACGGCCAGTTCACCCGGGACAAGATCGCCCGCAAGGCCACCCAGGAGCTGGACACCTTCTCCCAGCTGCTGGCCGGCTGGCCGGTGCACACCGTGCTCCTCTGGGGCAGCCCCGGGCCGGAGATCGTCCACTTCGCCCGGGAGGGGAAGTTTGACGCCCTGGTGATGACCCGCTCCACCCGGGGGCCCCTGCAAAAGCTGGGGTCCGTGGCCACCTACCTGGTCCGCAACGCCCAGTTCTTGGACCTGATCATTATGCGGGAGAATGAGGAATGAGTGCCCTCTCCCCTCCCTCCAACCAAACCCGCGCCCAGCGCCTGTCATGGCGTTGGGCGCGGGTTGCATTCCTCCCAGGGTTCCAGCAGCAGCTTCACCCGGTGGTACACCCCCAGCCGGGGGAGGCTGGCGTCCACATCCACGCTCACCAGCTTGCCCGCCCCCACCCGGCGGACCAGGGCGGCATACTGCCCCCGGCCGCACACATGGTTGGGCAGGCAGCCGAAGGGCTGCATGGCCAGCACCCGGGAACAGCCCGCCCGGAGCCAGGCCGCCGCCTCCGCCCCGATGAGCCAGCCGTCGGCCACCTGGAGGTCCTGGCTGATCCAGGCTGCCGCCTCCCGCTGGAAGGCGGGGAAGGGGGGCAGGGTGAAAAACCCGTGGTCCGCCAGGGCCCGGCACAGGTCCTGCTGGAGCCCCGCCACCCAGCGGCTGAGGCCCCGCCACACCCCCTGGGCGGGGCCGCCGGCGGCGATCTGATTGCTGGCATAGTAGAGGAGGTACCAGGAGAAGCCGTTCACCGCCACCTCCCAGCCCTCCCCCTCCAGGAAGGCCACCATGTCCCAGTTGCCCAGGGCACAGTACTTGGTGTACAGCTCCCCCACCAGGGCTACCCGCCGCCGGGGGCCCGGCCGCAGGGGAATTTGGGCAAAGTCCGCCGCCGCCTGGGCAAAGACCTGGCGCATCCGCCCCAGGGTGAGGCCCCGGCCGGTTTTCAGCTCCTCCGCCAGCCGGGCGGTCCACTGGGCCCGGCAGGCCTCCGCCGCCCCGGGGACGGCCTCCCAGGGCCGGGTCTGGTGGGTGAGGAGGAGCAGCAGGTCCCCGTAGAACAGGCCGAAGAGAGCCCGCCACACCATGTGGGGGTGGAGGGGCAGGGCCTGGTCCTTCTCCAGCCCCTTGACGTTCAGGGTGAGGACCTTCACCTGAGGGTACCCCGCCTGGACCAGGGCCTTGCGGATGAGGCTGGTAAAGTTGGACCCCCGGCAGGCGTCCCCCGCCGAGGGCATCAGCAGGGCGGTGTTCTCCAGGTCGTAGGCTCCGCTGCCCAGGGCCAGGAGGTACTGCCCCAGGCTCAGGTGGAAGGGGTAGCACATGTCGTTGTGGGCATACCGCAGCCCCAGCTCCGCCGCCCCCTGGCCCTGGTCCAGGATCACCGGGAAATAGTCCCGGCTGTGGAAGGCGTACTGGAGCAGGGGGAAGTGGTCGTCCAGCATGGCGGGGATCAGGAGGGTCCGCTGGCCAGGCTGGGGAACGTCCGACAGGGGCTTCATAGGCCTTCCTCCTCTCTGAAACAGAAACCCCCGCCAGAGGCGGGGGTTTGTGGGGGTTATTCCTTGGGTTGGTCCGGTCCGGCAAAGGGCTCCGGCCCAGCGGGGGGCTGGGTTTCCTCCCCGCCGCCGGCGGGCGGGACGGGGGGCTGGGGCGCTGCCGCCTCTCCGGCAGGGGGCAGGGGCGGCTGGTTCTCCGCCGGCGGCGCCGGGGGCGTCTGGGACGGGCCCTCGGTGAGGTAGGGGGAGTCCGCGGTGGCGGGGTCCCGGCCCTCGATGATGGCCACCATCTCCGCGCCGGTGATGGTCTCCTTCTCCAGGAGGTAGGCCACCACTTTGTCCATGTCCTCCCGGTTGTCCCGGATGATGCCCACTGCCTGCTGGTAGCAGGTGTCCAGCAGGGCCTTCACCGCCTGGTCCATCCGGGCGGCGGTGTCCTGGGCGCAGTCCATGCCGTACCCCCCGTCCAGGTACTGGCTGCGGCGGGAGGCCAGGGCCATCATGCCGAACTCCTCGCTCATGCCGAACATGGCCACCATGTTCCGGGCCACGGCGGTGGCGTCCTGGATGTCCTGGGCCGCGCCGTTGGTCATGGTGTGCAGCACCACTTCCTCGGCGGCCCGGCCGCCCATGGAGACGGTGATGCGGGCCATGAGTTCGTCCTTGGTGCGCAGCTCGGTCTTGTCCTCCTCAGGCATCAGCAGGGTGTACCCCAGGGAGCCCTGGGTGTGGGGGACGATGGTGATCTTCTGCACCGGCTCGGTGTTTTTCTGCTTGTAGGCCACCATGGCGTGGCCCACTTCGTGGTAGGCCACCAGTTTCTTCTCAAACTCGGTGAGCACGCTCCCCTTCTTCTCCGTGCCGGCGATGACCAGCTCGAAGGCGGCCAGCAGGTCCTCCTGCTTCACCGCCCGGCGGCCCAGGCGGACGGCCCGGAGAGCGGCCTCGTTGACCAGGTTGGCCAGGTCGGCCCCCACGCAGCCGGCGGTGGCCAGGGCCACCTTTTTCAGGTCCACGTCCTCGGCCAGGCGGATGCGGCGGGTGTGGACCTGGAGGGTGGCCAGACGGCCGGCCAGGTTGGGCCGGTCGATGGTGATCCGCCGGTCGAAGCGGCCGGGGCGGAGGAGGGCCTGGTCCAGCACCTCCGGCCGGTTGGTGGCCGCCAGGAGGATGACGCCCTTGGTGGGGTCAAACCCGTCCATCTCTGCCAGGAGCTGGTTGAGGGTCTGCTCCCGCTCGTCGTTGCCGCCCATGCGGTTGTCCCGGGACTTGCCGATGGTGTCGATCTCGTCGATGAACACGATGCAGGGGGCCACCTTGTTGGCCTCCTTAAACAGGTCCCGGACCCGGCTGGCGCCCACGCCCACGAACATCTCCACAAAGTCCGAACCGGAGATGGAGAAGAAGGGGACGTTGGCCTCCCCGGCCACGGCCTTGGCCAGAAGGGTCTTGCCGGTGCCCGGGGGGCCCACCAGCAGGGCGCCCTTGGGAAGCTTGGCGCCGATCTCGGTGTATTTGCCGGGGTTGTGGAGGAAGTCGATGATCTCCACCAGGGACTCCTTGGCCTCGTCCTGGCCGGCCACGTCGGCGAAGGTGACGCCGGTGGACTTCTCCATATACACTTTGGCGTTGGATTTGCCCACGCCCCCCAGGCCCCCCATGCCGCCGCCCAAACGGCGCATGAGAAAGACCAGCAGGGCCACCATGAGGATCATGGGCACCACATAGCTCAGCAGCAGGGTGACCAGGTAGGAGGACTCCTCCTGCATGGGGGAGAAGTAGGTGACGTTATGCTCCTTCAGCAGGGGGATGAGGTCGGTGTCCCCCTCCCCGATGGCCACAGGGGCGGTGACGTAGCGGGTGGCCCCGCCCTGCTCCATCTGCTGGGTGAGGACCTGGGCCAGGTCCTGGCTGGGTTCGGCGGTGGACCCCTCCACCCCGGCGGGGAGGTCCTCTTTTAGGTAGAAGGTGATTTGGTTGGCCGTCAACTCGGCGGTGGCCACCTTGTCCTGCTCCACCATTTCAATGAATTCAGAATAGGGGACCTCTTGGGTGCCGGCATTGGCGATCTGGTTGGCCAGGAAGTTAAAGAAGATCACCAATATGAGGGCCCAGAGGATGGCGCCGATGAAAAACCCGCGCCGGCGGGGGCCGCCGCCCCCCTTTCCCTTGTTGTCTTGGTTGGAACTCAACGGTATGGATCCCTCCGTTCCGGGGGAGAGGCCCCCCTGTCTGGATGTATGCATTCTCGGCGGGGAACCTACCCCGCCGGCATTCTCTCACGATTCGGGGACACCCCCCGAACCTGGCAAAAATATGGTATCATATTTCCCCCCGCAATGCAAGAAACGCCCTGTGACTTAGGTGTTAAGAAATTATGAAATCCCGCAAATCTGCCCCCGGGTTTCCCCAAAAATTCCAGGGGAAAGGGGCTTTTTCTTCCCTGGGATCCATGGTATAATACATAAAATGTGCAGATTTTCTGCCCGTTTCCCCTGTAATTTCTTCCTGCGGTCCTGGGCCCGGCAGCCGCCGCGGCCCAGGCCGGGATTGGAGTCTTCATGAAAGAAACATACCCCCGCCCCCGTCCGAAGCGGCCCCAGGACGGCGCCAGCGCCGACGGGATCATCGAAGGCCGCAACGCCGTGGCCGAGGCCCTGCGGGCCGGCACCCCCATTGACAAGGTCTTCCTCCTCAAGGGCGAGGTGGACCTTCCCCTGCGCCAGCTGGCCAACCAGGCCCGGCAGCAGGGGGCCGTGCTGGCAGAGGTGGACCGGCACAAGCTGGACGCCATGAGCCGCACCCACGCCCACCAGGGCATCATCGCCGTGGCCGCCGTGCGGGAGTACGCCTCGGTGGAGGACCTCCTCCAGGCCGCCCGGGACAGGGGGGAGCCCCCCCTCCTGGTGGTCTGCGACGAGCTCTCCGACCCCCACAACCTGGGGGCGGTGATCCGCACCGCCGAGTGCGCCGGGGCCCACGGGGTCATCATCCCCAAGCGCCGCAGCGCCGGCCTCACCGCCGTGGTGGCCAAGACCTCCGCCGGGGCGGTGTCCCACCTGCCGGTGGCCCGGGTGGCCAACCTGCCCTCCCTGCTCAAGCAGCTGAAGAAGGAGGGCCTCTGGATCTTCGGCGCCGCCGCCGACGGCCCCGTCTCCCTGTATGAGGCCGACCTGAAAGGCCCCGCCGCCATCGTCATCGGCTCCGAAGGCAGCGGCATGAGCCGCCTGGTGGCCGAAACCTGCGACGTGCTGGTGCGCATCCCCATGAAGGGGAAGCTCAACTCCCTCAACGCCAGCGCCGCCGCCGCCATCCTCCTCTACGAGGCCGTGCGGCAGCGGCGGTAACCCACGCCCCCCACAGGGGGTCCATTCCCCCCGCCGTCCCATGGAGGTTTTGATACAATGGCAGATGACAAATTCAGTTTAGGGGACATTCTGTGGGAATACGCCGACTACACCCCCCCGGCGGCCACGCCGGCCAAGCCCGCGGCACCCCTGCCGCCGGAGACGCCCCAGCAGCCCACGGTGCCTCCGGTCTCCCCGGGGATCACCTCCCCCCAGCCGGTGGCCCCGCTGGGATCGCCCAAACCGGCCCCCAAAGCCCCTGGCGGGGCGGCGGCCCCCCGGCCGGCCCAGCAGCCC
>URCB01000072.1 GCA_900546255.1 uncultured Eubacteriales bacterium
GCCGAAGATACTTGTTTGGAGACGAACCGGGAAAATAGGTAACGCCAACACAAAAGAGACAGCTTTCGGGCTGTCTCTTTTCTTTTTCCCGTCTTTGACAATCTCCCCCCGTCCGGGTATAATGAAGGGACCACAGAGCAATAAGGAGGGTATCCCCATGGAAATGAGAAGAAAAGACCTGGCCGTCACCGCGCCGGCGGAGTTGGACGCCATCATCCGGGGCTGCGACTGCATCCGCCTGGCCTTTGCCGACGGCACCCACCCCTACATCGTCCCCCTGAGCTTCGGCTATGTCCGGGAGGGGGAGGAAGCCAAGTTCTACTTCCACAGCGCCGCCGCCGGGCGGAAGGTGGACCTGTGCCGCCGCCTGGCTTACGCCGGCTTCGAGCTGGACCGGAACCACACCCTGAAGCCCAATGAGAAGGCCTGCGACTTCTCCTTCGCCTACGAGAGCGTGGTGGGGGAAGGGACCATCGCCGAGCTCACCACCCCGGCGGAAAAGGCCGCCGGGCTCCAGGTGATCATGGCCCAGTACACCGGCCGGCCGGACTGGACCTTCCCCGAGGGGGTCCTGGCGCGGACCTGTGTGTTCTGCCTCACCGTCACGGAGATGCAGGGGCGGCGGCACGGATAAAAGAGGGACCCCGAGAGAAAAGACCGGGCGCAGAGGAAGGCTGCGCCCGGTCTTTTGCCGTTGCCAGGGTCATTTGTACTCCACCAGCTGGACGGTGTACCCGTCGGGGTCGTCCAGGAAGTAGAACTGGAGGGAGGGGTTGGGGGACATGGGCCGGGTGGGGATGGCCCGGGCCTCCAGAGCGGCCAGAAGCTGCCCCATATCCTCCGGGGCAAAGCCCAGGGAGAGGGTGGGGGCCGGCGGGGAGGGCAGGTCCTCCCCGGCGGCGATGAGCTCCAGCCGGGTGCCCTCCTCGGGGCCCAGCATGGCGATCTCGTGGCCCGGGGGGCCGAAGCGCTCCTGAATGGGCAGGCCCAGCAGGTCGTGGTAGAAGGCCAGGCTCTGGTCCAGGTCGCGGACACGGATGGTGGTCCAGGTAAAGGTCATAGGTGGCACTCCTTTCCGTTGGGGATCTCTTCCTTTACTCTACCACAACCGCCCGCCGGGCGCAAGGCGGTTTACTCCTCCGCCAGCCAGTGTTTCAGCCCTTCCCACCACTCCACCAGGTGGAAGCGGAAGGTGTACCCGGCGCCCTCCTCGGTGATGAGGGCGTAGTTCTCCTGGGTCAGGGCGGCGGCGGGCTGGGTGGTTTCGCTCACCGCCGGCAGGCAGAGGGAGGGGAAGACCACGCACCACCAGTTGTGCCCCGCCGCCGCCCCGATGAGCACCCGCAGGGCCAGGTAGTCCCCCGCGGGGAGGGCCGCGCCCTGGTACTGCCGGGTGGGGAACCAGGTCTCCTCCAGGCGGACGGAGACGGGGTAGTCGTACCCCCAGGCCGCCACGGCGGCCTGGGCGGTTTGGGTGAGGCCGTCCAGATTGGCCCGGAGGAGGTCCGCCGCCCCGGCGGCGTCCTGGGCCGGGGCGAGCAGGCGCTGGGTTTCCTCCAGCACCCGGTCCCGGACGTGGAGCTTCAGGGCCTGGTCGGCCTGGCTGTCGGAGTTGGCCAGGACGTGGAGGCGGATCACCTGCTCGGCCAGGCGGCCCTGGGCGGCCTCGGCCCAGAGGGCCGTGCACACCAGGCAGGCGCAGAACAGGGCCGCCGCCCGGCGCCAGGGGAAGGAGGAGAGAATACGCATAAAAAAACACCGCCCATCGCTGTTGTTGTACAGAGTATGGACGGTGTTTTTGAATTTTATACCAGGCCCTCTCCAGGGGCGTGGGCGGGGAGAGGATGGGCCAGGAAGACCTCGCTGTAGTCCTCCCGGAGACGGTCGACAGCGGCCTGGGCCAGCTCCTCCCGGGAGAACAGGCCGAAGACCGTGGGCCCGCTGCCGCTCATGGCGGCCCCCAGGGCCCCGGCCTGGAGGAGGGTGGTCTTGATCCCCTCAATGTCCCGGCGCTGGTGGGGGGGAAGGACGGCCTCAAAGACGTTGAACATCCGCTGGGCCAGGGCGGCCAGGTCCCCGGCCGCCAGGGCGGCCAGGACCCCCTGGGTGTCCGGCCGGAGGTGGCGCTTGGCCTTGTCCCACGCCCGGAAGAGGGCGGGGGTGGAGATGGAAAACCGGGGCTTGCACAGCACGAAGACGCAGGGGGGCAGGTCCGGCAGGGGGGTGAGAAGCTCCCCCCGGCCCCGGGCCAGGGCGGTGCCTCCCAGGACGCAATAGGGCACGTCGGACCCCACCTCCGCCCCCAGCCGGGCCAGCTCCTGAGGGGACAGGCCGGCCCCGGTGAGGGCGTTGAGCCCCCGGAGGACGGCGGCGGCGTCGCTGCTGCCCCCGGCGGTGCCGGCGCAGACGGGGATGCGCTTGGTGAGGGAGATGCGCAGATCCTGCCAGCTCTGCCCCGTGGCCCGGCGGAAGGCCAGGGCGGCGGCCACGGCCAGGTTGCTCCTGTCGTTGGGGAGGTAGCGCAGGCCGGACTCGGCCCGGATCCCCCCGGGGAAGCCCAGGTGGAGGCGGACCTCGTCACACAGGGAGACCGACTGCATCACCATCTCCATCTCGTGGTACCCGTCGGGCCGGGTGCCCAGGATATCCAGGGTGAGGTTCAGTTTGGCGGGGGCGGCGAGGGTGGTCTGGCTCACTTGATCTTGCGGGCCTCCAGGTAGAAGCGCTTGTCGTGGGCCTCCCCCATGGAGAAGGTCTTCCGGGGCAGGGCCCCGTCAAAGATCACCGTGGGGAAGAGCTGGTCCTTGCCCATGGCGGGCAGGAGGAAGCCGATGCTGTCGGGCTGGCTGGCCAGCTGCTCCACCACGTCCTCCCCGTGGATGTAGTCCACCTTGCCGCCGTTGGCCTCCAGGTACTGGTCCAGGAAGTTCTGCAGGGTACCCACGGCCAGCTGGGCGGTGGGGTTGGGGACGGTGACGGTGCCCCGCTCCCCGGCCAGGACATAGGTGATCTGGTGGCCCTCCCCTTCGCCGTAGTGGGCGCCGGGGTAGGCGGCCAGGAAGGCCTCCAGGAGCTTCTTGGGCTCCACCCCGAAGACCACCCGGTGGATGGGCTCAAACTCCAGGGAGTCGTCGTGGAGGTTCACCAGCTCCACCAGGGCATACCGGGCGGGGTGGGTCTCCTGCTCCTGGGGGGAGAGGGTGGGCTTGAGCTTTTCCCAGCAGGCCTTGGCGGTGGCCAGGGAGTGGTTTCCATCCCCCATGGCGTAGGTGAGCACGGGCTTGCCGGGGGCGTGGTAGAATTCCTCGAACCGCTGCGGGTCCCCCAGCTCGGCCAGGGCCTCCTGGATCTTCTTGGCCTGGTACTTGCTCAGCAGGGAGCCGGTGATCCGGCCGCCGTTCTCCATCAGGGTGGCGCTGTAGATCTTGGACATCTGCTTACGGTTGACGTCCTTGGTGAGAGGCTCGATGATCTTCTTGTCCGGGTCGTCGATGAGGACCATGATGTGGGGCAGTTCGATGGGGGCATTCTCCCGGACCTTCATCCGGGGGGGAATCCGGGACAGGACGGTGCCCTCGGTGGCCCGGATGGGGGTGCCGGAGCCCTTCTCATAGCTGTACTCTTCCAGGTCCAGCTTGCCCAGCAGGCCCAGGCGGGTCTTGCCGTTGGCCAGCTTCCGCTCGACGAAGATCATGGCGTCTTCCACCGGGCGCAGGCGCTCTTCCTGTAAGTACTGCTCCATGGTGGCGTTGATCTTTTGGATCTCTTCGTCGACGTTGTCACTCTCCAACTTGCTTTCCGGCAGGATCAGGCGCAGGGTGGAGGGGGCGTCCCCCACATATTGGTCCACCCGCTCCCAGTACTCCGGCTGAGAGGTGTACTGGTCGCAGGCCACCACGGCCCATTTGGTCAGGCCGCAGTCGTGGGGCAGCAGGATGTCGGCAGGGGAAAAGGCGGTTTTCTCCATGGTTTGGTTCCTCCCTCATGTGGTTTTTGTAGCAGGTGATTGGGGGTTACTCTGCCCCGTCCAGGGCAAAGAGTTTGCGCATCAGGACTTTGGCCCCGGCGGGGTAGGCCGGGCCCTGCTGGCCGGAGGCCTCGCAGTAAGGCAGACCCAGGCCGCTGTCCTTCCGGCTGTCGTAGAGCAGGTAGGGGACGGGGTCCGCGTCGTGGCCCCGGGTGGCGGTGAGGGTCTTGTGGTCCGAGAGGATCAGCAGGCGGTAATCGGTGCCCTCGGCGGCCAGGGCCTGGGTGAGGGGGCCCACCACCCGGCTGTCCAGCCATTCGATGGCCTGGAGCTTGCCGGGCAGGTCCCCGTTGTGGGTGCACTCGTCGGGGGCCTCCACGTGGATGGCCACGAAGTCCTTCCCCTGGTGGAGCTCGTCCAGGGCGGCGGCCACCTTGCCCTCGTAGTTGGTGTCCAGCTCGCCGGTGGCGCCCTCTACCTCCCGGATGTCCAACCCGGACAGGCGGGCGATGCCGAAGCACAGGGGCACGGCGGAGATGACGGTGCCGGTTTTGTGGTACTTGTCCCAGAAGGAGTCCAGGGCCACGGCGCTGCCTTCGGCCCAGAACCAGACGCCGTTGGCGGGGAGCTTCCCCTGGGCCCGGCGGGCCTCATTGATGGGGTGGTGGTCCAGCACCTGGTGGGCCAGCTCCATCAGGTGTTTGAGGACGGCGGCATTGTCGTTGCCCGAGGGCAGCAGGGGGCCGATGACCTCCCCCAGATGGTCGTGGGGGGGCAGCAGGGAGATCCCGGTGATGGAGGCCCCGGACTGCACGGCGATGTGCCGGAAGGAGGCGGCGGGGTGGACCACCATCCCGGCCTCCTTGGCGGCAGCGGCAAAGGTGGGATCCTGGAAGAGGTCGGTGATCAGCTGGATGGACTGGTCCCCTTCGATGGACCCGCCGGAGTGGGAGAGGATCTTCTTCTCGGCAAAGGGCAGGTCACTGTCCTCCAGGGCCACCATGTTGCACCGGTAGGACACATCCCCAGGCTGCAGCTGGATGCCGGTGGCAGCTGCCTCCAGGGGAGAGCGGCCGGTGTAACAGAGGTTGGGGTCTGCGCCGAAGATGGAGAGGATGGCCGTGTCGCTGCCGGCGGGCAGGCCGGCAGGGCAGTTGACCACGCTGCCCACCTCGCCTTTGGCGGCCAAGGCGTCCATCACAGGGATGGCCGCGTGCTGCAGGGGGGTCTTGTTGTCCAAAGCGGGGACGGGGTTGTCGGCCATGCCGTCTCCGATGATGAGAATGTACTTCATGGGGTCTCCTTTCAGGGGTGGGTTGGTTTCTGGGGGGCATCGGGCGGGCCGAGGAATGCCTTCCAGTCTTTTTTCACCTGGAGGGTAGCAGATTGGGCCTCCAGGAGATCTAAAATCAAGGTGTTGGAGAGCAGAAAACCCTGGGGGGTAAAGTGCCATCGGTGGCCGCTCTGCTCCACCCACCGGTGGCTCTCGAGGACTTCCAACCGGCGGGCGATGGGGTCAAAGTTTAAGCCAAAAAGGCGGCGGTACTCCCACTCCTCAATGCCGTACAGGGTACGCATCTGCAGGAGGAGGTATTCCCGGGCCTGCTCCGTGGCGGTGATGGTTTGGCAGTCCTCCAACGGCACGCTCCCAGCGGCCACAGCACGGATGTACCCCTCCAGATCCCGGGGATAGGCATACCGCCTGCCGCCGAAGTAGGAGTGGGCCCCGGGCCCGAAGCCCACATACTCCCCGCCGGTCCAGTACTTCAGGTTGTGGCGGGACTCCTTCCCCGGCTTGGCGAAGTTGGAGATCTCGTACTGCCGGAAGCCGCTCTGGCGGAGCAGTTCCACGCCCCGGAGGTAGAGGTCGGCCTGGGCATCGTCATCCGGGAGGACCAACCCGTCGGCCACATGGAGGGCCAGGGGGGTGTTTTCCTCCACCTTCAGGCCGTAGCAGGAGATGTGGTCCGGGTTGAGGGAGAGGGCTTTGCGCAGGGTATCCTCCCAAGAGGCCATGGTCTGGCCGGGCAGCCCCAGAATGAGGTCCAGGCTGAGGTTTTCAATTTTGGCCTTCCGGATGTCTGTGACCGCCTGCACCACCTGCCGGGGGGAATGGATCCGGTGGATGCACCGCAGCTGCTGCTCGTCAGCGGACTGGGCTCCCAGGGAGATGCGGTTGACCCCCGCCCGGCGCAGTCGGGCCATGGAACGCCAGTCCACGCTGTCCGGGTTGCACTCCACGGTGATCTCTGCCTGGCGGCTGACGGTACACAGGCGCTGGAGCAGGGAGAGGATCTCCCGCAGGCGCCGCTCGCCATAGTAGGAGGGGGTGCCACCGCCGAAGTAGATGGTGTCCGCCACCCGCTTTTTCAGCTGGGGGGCGAACTGGCGCAGGTGGGTCAGCAGGGCTCGCTGGTAGCGGTCCATCTGCTCCTCCTGGCCGGCCAGGGAGTAGAAGTCGCAGTAGTCACATTTGCTTTTGCAGAAGGGAATGTGAATATAAATGCCAATGGGGTTGGCCATCAAGCTCCCTCCAATCCTGCACAGAGTGAAAAATTACACGCTATATTATACCCTATCCACCAGGCAGATGGCAAGGGCAGCGGCGGGGTTTTGAGAGAGAAAGGGGGCGGACGTTGGGAAATCCCCCCAAAAACTGGGGAAAGCATGACGGACCAGCTGGCAGGAGAGTTGTCAGCCGGTCCGGTTTGGTGCTATAATAAACGGGATTTTCAGCCCTTTTCCAACCAGGTTTGGATGGGGGCCAGGGTGTCCAGGTCGATGAAATCCACCGCTTTGCCGTAGCTGTCCAGCAGGGCCTGGGTGTCTGGGGATCGGTCCTCCGCCGGCTGGCGGCGCAGGAGGGTGCACAGCCCCTTCATCATCAGCCGGTGGCGGGTGGTGAGAACGCTGTAGTCGATGGCCCCTCGGAGGTGGACATGGGTGGTGCGCACGAAGATGCCGGGGGAGAGTTCCTGGGCCAGGGACTCCCGGATGCGCAGGAGGTTGTCCTCCACGGCGGGGTCGGACAGGCCCACCGTAGCCACCAATAGGCGGAAGGGATGGTCTGTGGGGAAGTGGCGGACGGTTTTGGCCAGCCCTGTGGTCTTACCGGCATAGAGGCCGCCGATGTAGACGATGGTGTCAAAGGGGCCAAAGTCCTGGATCTCTTGGTAGGCCACGGCGGGGATGCCGGTTCGGGCCTCCAGGGCTTGGGCGTAGGTTTGGGACGCGCCGTAGCGGCTGCCGTAGAGGATGATGGCGTTCATGGGGTTACCTCCTTTGTCTGGGCCAGGGTTATGCGTTCCCGGGCTCCGGCGATCTCTCCGGGGTAGGGGTAGGCCCTGGCGGCTTTGTCGAATGGTATTTGGAGCTCTGCCGCCCGTTGGGGATTAAAGTCAGGGGCAGAAAGACCAGGGCGGTGAGGGCATTGACGATGACGCCCCCTAGGTTATACCACAGGACGGGAAAGGCTCCGCCCTCCCCCGCCGCCCCGCCCAAAAGCGCGCAGAGAAGAAACCAAAGGATCTTTGTGGGGGCGCCCCCCGGGGACGGCGTTTGGGCGTAGACATGGCATCGGCTCCTTTGTGGGGCGGAAGGTTTGGTCCCAGTGTACCACAGATTTCCGAGAAATACCAGAGAAAGAGAGGGGGTCCATCCATGCGTTGGCTCACCTTGCCCATCGGGGCAGACCAGGCGGGAAAACCCGTGTCCACCCTCCTCCGGCGGGAGCTGGGGCTCTCCGCCGCCGGGGTGCGCCGGGCCAAGGCGCTGCTGGGGGGCATCCTGCTGGATGGGGCCCCCGTCTTTACCAACGCGGTGGCCCGGCAGGGCCAGGTCCTTGCAGTGGATGTGGGGGATGCTGCCGGCAGTGAGCAGATTGCCCCCGTTCCCGGCCCGCTGACCATCGTCTATGAGGACCAGGATCTGGTGATTCTGGACAAGGCGGGGGGCGTCCCCGTCCACCCCAGCCAGGGGCACCACGGGGACACCTTGGCCAATTTCCTCCTGGCCCACTACCGGGACCAGGGCCTCACCGCCGCCTTCCACCCGGTCAACCGTCTGGACCGGGGGACCTCCGGCCTCATGGCGGTGGCCAAACACGCCCATGCCCACGAGGGACTTCAGCGCCAACTCCAGGAGGGCACCCTCCGGCGGGCCTATTTGGCGGTGTGTGAGGGGGTTCCCGTCCCCCGGCGGGGGTGCGTGGAGGCCCCCATTGCCCGGGCTCCGGGGTCGGTGCTGAAACGGGAGGTGAACCCCCAGGGGGCCCCGACCAGGACCCATTACGAAGTCCTGGCCACCGGCCGGGGGCGGAGCCTGGTGGCCCTCCGGCTGGACACCGGGCGCACCCACCAGATCCGGGTCCACCTGGCGCACCTGGGCTGTCCCCTGGTGGGGGACTTCCTCTACGGGGAGGAGACGGAGGAGCTCCCCGATCGGTTTGCCCTCCACTCAGCGGCCATTTGGCTGCGCCAGCCCATCACCGGGGAGGGGATTGTGCGGCGGTCCCCCCTGCCGGAGGCCCTGGCGGAGTTGTTGGGGACCCGGTAGGGGCCGGGGGCTGCCGTGGCGGCAGGTGGTCCCGTTAGGACCGCCGCAGGTTAGAACCTGCGGGGTGGGTTCCCGCCCGGTCCCGGGCGGGGGA
>URCB01000073.1 GCA_900546255.1 uncultured Eubacteriales bacterium
CGGGGCGCTGCGCCCCGAGGCACCGGAAAAGCCCCGACCACCCGAAGGGTACGTACGACCGGAGATTCGGGCCCCCGGCCCCACCTAGGGGGCACAGCTCCGCCGCGCCAGAAGTCCCCCCCTGCCGGCACCGGCAGCCCCCCACCAAAAAGGACGGGCCCCAAACGGGCCCGCCCTTGCGGTTGGTTGCGATGTTGTGTGCTGCCCTTAGAACATGGGCACCACAGAGCCGTTGTAGTTGGTCTCAATGAACTCCCGGATCTCGTCGGACTGGAGGGCAGCCACCAGGGCCTTGATGGCCTCGTTGTTCTCGTTGCCTTCCTTCACGGCGATGATGTTGGCGTAAGCCTGGGCGGCGTCGGACTGGGCGTCCTCGGTGGCCAGGGCGTCGGTGGTGGGATTCAGGCCGGCGTCCAGGGCATAGTTGGAGTTGATGATGGAGAAGTCCACCTCTTCAATGGTCTGGGGCAGCATGGCAGCATCCATCTCCTGGAACTGGAGGTTGTGGGGGTTGTCAGCGATGTCGTTGGGGGTAGCCTCCAGGCCGGCGTCCTCGTTGAGGGTGAGCAGGCCCAGGTCCTGGAGCAGCAGCAGGGCGCGGCCCTCGTTGGTGGCGTCGTTGGGCACAGCGATGACAGCCCCGTCGGGGATGTTCTCCAGGGAGTCGCTCTGGCCGGCATAGATGCCCATGGGCTCATAGTGGATGGCGCCGGCGTTCACCAGGTGGGTGCCTCTCTCAGCGTTGAAGTTCTCCATGTAGGTGATGTGCTGGAAGAAGTTGGCGTCATCCTCCCCTTCCTCCACGGCGGTGTTGGGCATGACATAGTCGTTGTAGGGGCGGATCTCCAGGGTGATGCCCTGCTCAGCCAGGTCGTCCACCACCTGCTCCAGGATCTCCTGGTGGGGGGCGGGGGTGGCGCCCACGGTGAGGGTGACGGTCTCGCCGGTCTGGGCGGTGTCGTCGGTGGTGTCGGTGCTGGCGTCGGTGGTGTCACCGCCGCAGGCGGCCAGACCCAGGCACAGGGTGAGGGCCATGGCCAGTGCAAGAAGCTTCTTCATGTTGGATGTTCCTCCTTTTAATAATGTAGGGTGGTTATCTCAGACGCTTGTCCATCTTGGTGGACAGCCAACTGAACAGGGATTGGATGATCTGGACCAGGACGATGATCAGCACCACCGTGGCCAGCATCATGGAGGGGACGCTCCGCTGGTAGCCGTACCGGATGGCCAGGTCGCCCAGGCCGCCGGCACCCACCGCACCGGCGATGGCGGTGTAGCCCAGCAGGGTGATGATGGAGATGGACGCCCCCAGGATCAGGGAGGGCACCGCCTCCGGCAGGTAGACCTTCCACACGATCTGCAGGCGGGAGGCCCCCATGGACTGGGCGGCCTCCACCACCCCGGCGTCCACCTCGGCCAGGGAGGTCTCCACCATCCGGGCGATGAAGGGGGCGGCGGAGACCACTAGGGGCACAATGGCCCCCGGGACCCCCAGCTTGGTGCCCACAATGAGCTTGGTAAAGTCCATGATGGCGATCATCAGGATGATGAAGGGCAGGGAGCGGCCCACGTTGATGATCCACCCCAGAATACGGTTGAACCACTTGTGGGGCCAGATGCCGTGGGGCTGGCTGATGCTCAGCAGCACCCCTAGGGGCAGGCCGATGAGGTAGGCAAAGACGGTGGACACGCCGATCATAATGAGGGTGTCCCGGGTGCCCTCCAGCAGCAGGTCGCCGTACTCGGCCCAGAAGGCGGAAAGGGATTCAAGCATGGCCAGTAACCTCCTCTACCGTGATGTCAGGCTGGGATTGGATGTACCGCAGGGCCTTGGCGGCCTCCACGGAATCCTCCGGCAGGCCCAGGAGCATGGTGCCGAAGGCCTTGCCCTCGATGTTCCGGGTGTCGGCCCCCAGGATGTTTACCTTCACCCCGCAGTCGATGGCCAGGGAGGCGATGAGGGGCTCGTAGGAGGAGCCGCCGTTGAAGGCGATGCGGATCACCCGGGCCTCGGGCAGGCGGTCGATCTGCACCCCGTTGGGGTAGACCAGCCGGCGGCCGATGTCCGTCTGGGGGTGGGAGAAGATGTCCTCCACCGACCCCTGTTCGGCGATGACGCCGTGGTCCAGGATGGCCACCCGGTGGCAGATCTCCTCGATGACGTTCATCTGGTGGGTGATCACCACCACGGTGACCCCCAGTTTCTCGTTGAGCTCCTTCAGCAGGGCCAGGATGGACAGGGTGGTGGTGGGGTCCAGGGCCGAGGTGGCCTCGTCGCACAGCAGCACCTTGGGGCTGGTGGCCAGGGCCCGGGCGATGGCCACCCGCTGCTTTTGCCCGCCGGAGAGCTGGGCGGGATAGGCCCCCGCCCGGTCTCCCAGGCCCACCAGGTCCAGCAGTTCCTGGGCCCGTTTCCGGGCCTGGGGGCGCTTGGTGCCGATGAGCTCCAGGGGGAAGCAGACGTTGTCCAGGGCGGTGCGCTGCATGAGCAGGTTAAAGCTCTGGAAAATCATGCCGATGCTCTGCCGGGCCCGGTTGAGCTCTTTGGTGGAGAGCTTGGTCATCTCCTTCCCGTCCACTACCACGGAGCCGGACGTGGGCCGCTCCAGCAGGTTCATGCACCGCACCAGGGTGGACTTGCCCGCCCCGGACAGGCCGATGATGCCAAAGATCTCCCCCGGCTGGACGGCCAGGTTGATGTCCTCCAGGGCGTGGACCGCCGTGGGGCCGGCCCCGAAGGTTTTGTTCAGATGCTCGATCTGAATGATAGGTTCACTCACGGGGTTCCTCCTCTTTTCTCTGTTGTAGAATGGGGTGAATGTGGCCGGCCCGCAGGGGGCCGGGCAAAAGAAAAACGCCGTCCTTGATGAAAATCAAGGACGGCGGAAAATGCCGTGGTACCACCTTGGTTCGCACGGCCCCTCGCGGAGCCGGCCTCAGCGGGTGCCAACACACCCTGGCGCGATGACGGGCGCTCCCGTCGCAGCCTAACGGAGGGGGGACCCGTCCGGTCGGTGCGCGGCTCCGAGACCATCTTCCACCTCGCCCGCCGCGCCCTTTTTCACCGGCCGGGGCTCTCTGCTGCTTTGCGCGGGGTGTACTCTTCTCTTCATTGCCTTTTTGGTGTTCGATTGTTGTGTTTCAATCTACACCAAAACCCGGGGCTTGTCAAGCATTATTTTTCCGAGGCTCACCACGTCCGCTTGGCATACTGCCCCACCGCCACCGGTACCGAGGCCAGGCAGGCCGCCAACGCCACCCCCAGCCCCACCGGGGCCAGCATCAGCAGGGTGGACACCGCCGGCACCGCCACGTTCAGCAGGCTGGTCAGGCCGACGCCCCCCAGCAGCAACAGGACGGACAGGAGGATCATGTACAGCCGCCCCTGCTCGGTCCCCACCCGGAAGAAGAAGGGGAAGAGGATGGCCTGGCACAGAAGCACCACCGCCAGCACCCAGCCCAGGGTGCCCAGGGCGGTCCCCAGGGGCGCCCCCTGGTCCTGGATCAGGGCGCCCACCAGGTACAGCACCCCGGCCAGCAGGGTGAGCAGCCACCCGGCGGCGTACCGGCTGAGCACCAGGGCCCGGGGCGGGTAGGGGAGCATGGCGGCGAAGCTGTCCCAGTGGGCCCGCTCGTCGTAGGCCATGAGGGACACCGGGAGCATCAGCCCGGGGTACACCACGAAGAAGGCGTTCAGGCCAAAGCTGTTGGGCAGCAGGCAGAACACGGCGATGATGACCAGCATGAACTTCATTTGTTTCCACAGGACGCAGGCGTCCTTGTACAGGAGAGCTTTCATAGGGGAGAGTCCTTTCTTGGGAGAGATGGCAAAGGGGTCACGTTGCGGCGGCGCTCAGGCGGTACTCCCGCACCGCCAGGGGGATGGACAGGAGGTTTACTGCCAGGCCGATAAGGGGGACCAGGGGGGCGAGGTCCACGAGGAGGGGGAGAACCTGGGGCAGGGCGGCGAGGGGATTGTCCTCATTGATTCGCGCCAGCAGATTCCCGAGGAGAATCCAGAAGAACACCAGCAGACCGATGGAGATCATCTTTCCCGCGGACACCCCCGTCCGGAAGAGAAGGGGGATCTCCACGGCCAGGATGATCAGGACGAGCCCCACCAGCCAGCACAGGAAGATGGGAGTGTTGGGGGGAACGGCATACCCGGCTTGTGGGTAGACCAGATAGGCGGTCCCCACGCTGAGGACAACGCCCACCAAGGTAAACACCCAGCCCCAGAAATACCGGCTGAGCACCACAACCTGGGGAGGGTAGGGATACAGCCGGAGTGCAAAGGTCCACTTGGCATGTTCATCCAGGGCTATGAGTTGGAGGGGGACCACCATCCCCAGCATGGGCAGCATACACAGGTCTGCCCCGGCCAGTTCATAGCGGAACATATACAGCGCCACCACCAGGCCTATCAGGAAGGCGGGCATCCGCCGAAAGATTAAGTGGCAGTCCTTATACAGCAGGGCCCGCAGAGGGGCACTTTTCCCCCGAACCCGGACGGCTCTGGCGAAGGAAGTGCGGTCGCGGAGCCGGTGGCCAGGCAGGGGAATGGCCCTGGAGGAACCAACCTTCTGGTGGGTGTACAGCCGCAGAGACAGGAGAAAGCTTGCCACGAACCACGCGGCCATCACCAACAGGGACGGCGGGAGGTGCTGATAGAACAAATCATCGTTACCAGCCAGGAAAAGGATGAGGGTGACCAACAGGCTTGGAAGGGCGATGGCGGCAAAAAACATCAGCCCAGCCCGCCGGGGGCCCCGCCAGAACATCAGGAGCAGATAGCAGCCAAAGAACAGCAACAGGGAACCCATGGCCAAGAGAATGTCGGCCCCTGTAGGAGGGAAGAAGGGCTCGCCATAAGCGTCGGCGGCAAACATCTGCATCAGGGCCATCATCAGGGGATAGACCACCGTGCAGGCGGCAGCCAGCAGAAACTTTTCTGCCACTACCATCCAGGTGGGCAGAGGGAGGGTGGCCGCCAGGTCATCCCACTGGTCTCTGTAGTCCCGCTGAAAGAGGAGCAGCAGAGGCAGACCCGCCACAACCTCTGGCAAATACAGCCAGGGAATGGGGACGACACATAGTAAAAGGGGTCCCAAAAACGCGAAGAAAGAGAAGTCCATATTGACATAAAAGGTTCTATAGAACAGAGCTTTCATCCCAAAACACTCCTTTCCAAACAACCCTCACCACCCCCGGCGGGCATACCGCCCCACCGCGATGGGCAGCGAAACCAGGAACAGGGCCAACCCCAGGGCAAGCACCACCCCCGGGTGGGCCGAAAACCAGAGGATTATGAACTTGATGTTGCTGAGGATCAGGACCACCACCACCAGGATCAGCCCGAAATAGACGAAATAGATTTCCACAATCCGGTCCGGTCCCAGAGCGTAGATGGCCGGCAGGAACATCCCTTGGAGCAGCAGGAACAGGGCCAGCGCCACGGCCACCTGGGAAAGGGACGATGGCAGTTCCGCCGGGCCGTAGATGCCAAGCTGCTTCAACAAGGTGCATCCCGCCGTGACTGCCCCGGCCAGGGCGGTCACCACATACCGCGCTCCCACCACCGCCCAGGGGGAATAGGGAAGCACGGCGGCCAGCTGGAGCCACTTCTCCTTGTGCTCCTGTTGCAGGTAGGCCACAGGGAAGACTAGGGTAATGGCCAGGGGAAAAACCCAGTGCCCCCCCACATAGGGAAGCAGGAAGACCACCACCGCCAGAACCAAATAGCTCAGGATGGTGCCCCGGTTCACCACCAGGTCTTTATACAGCAGCGCGCGCATGGAAACCGCCTCCTTTCCGGTCCTGGGGGCCTCAGGCCCCCTCCCCCTTGGCCAGGAAGAGGATGATGTCCTCCAGGTTGGTGTGCTCGGTGACAAACTGGGCGGGGATCTGCTGGCGGCGGACCAGGGCCTCCGCCCCGTAGGGCCCCTCCTTGACCCCCGCGATGGCGGCGGGGTTCAGTTCCTGGAGCTGCTGGGGGTCCAGCTTCACGATGGCGTACTCCTCCAGCAGCCGGTCCTTCTCCTCGAAGAGGACCAGCTTGCCCCGGTGGAGGAAGGCGATGTAGTCGCAGATCTTCTCCAGGTCGCTGACGATGTGGGAGGACAGGACCACCGTGTGGTCGGCCTGGCGGGTGAAGTCGTTGAACACGTCCAGCACCTCGTCCCGGACCATGGGGTCCAGGCCGCTGGTGGCCTCGTCCAGCAGCAGCAGTTTGGCCCCGTGGGAGAGGGCCGCGGCGATGGCCAGCTTCATCTTCATCCCTCGGGAGAGCTCCTTGAACTTCTTGTCCTTGGGCAGGGCGAACCGGGCCAGGTACTGCTCATAGAGCCCCTGGTCCCACCGGGTGTAGGTGAGGGCCATGAGCTTGCCCGTCTCCCGGGGGGTGATGACCTCCGGCAGGCAGGCCTCGTCCAGCACCACCCCGATGTCCTGCTTGGTCTGGAGAAACTCCGGGCTCTGGTTGTCCACCCCCAGCAGGGAGACCTGCCCCTCGTCCCGGGAAATGGCGTTCATGAGGAGTTTCAGGGTGGTGGACTTGCCCGCCCCGTTTTCCCCCACCAGCCCCAGGATGCACCCGGCGGGGAGGGAAAAGGTGAGGTGATCCAGGGTGAACCCCCGGTAAGCTTTGGTGAGGTCGTGGCATTCGATGGCGTTCATAGGGCATCTCCCTTCTCAGTGTCTTGGTCCCGCCACAGCAGGCGGAACAGGTCCAGCACCTCCTCCTCCCCCAGGCCGCAGGCGGCGGACAGGGAGAGGATCTCTTGGATGTGCTCTTCGATCTGGGTGAGGTAGGCCTCCCGGACCAGCTGGGTGCTCTGCTGGGCCACATAGGAGCCCTTGGCGGGGACGGTGTACACATACCCGCCCTTTTCCAGCTCCTCGTAGGCCCGCTTGGTGGTGATGACGCTCACCCGCAAATCCTTAGCCAGGGCCCGGATGGAGGGCAGGCCCTGGCCGGGGGCCAGCTCCCCCGAGAGGATCTGGTTGCGGATCTGGGTGTAGATCTGTTCATAGATGGGTTGGTTGTTGGCGTTGCTAATGAGGATCTTCATGGAAACCACCTATTCTGTACATGTACGGCATACACAGTATACCCAGTAAACCGCCCCCTGTCAAGGGGGCGGGGAACATTTTCCAGAAAATGTTTGGCTGAGGCCCTCAGGCCCCCGCCAAGTCCTGGGGGAGGAGGGCCATCAGGTCCTCCCGGCTGGGGGCCTCCAGGGCGGCCACCCGGTCGGCCTGGCGGGCCACGGCGTCCTCGAAGGTGTTGCGGGCGGTGCGGGCGTTGCCGAAGTGGGCGTCCCGGCTGTCGTACAGGGCCTGGAACCGGGCGGCGGCGGCCGCCTCGGTCTCCGGGGGCAGGGTGTAGCCGTTCTTCCGGCACAGCCCCTGGAAGATGGCCAGCAGCTGGGGCGGGGTGTAGTCGGCAAAGACCAAGGTCTTGGGGAACCGGCTGGCCAGCCCCGGGTTGCTGTGGAGGAAGTCCTCCATGGGGTCCGGGTAGCCGGCGGCGATGACCACCAGGTCCTTCCGGTGGTCCTCCATGCCTTTCAGGAGGACCTCGATGGCCTCCCGCCCGTAGTCGGTGGGGCTGGCGGGGGCCAGGGCGTAGGCCTCGTCCAAAAACAGCACGCCCCCCAGGGCGGACTGGAGGACCTCCTGGGTCTTCAGGGCGGTCTGCCCCACGTACCCCGCCACCAGGCCGGACCGGTCCACCTCCACCAGCTGGCCCTGGGAGAGGATGCCGATGGCCCGGTACAGCTGGCCGATGAGCCGGGCCACGGTGGTCTTTCCCGTGCCGGGGTTGCCCACGAACACCAGGTGGAGGGACAGGGGTGGGGTGGGCAGACCGGCCGCCTCCCGGAGGCGGCGGACCTTCATGAGGTTCACCAGGCTGTGGACCTCCGCCTTCACCCCCTCCAGCCCCACCAGAGCATCCAGCTGGGCCAGGAGTTCCTCCAAGGTGGGTTGGGGGGCGGCGG
>URCB01000074.1 GCA_900546255.1 uncultured Eubacteriales bacterium
CTGGATCCCCCGCCCGGGACCGGGCGGGAACCCACCTCGCAGGGGCTAACCTGCGGCGGTCCTAACGGGACCACCTATCGATAACAGAGCCCCCCGGCCCCACCTGCCAGATACAAGGAAAACCCCTGGGAACATCCCAGGGGCTTTCCTGTTCTATGCCGATGTGGGGGATCACCCCTGGCACTTGGCCAGGAGCTTCTCCCAGTTTTCGTCCACGTTTTGCTGGGCGGCTTCGATCATCCACTCGTTGCCGGGCTTGAACATGTGACGGAACCGGCCCTGGAGGCGGAGGTACTCCTCCACCGGGCGCTTGTTCTTGGGCTCATAGCTCAGGTGCCACACCCCGTCGATGACCTCGAAGAGGGGCCAGACGCAGGTCTCCACCGCCAGTTTGCAGATCTCCGGCAGCTTCTCCGCCGGGTACTCCCAGCCACGGGGGCAGGGGGCCATGATGTTCAGGAAGCTGGGGCCGGGGATGTAGATGGCCTTCTGGGCCTTGGTGTACAGGTCCCGGAAGTTGCCGATGAAGGTGGTCTGGGCCACGTAAGGCACGTTGTGGGCGGCGATGATGTCGGTGAGGTTCTTCTTGTTCTGGGTCTTGCCGGGGACCACGGTGCCCACGGGGGAGGTGGTGGCCTTGGCAAACCGGGGGGTGGAGGAGGAGCGCTGGATACCGGTGTTCATATAGGCCTCGTTGTCGTAGCAGACGTAGGTGAGGTCGTGGCCCCGCTCCATGGCCCCGGAGAGGGACTGGAACCCGATGTCGTAGGTTCCCCCGTCCCCGCCGAAGGTGATGAACTTGACCTCCCCCTTCACCTGGCCTTTGCGCTTGAGGGCGTTGTAGGCGGCTTCCACCCCGGAGAGGGTGGCGCCGGCGCTCTCAAAGGCGGTGTGGATGTAGCTGTCCTCGTAGGCGGTGTAGGGGTAGAGGAAGGAGCTCACCTCCAGGCAGCCGGTGGCGTTGCCCACCACGGCGCGGTCCTCCTCCCGGAGGGCCCGGAGGACGCCCCGGACGGCGATCCCCGCGCCGCAGCCGGCGCAGAGGCGATGGCCCCCTACGAAGCGCTCCTTCTTCTCCAACGTTTTCTTAAAATGATAGGTGCGGTCGATGGCTTCCATGTTCCCTTACCCCCTTTGTCCCAGATGGGTGTAGACCGGGCCCAGTTCTCCCCCGGCGGCGATGGCCTGGAGGCGTGCAAACACGGTGTGGAAGTGGGCCGGTGTAATGTCCCGCCCGCCTAGGCCGTAGACATAGCCCACGGTGCGGGGACGGGGTTCCAAGTCGTACAAAGCGCCCCGGACCTCGGAGAAGAGGGGGCCGCCGTTGGCGGAGAAGCTCTCCGCCTTGTCCATGATGGCCAGGGCCTTCACATGCTGCAGGGCCTGGGCCAACTCCTGGGCGGGGAAGGGGCGGAAGACCCGGATCTTCACCAAGCCCGCCTTCACCCCCTGCTCCCGCAGCTGGTCCACCGCCACCTTGGCGGTGCCGGCGGAGGAGCCGATGAGCACCAGGGCCACCTCCGCACCCTCCATGCGGTAGGCCTCGAAGAGGCCGTACTTCCGGCCGGTGAGGGCCTCAAACCGGGCCGCCACCTCCAGGATACGGGCCTTGGCGGCCTTCATGGCCTCGGCCTGCTGGACCTTGTGCTCCATGTAATGGCAGCCCAGGTCGTAGGCCCCCACGGCCAGGGGATTCTCCGCCTTGAGGAGGTAGTGTTCCGGGCGGTACTCCCCCACGAAGGCTTTCACCGAGTCGGTGTCCAGCAGGACGATGTTCTCCAGGGCGTGGCTGGTGATGAACCCGTCCTGGCACACCATCACCGGCAGGCGGACCGAGGGGTCCTCCCCGATGGGCATGGCCTGGAGGAAGTTGTCATAGGCCTCCTGGTTGTTCTCGGCGTAAAGCTGGATCCACCCGGCGTCCCGGATGCCCATGGAGTCGGAGTGGTCGTTGTTGATGTTGATGGGGCCGGAGAGGGCCCGGTTCACGCAGGCCAGGGTGATGGGCAGCCGGCTGGAGGCGGCCACGTACATCATCTCGTACATCAAAGCCAGGCCGGCCGAGGAGGTGGCGGTTACCGCCCGGGCCCCGGCGGCCTCGGCGCCGATGCAGGCGGACAGAGAGCTGTGCTCCGACTCCACGGGGACAAACTCGGTGTTCACTTCCCCGTTGGCCACGTACTGGGCAAAGTACTGGGGAATCTCCGTGGAGGGGGTGATGGGGAAGGCCGCCATCACGTCGGGGTCAATCTGCTTCATGGCAAAGGCGATGGCCTCGTTGCCGGAGAGGCGCTCGTTGTAGTTCATGGTTGTCCTCCCTCCTTCACGGTGATGGCCCCGAAGGGGCAGACCTGGGCGCAGATGCCGCAGCCCTTGCAGTGCATGTAATCAATGCCGGCCAGTTTGCCGTCCTGGACGGGCAGGGAACTGTCCGGGCAGTAGGGCACACACAGCAGGCAGTGGCGGCACTTGGCCGTGTCCAGCACGGGGGTATCGGTGCGCCAGGCGCCGGTGTTCACGTACCGGGCGGTGGCGGGCTCGTAGATCTCCCCGCCTAGGGTCATCTCCTGCCAGGGGGTGTGTTCGTCAATCTCTCTTGCCGGGCGGATCATCCTACCTGCACCTCCTCCCATGCCTGGACCAGGGCGGCCATGTTGCCGGCCACCACCTGGGGTTTCGTGGCAAATTTATGGTGGAAACTCTCCTCCATGTCCTGCTTGAACTTGGCCTCCTCCAGCACGCCGCTGACCTTCACTGCCGCGCTGAGCATGGGGGTGTTGGGGAAGTTCCGGCCCAGGGTCTCCTCAGAGATCCGCCGGGCGTCGATGGTGCACACCCGGCCTGCCCAGCCGGAGAGTTTGGGGCGGATCTCCGCCGGGGACTTGGCGGTGTTCACGATCACCGCCCCCTGGGGGGACAGGCCCCGGGTGACGTCCACGGAGTCCAGCAGGGTCTCGTCCACCACCACCACGTAGTCGGGCTCGTCGATGTTACAGTGGATGGAACAGCGGGCATCGCTGATGCGGTTGTAGGCAGTGATGGGGGCCCCCATCCGCTCAGGGCCGTACTCGGGGAAGCCCTGGACGAACTTCCCGGAACTGAAGGCGGCGTCCGCCAGGAGCAGGCAGGCCGTTTTGGCCCCCTGGCCCCCCCGGCCGTGCCAGCGGAACTCGATCAAACCGTTGTCTTTCATGGGTTGTAACCTCCCTGTGGAGAATCTCTTGGGCCCATTGGGGCAAAAAAGCCTTCGTCCTTGGAAACAGGACGAAGGCTGAAAACACACTTCGCTATACCACCTTATTACCTGCGTACCAACATACGCGCTCCCTGTAACGGAGGAAACCGGCAGGGCCTACTGAACCGATGGGAAGTTCGGCCTGCAGCTCAGGAGGGATTTTCAGACTTCCGCTTACTGCCTTCGGGCTTACACCGTCCCCGAATCGCTGGAGGGTTCTGCGGACCCTACTGTCTCCGTCATCGCTGTTGTGGTTGGCTATGGAATTCTATTGCCATTATACGGCAGGGGAAAAAAGGCTGTCAAGCAGCAAATCCTCCTGTTTTTGGGGGATTTTGCCGGGGTTTTTTGTCTCTCACTCCCGGCCGGCCTGGCCGGAGAAGATCCAAGGGGCGGGCTGGACTTCAATCTCGTCCTTCCGCCCCACCTTGGAGACCTCCAGCTGCATGATCTCGGTGGGCTCGATGCCGTTTTCCCACAGCATCCCGGGGATGCGGCTCATGATGCTGAACTCCAGGGTGTAGATCACCACCCGAATCTTGGGGTTGACGTGGACCAGGGTTTTCAGCTCCAGGTCCAGTTTATCCGAGGCCACCAGGAAGGCCACATCGGGCACCGGCCAGCGGTGGGAGTAGCTCTCCATGTCGTCTACAATCTGCACATTGTTCAGGCCGAAGCGGACCACGTTCTCCTCCATGGTCTGCCGGTCCCCGGCCTTGTACTCCACGGCCACCACGTTGCCCCGGTGGGCGGCGATGGCAGCCTCTACGGCGATGCTCTCCCCGGAGACGCAGCAGATGTTCTCCCCCTCGTCCAGGTTGAGCTTCTTCAGGATCACCGCCCGGATCTCCGGGGCCACATAGCGGATAGTGCCCGGGGAGAAGCTGCTGTTGTCCAGGCCGATGCGGTAGCCGGTGTGGGCCCGGGGGTTGTTGATGAGCATGGCCGCCGAGACGTTGACCCCCCGGTCGATCATCTCCGACAGGAGGTTGTGCTTCATGGGGCCGGCGGGTTCCGAGCCCTCGTTGTACCAGATCTCACAGTCCCCCATGCCGCTGTCCCACATGGAGTAGAAGACCTCCGGACGGTTGCCGTCGGTGAACACCAGCACCGACCGGTTGGCCTGGACCGCAGGCAGGAGGTTCCGGTCCTCCCCGGTGATGTCCAGGATGCGGACGGTGGACAGGTCAATGGGGGTATTCTCCGCAAAATACTTCAGCCAGGCCAAGATGCTCTCGTTGTTAAAAATACTCATTCCAGGCTCCTTTCCGCCCGGCCCGGTTTGGGGGCGGGCTGTGGGGGGTGGTCAGTCCACCAGGTCCATCTGCACCGCTGCCTTTTTCCGCAGGAAGGCGGGAAAGGTGGCGGGGTCCCCTTGGACAAACCCATCCTTGCGCAGCATGTGGGCCGCGTTGGCGTTGGTAAAGAGGAAGAAGTGACCTTCGTCCTCGTTGGCGCTTTTGATGCTGAGGTAGGGAAACTCGTGCTTGCCGGAAGCGGCGTCCTCTTCCTCGAAGTGGTCCTTGTAGAAGGTGTAGGTGATGGTCATCCCCTTATTGGGGTATTTGTTCCAGGAGCGGCGCTCCATCCCCTTGCTGTCAGACCGGCGAAGGAGGGCCACCCCTCCCAGGAGGCAGCACACTGCAATGATCCCGGTGACGATGGCGATGGGGGAAAACACCCCGGCATAGACCATGGCCCCCACCGTAAACACTGCCACGGCAATGAGCAGCACCCCGAAGACGCGATAGCCGATCTTACGGGCCCGGCGGAGGTTTTTCTCCGGCCGGCGGCGGAAGTCCAGGGTGCGCACCAGGGCACTCACGTCCTCCCGCTCGTATACCATTTGGACCTGATATTCCACGGACGTCGCCTCCCTCTGCCCCTTGGGGGCAGGGGCAAGTTTCTCAGGATTCTTATAGTTTTTATTGTAAAGCCGGCGGCCCGGTCTGTCAAGGGCAACCTGGCGCCTTGACAAACCGATCCCCTCCGCATTATGATGGTACTGGACTAACCAACTGCTCTACTGGGTAGAAAGTTCTCCATCCCATACAAAGGAGGATACATACCATGGGTAAGATCTACACCTCCGTGGAACAGCTCATCGGCGGGACCCCCCTGCTGGAACTGACCCGGATCACCAAACAGGAGGGCCTCCAAGCCACCCTCCTGGCCAAACTGGAATATTTGAATCCCGCCGGCTCGGCCAAAGACCGGGTGGCCAAGGCCATGCTGGACGACGCCGAGGCCCGCGGCCTGCTGCAGCCGGACTCCGTCATCATCGAGCCCACCTCGGGCAACACGGGCATCGGCCTGGCCGTGGTGGCCGCCACCCGGGGCTACCGGGCCATCATCGTCATGCCCGACACCATGAGCATGGAGCGCCGCCTGCTGATGACCGCCTACGGGGCGGAACTGGTCCTCACCCCCGGGGCCAAGGGGATGGCCGGCTCCATTGAAAAGGCGGAGGAACTGGCCAAGGAGATCCCCCACGCCTTCATCCCCGGCCAGTTTGACAACCCTGCCAACGCCGCCGCCCACCGGGCCACCACCGGCCCCGAAATCTGGGCGGACACCGACGGGCAGGTGGACATCTTCGTGGCCGGCGTGGGCACCGGCGGCACCATCACCGGCGTGGGAGAATACCTGAAGGCCCAGAATCCCAAGGTCCAGGTGATCGCGGTGGAACCTGCCTCCTCTCCCCTGCTGAGCAAGGGGGTGGCCGGGCCCCACGGCCTCCAGGGTATCGGGGCCAACTTCGTGCCCAAGGTGCTCAACACGGAGATCTACGACGAGATCCTCCCCGTCACCGAGGAGGACGCCTATGCCGCCGGCCGGCAGATTGGCCGGACGGAAGGGGTGCTGGTGGGCATCTCCTCCGGGGCAGCCCTGTGGGCGGCCATCCAGGTGGCCAAGCGGCCGGAGAACCAGGGGAAGAAGATCGTGGTCCTTCTCCCCGACACGGGAGACCGGTACCTCTCCACCCCCATGTTCCAGGAGACCTAATCCATTCCAAACCTGCAGAGGAGCGGGCGTGCCCAGTAGCACGCCCGCTCCTTTGCTTCAGTTCTCAATCGTGATGACGCCTACGGGGCACGCCTCTGCCGCCTGGCGGGCCTGGTCCTCCTGGCCGGCAGGCACCTGGCCCACGGACTCGGCCACCCCTTCCCCATTGAGGTGGAAGAGGTCGGGGTACTCCTCCGCGCACAGGCCGCAGCTGATGCAGCCCTCCTTGACCGTTACCTTCACAGGCAACCCTCCTTCCCGGCGCCGCAGCGCCTTACGGCATAGTGTGCCAGGAAGGGGCTGGAATCATACCTCTTGGGTCAAACGCAGGGGGGATCCTGCCCCTCCAGCCAGTCCAACAGGGCCTGGCAGCCCTGGAGGAGGTCGTCGTAGGTGGCCTCAAAGTCGCCGGTGTACCAGGGGTCGGCAATGTCCCGGGGGTGATCGGTGAAGTCCAGCAGGCGGCGGATCTTCCCTGCGGGGTCCCCACCGGCGATGGCCGTCATGTTGCGTACATTGGCCTGGTCCATGGCCAGGAGCAGATCATAGGCCCCATAGTCCTGCCGGGTCATCTGGACCGCCCGGTGGTCCCCAAAGGGGATCCCCTTCTCCCGCAGCTTCCGCCGGGCGGGGGGATAGATGGGGTTGCCGATCTCCTCCCGGCTGGTGGCCGCCGACTGGGTGCGGCAGGCCAGCCCCCGTTCTGCCGCCAGGTGGGCCAACAGATACTGGGCCATGGGGGAGCGGCAGATGTTGCCGTGGCACACGAAAAGAATCTTTTGCATGGTAAAACCCTCTTCTATTTCTACGGAATCGTGTCACCCATCGGTGACACGGTTACGGCTAGGATACCATATCTGTCCCCATTTTTCCAGGGGCCACCCCCGAGACTGTTAGGAGCCCTTAGAGGGTCCCTTCACACCCCCAGATACCAACAGGATCCCCGCATGGGCATACTGCCTCCAATCCAGCGCCTGCCCGCAGCGGTCACAAAAATTCTGGTACTCCCGCTCCATGGTGATCCGGCACCGGGGGCAGACCGGGTAGGTCTCCCCGCTGCCGAACTGCTTGATCGCCACAATGGCCATAGGCCGGCGAAAGGCCGCCTCGGAGACGGGCCGCCTCGCCCTCCCCCGCCTCATCCTGCGGCCTCCGCCGTCACCGCGCCGGCCAGCGGGTTCTGCAGTTCCACCTCCAGCACCTCCGCCAGGCGCCACAGTGCATGGATGGTGGGGTTTGCCTCGCCGTGCTCGATCCTACGAAGGTAGGACACGCTGATCTCACACTCCAGGGCAAGCTGTTCCTGGGTGAGCCCTTTCTCTTTGCGAAGAGAGACGATCGTGGTTCCGATCTCCACAAAAATCGACATAAAATACCCCCTTTGGAAACACCATAGGGAATATTCTCTGGTATTACCAGACGATATAGTAGCGGTCAGGACATTTTTTCACAAATATATTGACACACTGTCTTTCTAGGATCGAAAGTTGACTGTATATTCGGATGCTTTCTGATACCTTTCCCTTTTTACGGGAAGTTCTTTTCCAGCGCAAAGAGGCGGGGCCAACGGGCCCC
>URCB01000075.1 GCA_900546255.1 uncultured Eubacteriales bacterium
CAGGCGGGCCCCCGGGGCGCTGCGCCCCGAGGCACCGGAAAAGCCCCGACCACCCAAAGGGTACGCAGTACCCCACCGCGCCCCCGCCCGGGACCGGGCGGGAACCCACGCCGCAGGGTCCACCCTGCGACGGTCCCAACGGGACCGCCTATCGATGACAGAGGGGCGGGGGGGCAACCCGGCGCTGCGTACCCTCCAGCGGTCCGTCACGGTTCTCCCGGTAAGACGAAGCCCCCCGGGCCTTGGACTCTGTGAACATCCAAGGCCCGGGGGCGTTTTTGCGGAAAGTGGGAGGTCATTTCTTACAAGGACAAGAGATCTCCCTTTAGTCTACCACGGTGGCATACGTGTTCATGCCGGCGATGGCGGCGTCGTACTCCTCCTGGGTGATGAAGCCGTTGGCCAGGTTGGCCTGCTGGTTTTCCACGAATTCCTCCCGGAGCGAATCAGAATCCACCGGGGGGACAGAGCGGGTCATGGCCAGCTGGATGGGGGAGAGGGTATCTCCGCTCTGGGAGGTATACAGCCCGGCAGTGCCCTCCTGGAAAACCCCCTGGGTGACGCCGGTGATGTAGTAGTAGTCCCCCAGGGTGTGGAAGGCCCCGCCCATGCTGGGCTGGTTCAGGAAGAGGAGGTATTCCTCCCCCGCCGCCAGCTGGGGCGCGGGGCTGTAGATCTCCGTCACGTTGCCGGCCGTGCCGCCATAGAGGCGGACGGTGAGGGTTTCCCCCGCGGCCTGGCCCCGGTAGACGTGCTCTACGGCTAGGGTGTAGTCTGTAAAGTTAGTCTCCATATCCGCGGAAGCGTGCCGTACGCGAAGGGATTCCGGCTCCCCCGTGATGGTGCCGGAGACCACCAGTGTGGACCCGGCAAACAGGTCATCCACGCTGTAGTAGGCTAGGGAGCCATCCACATAGACAGTCTCATGGGTCAGGGCCCGCAGGCCCAGGGGCAGGCAGACCACCAGGGCCGCAACGGCCAGGATGGCTGCCCCTTTCCGTTTCGAAAAACGCTGGACAAAGGATTGCATGGCAGGGCCTCCTTTCCTTGTTTTTCCGTTGGGATACCACGCTGCGCAGGGGTGGCATACTGATAGAGTAGACAGTTCTGCTGCTGTCTGCTTTCTACAGGGAACCAAAAGCGTTCGACTGTAACCTTTGTGCATAGAGGGCGCCCCCTCTTATATAAGCATACCAAAAGCATTTTTGTTTTTACAACCGTTTCTGCCCAAAAACAGAGGATTCTCCGAACACGCAGGAGGGTTCTCCGGCGCTGGCGATGTGGGGGGCGGCCAGCCGTCAAAGGTAACGAGGAACGGGGATTTGTTGGCCGAATTTTTGACGGAATCGTGCCCTGCGCCCGGGGTTCCATCGCCCCGGAACCGGCGGCTTTGACCAGGGCGAACCGAGAGGCGCAGTCCCCCTCGGGGCGAGGGGGTCCCCAATCTTCCTGCCACCCACCCAAACCTGCGCCCCCTTACCCCCTTGACAATCCCGCCGTCTTATTGTACTATGCAATTAGAACAAAGACACAAGGAGGGAAACCCATGGGAAAGGCAAGGACCCCAGGCGCCCCCTGGTACCTGCGGCCGCTGGCGCTGCTCATTGCCGGGGTGCTGCTGTGCGTGGTGGGGGTGTGTTACGGCCGGGCCCGGCTGGCCGGCCGGCAGGCGGAGGCCCAGCGGGCGGGCCAGGTGGCCCGCCGGGGCTGCCCCCTGGCGCTGGGGCAGGACTTGGTGCGCCACGCCCTGTTCCGGTACCAGACCCGGGCCTCCCTGCCCCGGGCCTACTTTGCCCGGGCGGAGGCGGCCTTGGGGGACGGGTATGTCTACCTGGTCCTGGCCCAGTCCAAGAGCCCGGCGGGGGAGGTCATCGGCCTGTTCACCCACCGGGACTACAACCACATCTCCCTGGCCCTGGACGCGGACCTGGACACCCTGGTCAGCTACAACGGCGGGGAGGGGATCGCCTTCCCCGGCCTGAACCGGGAGACCGTCCCCGGCCTGGCCCGCCGGGCGGGGGCCTCCCTGCTGGTCTACCGCCTGCCCGCCACCCGGCACCAGAAGCAGATCATCCTCCGCCGCCTGGGGAAGATCAACCAGGAGGGCAGCGCCTACAACCTGCTGGGCCTCCTCTTCCCCGTGGCCTGGCAGCCCAACCAGATGTTCTGCTCCCAGTTCGTCTACCGGATGCTGCGGCTGGCGGGGCTCCACTACTTCCGCAAAGACCCCTTCCAGGTGCGCCCCATGGACTTTGTGGACCTGGATGCCCAAGGGGCCCTGACCCTGGTGGCGGCCTACACCCGGGTGGGGGGCCGCCTGCTGGCCCGGGAGGCCCGTCCCCTGCCGGCGGGGTGGCAGGCCTCGGCGTGAGGGGGCGGTTGCCGGCGGGACCCTGCCTGTGGTATACTACCCTTACATCTTACTGAACCGACGAGGGAGGTCTGTTCCATGCACTCTGTGAAATCCATCCTGTGTGCCGGGGTACTCCTGGCCGCGGCCCTGGGCCTGTCCGCCTGCGGGGATGCCCCCCAGGAAGCCCCTGACGAGGCCGCCAATCCATCGGCGGTGGGAGCCATCTTCGTGGCCGGCGGGGAGGACCTGCCGGAGGAAAAGGTCTATGCCCAGTTTGCCGACCACCAGTACACCTTTGCCCTGGACGCGGCCTATGTGTACTACGTGGACGCCATGGAGGGGGAGGATCCGGTGGTCTACGCCGGGGACGAGAACCTCACCGCCCTCACCTTCGGGGCCAACATCGACAGCGGCGTGGTGGGGGCAGAGGGCGCCGGGGTCTTCCGCCCGGAGACCGGGGGAGAGAATGCCCTGACCGCCTACTACCTCCAGCTGGACGAGACGGGGCTGTACTTCGACCCCGCCGCCCCCTTTGACACCGCCACCCTCACGGCGGAGCACACCTTCACCGGCACGGACTACCCCTGCCAGATCACCTTCACCCCCGGGACCCCGGCGGCCTCCCTCACCCTGTCCTACCTGGACGGGACCCAGACGGTGACCGCCGAGGAGACCCTGGACCCGGCGGACCTCACCGACGGCCAGACCCTGGCGGTGCCCGCCGGCACGGCTTCCGTCCTCCTCACCCCCTACGACGCCGGGGGCAACCCCCTTCAGAGCCAGACGGTGACCCAGGAGGCCCCCTCCGCCGTGGTCTGCTACGACGGGGGCGGCCAGGTGCTGGCCAGCAAGGTCCTCCGCTTTGCCTGGGACCAGGGGTGAGGGTTCCGGCGCCCCCAGCAACAACGGTATAGCAAACGTGGAAAGGACCCCAGGCCGCCCAGCGGCTTGGGGTCCTTTTCGGAAGAGAGGGGGTCCCTTCTGGACCGCCGCAGGGTGGGCCCTGCGGGGTGGTTTCCCGCCCGGTCCCGGGCGGGGGGAGCGGTAGGGTACTGCGTACCCTTCGGGTGGTCGGGGCTTTTCCGGTGCCTCGGGGCGCAGCGCCCCGGGGGGCCCGCCTGCCCGGCGGGGCGTTTTTTTGCCCAAATCCCTTGACAAGGGCAGTCTAATCGGTTAGACTAAAGTTGTCTAAAGGAATAGACTATTTTCCCAGGAGGTGACGTCCATGCAACCCAACCAACCCCTCACCTTGGCCGACCACCGTCTGTTGGACCTGGTTTGGCCCAACCAGCCCCTCCCCTCCGGCCGTCTGTGTCAGATCGCCCAGGAGCAGCTGGGCTGGAAGCGCACCACCACCTACACCGTCCTCAAGCGCCTGTGCGACAAGGGTTATCTAAAGAACGAAGCCTCGGTGGTCACCGCCCTGGTGGACCGGGCCACCGTCCAGCGGGCCGACGGACAGGAGGTGCTGCAGCGGTCCTTCCAGGGGTCTTTGCCCAGCTTTCTGGCGGCCTTCCTCCAGGCGGGCACCGTCAGCGACCAGGAGGCGGAGGAGATCGCCCAGATGCTGGACGACTACCGCCACGGCCACTGACCGACTCCGGATCCTTCCACCTTTCCCCCTGTGAAAGGAGGTTTTCCCATGGAAGCCTTTCTCCAGACTTTACTGACCATGTCCGCCACCGCCGCGGTGGTGGCCCTTGTGGTGATGGTCCTCCGCCTGCCTTTGAAAAAGGTCCCCCGGTGGGTCACCTGTGCCCTGTGGGGGGTGGTGCTGCTGCGGATGGTTTTGCCTGCCGGCCTGTCCCTGCCGGTGAGCTTGGTGCCCCAAGGGGTCTCCAGTGGGGCCTATGTGGAGCGGGTTCTCCCCGCCGCCCCGGCGCCGGAGAACGGAGGGAACACCGTCCTGGCCGACCCCGCCCCCCAGGCCGAGACCTCACCCCAAACCCCAGTCCAACAGGCAACCGTTCCAGACACTGCCCCAGAGGAATCCTCTGCCGCCCCCCACTGGCCCGCCGTGGTCACAGGGATCTGGGCCGCCGGGTGCGGGGCCTGCCTGCTGTGGGCTGCCCTCTCCTACTGGCGGCTGCGGCGGCAGGTGGCCGAGGCGGTGCGGGTGGAGCCAGGGGTGTACGAGACCGACCAAATCCCCTCCCCCTTCGTCTGCGGCTTCTTCCGGCCCAGGATCTACCTCCCCGCAGGGCTGGATGTGGCCGACCGGACCTACGTCCTTCTCCACGAGAAGGCCCACCTGCGCCGGTGGGACCACCGCACCAAGGTCCTGGCCTGGCTGGCCCTGTCGGTCCACTGGTTTAACCCCGTGCTGTGGGTGGCCTACCGCCTGTTCTGCCGGGACGTGGAGGCCGCCTGCGACCAGGCGGTGATCCGCACTTTCGGCAGGGAGGACACCGCCCGGTACGCCGAGACCCTCCTCCACCTGGGCCGGCGGACGCCTCTCCCCGCCGTCCTCCCCCTGGCCTTTGGGGAGGAGGATGCCAAGCACCGCATCCGGGGGGTGCTCACCTACAAAAAACCCGCCTTCTGGCTGGTGCTGGCGGCAGCTGCCGCCTGCGTGGTGGCGGCGGTGCTGCTGCTGGCCGACCGGAACCCCACGGGGCCTCAGTTGGATGGGCACACCATCACCCGCGGGGAGATGGTGGAGCGGCTGGCACTGGACGCACCCTGGGCGGACAGCCCGGTGCTCTCCACCACCACAGCCCTGCCGGAGGATCTGGTGGAGTGGGGGGTGGAACTGCTGGATTCCATCGACCTGGGGCCCTTCTCCCCCAGTGAAGCGCCGGATCCCCTGCCCGACAGGACGGTGATCCTCCCCGTGGACCACAGCGGAGCCGTCTACTACCTGTTGTGCCCCCAGTATGGGCAGGCGTCCCTCTACTTCAGCGACGGCGCCGGCAACTGCACCCAGGCGGAGATCCCCGCCCGCCAGCAGGGCTTTCTCGACGACTGGATGCTGGAGGTGGAGGACGCCTTGAACAGCAGCGCCGTCGCCCAGCTGTACGCCTGCCGAACCCCCTACGTGGGCAGCGCCCCGGACACCGGGGCGGTGCTGGAGGCCCTGGGCTTCGGCCTCATGGTGGGGGATTACACCATGGAACTGCAAACCGATGCCGAGCCCTACGGGGTCACCCTCCGGTTCCAGAGCCTCCCCCAGGTGAACTGGGCGGAGAACTACCTCACCGAGGCCGGCCGGCTGGCCCTGGCCCTCATGGACAACGCCGGGTACATCGCCTTTGCCGACGGGGAGGGGGCGCCCTTCCTCCAGGTGAATCGGGGGGACTACCAGGACCTGGACATCGGCGCGGAGGAGGATTTCACCCGCCTCTATGGCGCGGCGCGGCGAAACCTGGGGCCGGAAAGCGACGCGTTTTCCTCCGGTTGGTGCTATGACCCAGTGGAGTACCTCTACTTCGATCCCCGTCTGGTGGAGGTCCGCCAGGGCACGGAGGCGGAGGTCACCGCAGCGTACCAAGGGCTCCAATTCGTCCCGGAAACGGACTGGTTTTCCCTCCACTTTGCAGACGGCGACGGCCACGGATCCGCCTATCGTTTTGTCCGGGACCCCGCCCTCCTGTCCCGGCCCCTGGACTCCCCCACGTACCCGGTGATCACCACCCCCGACGGGCAGACCATCGACCTGGGAGCCCGGCAGGAGGGCGAGCACGTCTTCGTGGGGGCCTTCATCGAACCCGCCACCGGCATGGACACCGGCTACCGGGTCTACGTCCGGGGGGAGGAGACCTACCTGGCCCTCTTCCGTCAGGACGTTCTGGCCTACCTGGCCCAGGTCCAGTGGACCGTCCGCGCCACCCACCCGGAGGATTGGACGGAGTAACCCTACAAAAACAAAACCAGCGCACAGCGTTCCGCTGTGCGCTGGTTTTCTTTTCTCCTGCCAGAACAGGCCTCGCAGCGTTTCCCCGCCCGCAGGCGGGGAAAGAAACTCCAATCATGTTTTGACCGGCTCCGCCGGCCAAAACATACTTCTCACCCCGAGAGTGCCTGGCCCTGCCAGGCGCGGTTCGGGGTGCAACTCCCAATTTTGGGAGGGGCCAAAAACCAGGCAGGCAGCTTGCCTCCCTCGTACGCTGTCTTCCCGAACGAAGCACAAACGCCGGTGCCCCTCCCAAAATTCTCTTACCGGAACTGCCCGGTTTTAGGGAGAACCGCCTCCCGCTTCTGCTCCTTCCGCTCGTAGGAGGCCGGGGTGCGGCGGTAGAAAATCTGGTTGTCCTCGATATAGGCCTCCAGGTACCCCAGGCCCCGGAGGTAGTTGATATAGGACAGGCTGGAGGAGGCGAAGTAGGACAGGTTCCGCAGGTCCCCCGCGTCGATCTTGTACCGCCGGCAGATGTCGGCGGCCATCTTGGCGGGGGTGGTGGGGCCCTCGATGAGGTCCAGCAGGTCCACCATCCGCTCGGCGAAGAACCGGGCCTCCATATCCACCAGGGGGAGGATCTCGTCGTAGATGCCAAAGTGGGCCACGATGAATTTGTCCGCCGGTTCGGTGCGCATCTTCCGCATGGAGTCCAGATAGTCCTTCACGCAGAAGGCGTAGGGGAACTTGGAGTGGTGGAGGGTGCGGCCGGTCATCATGGCGTCCCCCAGGTAGAGGACGTTGTCCGGGGTGCGGGTGCAGATGTGGTCCACCGTGTGCCCCGGGGTGTGGATGATGTCAAAGGCCGCCCCGCAGAAGGTGATGCGGTCCTCGGTGGGCAGGATGATCCGGTCGGCCAAACAGGGGGTGCCGTGGAGGGGCGGGGAGGCCACCACGTCCTCCGGAGACATGAGGTAGTTGGTGATGTTCAGGCCCAGGTAGGACATCTGGTGCCCGGCCTCCCCCAGGGACATGGCGAGCTTCGTGCCGTACTTCTCCTTGAGGTAGGCCACGTTCCCCATATGGTCGATGTGGGCGTGGCTGCAAATCACTCCCACAGGGGTGAGGCCTTCCCGCTGAAGGGCCTCCTCCAGCTCCTCCCGCTGATCGTTGAGCCCGGTGTCCAGCAGGATGCAGTGGTGTTCATCCACCTTGTAGAAGGGGATGAGCTCCCAGCTCTTAAAGACCCAGGTGTTGCCTAAGACGTGTTGGGTTTCCATGATGATACAGATTTCCTCCTTTCAGGAAAGTGGATGCGGCCCTCGACGTGGGGCCGGAGGGGCTCGCCGGTGTCGATAGGTGGTCCGGGCTTGGACCGGCGCAGGTTAGCACCTGCGGCGTGGTCCCTCCCGCCCGGTCCCGGGCGGGGATCCAGGCTTTCTCTAGAGAAAGCCCGGACGC
>URCB01000076.1 GCA_900546255.1 uncultured Eubacteriales bacterium
TCGGGAGAAATGGGGACCCCCGCCGGGCAGGCGGGGCCCCGGGGCGCTGCGCCCCAAGGGTGCTTCCGAGGCACCCACCCTCAGGGTACGTACCTCCGGCGGTTCCCGGCCCCGGCCCCACCTGGAGGGCCCCTGGGCGCCGGCCCCAAACGGATCCACCTGCCGATAGCAACCCCGGCCCGCCCGGCTCCGCCGGGCGCGGCCCCTCTCCCCGAAATCTTGCGAGACTGTTAGATTTGAGAAAGAATGTGGAAAGATTCCTGTGCTATCCTCAAAGGGAAAAGGAGGGATGGCCATGACCATTCTACAGACCAAAGACCTGCGCAAGATCTACGGCGCGGGGGAGACCGAGGTCCGCGCCCTGGACGGGGTGGACCTCTCCGTGGAAAAAGGGGAGTTCCTGGCGGTGGTGGGGACCTCCGGCTCCGGCAAGTCCACCCTGCTGCACATGCTGGGCGGGCTGGACCGGCCCACCTCCGGCTCGGTCACCGTGGACGGGCGGGAGATCTTTTCCCTCAAGGACGAGGCCCTCACCATCTTCCGCCGCCGGAAGATCGGCTTTGTGTTCCAAAACTACAACCTGGTGCCGGTGCTCAACGTGTATGAGAACATCGTCCTTCCCATCCAGCTGGACGGGAAGGAGCCTGACCAGGGCTACCTGGACCAGATCATCGCCACCCTGGGCCTGGAGAAAAAACTCCAGAGCCTGCCCAACAACCTCTCCGGCGGCCAGCAGCAGCGGGTGGCCATCGCCCGGGCCCTGGCGGCCAAGCCCGCCATCCTCCTGGCCGACGAGCCCACCGGCAACCTGGACTCCAAAACCAGCCAGGACGTCATGGGCCTGCTGAAGGTCACCAGCCAGCGCTTCGCCCAGACCATCGTGATGATCACCCACAACGAGGAGATCGCCCAGATGGCAGACCGGATCGTCCGCATCGAGGACGGCCGGATCGCCGCCAGGGGGTGAGGGGATGATCCGCGTATCCAACCGGCGCCGGGTCCGCCGCCTGGGCCGCCAGGCCATGGGGGCCGCCAAGACCCGGAACGTCATCGCCGTGGTGGCCATCGCCCTGACCACGGTGCTCTTCACCTCCCTGTTCACCATCGTCCTGTCCATCAACGACGGGTTCCAGGAGGCCAACTTCCGCCAGGCGGGGGGCTATGCCCACGGCACCTTCAAAAGCCTCACCCTGGACCAGGTGGACGCCCTGAAGGAGGACCCCCTGGTGGAGGACTACGGCCTGCGCCGGGTGCTGGGGCTGCCCACCCAGGAACCCTTCCAAAAGACCCATGTGGAGGTGGCTTACAGCGACGCCAACAACGCCCAGTGGACCTATGCCACCCCCACCACCGGCACCCTCCCCCAGGAGGGGACCGACCAGGCCGCCACCGACACAAGGGTGCTGGAACTCTTGGGGGTCACCCCGGAGGTGGGGGCCCGGTTCACCCTGACCTTCGACGTGGACGGGCAGGCGACCACCCAGACCTTCACCCTCTCCGGCTGGTGGGAGTATGACGCCGCCACCCCCGCCAGCTATGTGCTGGTGCCCAACAGCCGGGTGGAGGCGGTCTTCCAGGAGGTGGGGTTCACCCCCCAGGGGTCCAACGGGACCATCGGCACCTGGTCCATGGATGTGATGCTCCCCAATTCCCTCCACATCGACGGGGACATGGGGGAGATCCTGGCCCACTGCGGTTTCCAGAGCGACGACCCCAGCGGGGCCAACTATGTGCAGTACGGGGTCAACTGGGGGTACACCGGTTCCCAGCTGACGGAGAATATGGATCCCATTACCGTCCTGCTCGTTGTGGTGGTGCTGGTGCTCATCCTGCTGACGGGGTACCTGATTATTTATAATGTGTTTCAAATCTCCGTGGCCAACGACATCCGCTTCTACGGCCTGCTGAAAACCATCGGCACCACCGGGGGGCAGATCAAAGCCATGCTCCGGCAGCAGGCCCTCCTCCTCAGCTGCGTGGGCATCCCCGTTGGGCTGGTGTTGGGCTGGCTGGTGGGCAGCCAGCTCGCCCCGGCGGTGATTGCCCAGCTGGACGGGGTGTCCGACGTGGTGTCGGTGAGCCCGGTGATCTTCCTGGGGTCGGCGGCCTTTGCCCTGCTCACGGTGTTCCTCTCCTGCGCCCGGCCGGGGCGGATGGCCGCCAAGGTCTCCCCGGTGGAGGCGGTGCGGTACACCGAGGGCAGCGGCAAGGGCCGGAAGGAGAGAAAGTCCCGGAAGGGCTTCTCTTTGGCCGGCATGGCCTGGGCCAACCTGGGCCGCAGCAAGGGCAAGACGGTGATCACCGTCCTCTCCCTCACCCTGGCGGTGGTGCTGCTGAACCTGACGGTGACGGTGGCCCAGGGATTTGACCTGGAGAAGTACGTCTCCCGTCAGATCTGCACCGACTTTACCCTGGCCGATGCCAGCCACTTCCAGACCGGCGGGGAAATCTTCAACCCGGACGTGGCGGTGCCCCAGGAGGCCATCGACGCCGTCCAAACCCAGGGGGGCGTGACCGAGGGGGGCAAGGTCTATGGCCGGACCTCCACCGTGCTGGAGTATGTCCCCGAGGACTACTTCCGGGCGGCCCGGGCCCACTTCCCCGGACCGGAGGGCTGGTTGGACCAGCTGGTGTCCTTGACGAACCGGAACGAGGCGGGCCTTCTGGCCGACACGGCCCAGCTCTACGGCATGGAGGCCTTCACCCTGGACCAGCTGACGGTGCTGGAGGGGGACCTGTCCGCCCTCTATGAGCCGGGGAGCCACGCCATCGCCGCAGTGTACACCGACGATGACTACGGCAACCCCAGGATGGACTCCCACTGGGCCCGTCTAGGGGACACCATCACCCTGCGGTATGTGGAGGAGATGGAGTACGTGGACCCGGACACCGGGGAGAGCTACGGCACCGTCCCCCCGGAGGATGAGAACTATCGGGAGGTTCCCAAAACCTACCGGGACGTGACCTATACGGTGGTGGCCCTGGTGACGGTGCCCTCCTCCTTGGACTACGGGTACTATGGCAGCGACGAGTTCGTCCTGAACAGCGAGACCTTCTGTCAGGACACGGGGACCGACTGCGTCATGTCCTACGCCTTTGACACCACCGATGAGAGCAACGCCGCCATGGAGGCCTTCCTCCAGGACTACACGGAGAACCAAAACCCCCAGCTGGACTACGAGAGCCAGGGCACCTTTGCCGCGGAGTTTTCCGGGGTCCTGGGGATGTTCCTCCTTCTGGGCGGGGCCCTGAGCTTCATCGTGGGGCTGGTGGGGGTGCTGAACTTCTTCAACGCCATCCTCACCGGCATCCTGGCCCGCCGGCGGGAGTTTGCCGTCCTCCAGTCCATCGGTATGACCGGGCGGCAGCTGAAGGGAATGCTGATCTGGGAGGGGGTCTTCTATGCCCTCAGCGCGGTGGTCTTTGGCGCCGGGCTGGTGCTGGCCATGGCCCCCCTCATGGGGTCGGTGGAGACGTTGCTCTGGTTCTTCACCTACCACCTCACCCTGGTGCCGGTGGGGATCTTGGCCCCCATCTTCCTGCTGCTGGGCTGCCTGATCCCCCTGGGAGTGTACCGGTCGGCCACCCGGGCCTCCCTGGTGGAGCGGCTGCGGGCCACAGAGGACTAAAGCGCCGCATCCCCCGCATCTTGATCGTATCTTTGCTGCACCGCGCCCCCCGATCCTACGGGATTGGGGGGCGCGGTGGCCTGTTCTGGCAGTCTCCCCGGCAAGGTGCAAAGATTGCACGAAAAGCCAGGGGTGGAGTGCTAAAAATTAGGGAAATGTCCGAAAGTAAACAAAAGTCAAGATATTTTTTTCGGGCCCCTTGACTTTTCCCAGGGGAAGTGCTACATTTGTTTTAGCACTCAGGGAGAGTGAGTGCTAAAATGATCGAAAAGGCCAAAGGAGGCCTGTCCATGGAACTGTCGGAGCGCAAGAAGCAGATTCTTCGCGCGGTGGTCGAAAACTATATACAGACCGCAGAACCCGTGGGCTCCAAAGCCATCGTGGCTTCTGCCGGCCTAAAGGTCTCCTCCGCCACCATCCGCAACGAGATGGCGGAACTGGAGAATCTGGGCTACCTGGAACAGCCCCACACCTCCGCCGGGCGCATCCCCTCTCCCAAAGGATACCGCCTGTACGTCAATGAACTCATGGAGGAGCACCGGCTGACCATGCAGGAGGCCCAAAAAATCAACGAAGCCCTAAACCTGAAAATCCGGGAGATGGACCAGGTGATGACCGAGGCCGGGAAGATCATTTCCCAGCTGACCCAGTACCCCACCTTCTCCCTGACCACAGGCAACCGCAAGGCCACCATCGCCCGGTATGACCTGTTGATGGTGGAACAAAGCGCGTTCATCGCCGTCCTCATGACCGACGGCCAGCAGGTGAAGAACAAACTCTTCCGCCTGCCCACCCCCCTGTCTGACCCCCAGCTGCAACTGCTGAGCACCCTGCTGAACACCTCGTTCACCGGGCTCACCCTGGAGCAGCTGGGTCCCGCTTTGGAGCGGGTCTCCACCCACGCCGGGGACGAGGCGTATGGCCTGATCCACCTGGTGGTCTCCTTCGCCATGGAGGTGTTGGAGGAGCTGGAGGCCAACGTGGTCCACACCGCCGGCATCCCCACCCTGCTGGCCCATCCGGAGTACCAAAGCCTGGAGCGGGCTGAACCCCTGATGAACTTCCTGTCCGAAATGGGGGAGGGGATGCAGCTGCCGGTGATCCAGAACGAGCACGTGAAGATCCTCATCGGCCCGGAAAACGTGGTGGAGGAGTTGAAGGACTCCAGCGTCATCATGGCCAGCTACAACATCGGCGGCGGGATGCAGGGGGTCATCGGTGTGGTGGGCCCCACCCGCATGGACTACGCGGACCTGGCGGCACGCCTGTCTTACTTTGCCGAGGGCCTGTCCCGTATGTTTGGAAAAAACGAGATTCCGCCCCCCGCGGAACCCCACCCAGAAGATAAGGAGGAATGATCCCTCATGCGTCAGCAAGAAATGGAAAACAAGGAGCCTATGGACCAGTCCCCAGAGGAAACCGTGGAGGCCCCCGCCCCCGAGGCGGCAGAGGCCCAGGAACCCACCCCTGAGGAGGAAGCCCCCCAGCCTGCGGGCGAGGCAGAGAAGCTCCAGGAAGCCCTGCGGGAGAAGGAGGACCAGTACCTCCGCCTGCTGGCAGAGTACGACAACTACCGCAAGCGCAGCCAGAAGGAGAAGGAGAATGCCTGGGCCACCGCCAAGGCGGAGACCATCAAGGAACTTCTTCCCGTCTACGACAACCTGGAGCGTGCCCTGAAGCAGGAGACCTGCGACGAGGCCTACGCCAAAGGGGTCCAGATGACCATGACCCAGCTGAAAACCGTCCTGGAAAAGCTGGGGGTGGAGGAGATCCCCGCCCAGGGCCAGCCCTTTGACCCCAACCTCCACAACGCCGTCATGCACATGGAAGACGAGGCCTTTGGAGAAAATATCGTGGCAGAGGTCTTCCAGGCCGGCTTTAAGCTGGGGGAGAAGGTCATCCGCCACGCCCTGGTCAAGGTGGCCAACTAGTAGAGCCCAGCCAGTCATGCACCTGTCCACAGACGTTTTCATAGATTTGATCCCAAACCCAACAGCCAATCTGTTCTGCAATAAGGAGGAACCCCATTATGTCTAAGATCATCGGTATCGATTTAGGAACCACCAACTCCTGCGTGTCCGTGATGGAGGGCGGCGAGGCCGTCGTCATCCCCAACGCGGAAGGCAACCGCACCACCCCCTCTATCGTCGCCTTCTCCAAGGACGGCGAGCGGATGGTGGGCCAGGTGGCCAAGCGCCAGGCCATCACCAACCCCGACCGTACCGTCATCTCCATCAAGCGGGAGATGGGCTCCAACTATAAAGTCACCATCGACGGCAAGTCCTACACCCCCCAGGAGATCTCCGCCATGATCCTCCAGAAGCTGAAGGCCGACGCCGAGGCTTACCTGGGCCAGACCGTCAGCGAAGCCGTCATCACCGTGCCCGCCTACTTCACCGACGCCCAGCGTCAGGCCACCAAGGACGCCGGCCGGATCGCCGGCCTGGACGTCAAGCGTATCATCAACGAGCCCACCGCAGCTGCTCTGGCCTACGGTGTGGATAAGGAGTCCGACCAGAAGATCATGGTCTACGACCTGGGCGGCGGCACCTTCGACGTGTCCATCCTGGACATCGACGAGGGCGTCATCGAGGTCCTGGCTACCGCCGGCAACAACCGCCTGGGCGGCGATGACTTTGACGAGTGCGTCATGAACTACCTGGCCGCCGAATTCAAGAAGGAAAACGGCATCGACCTGACCGGCGACAAGGTCGCCATGCAGCGTCTGAAGGAGGCCGCGGAAAAGGCCAAGATCGAGCTGTCCGGCGTCACCACCTCCAACGTAAACCTGCCCTATATCACCGCCGATGCCAACGGCCCCAAGCATCTGGACGTCACCATCACCCGTGCCAAGTTCAATGAACTGACCAACCACCTGGTTCAGGCCACCATGGGCCCGGTCCGTCAGGCTCTGTCCGACGCCGGCCTGCAGCCCGGCGACCTGCACAAGGTCCTGCTGGTGGGCGGCTCCAGCCGTATCCCCGCCGTGCAGGAAGCCGTCAAGCAGATTACCGGCCAGGAAGGCTTCAAGGGCATCAACCCCGACGAGTGCGTGGCCGTGGGCGCAGCCATCCAGGGCGGCGTCCTGGGCGGCGACGTAAAGGGCCTGCTGCTGCTGGACGTGACCCCCCTGTCCCTGGGCATTGAGACCATGGGCGGCGTGTTTACCAAGCTCATTGAGCGCAACACCACCATCCCCGTGAAGAAGAGCCAGATCTTCTCCACCGCAGCCGATAACCAGCCCTCCGTTGAGGTCCACGTCCTCCAGGGCGAGCGGGAAATGGCCGCTTACAACAAGACTCTGGGCAAGTTCCAGCTGGACGGCATCGCTCCCGCCCGCCGGGGCATCCCCCAGATCGAAGTCACCTTCGACATCGACGCCAACGGCATCGTCAATGTGTCCGCCTGCGACAAGGGCACCGGCCACGAACAGCACATCACCATCACCTCCTCCTCCAACCTGTCCAAGGAGGACATCGACAAGGCTGTCAAGGAAGCGGAACAGTATGCCGCCGAGGACGCCAAGCGCAAGGAGGAAGTGGACCTGCGCAACCAGGGTGACCAGCTGCTGTACCAGTGCGACCAGGCCGTGAAGGATCTGGGCGACAAGATCTCCCCCGACGAGCTGGCCAAGATCGACGCCGGCAAGCAGAAGCTGCAGGACGCCCTGAAGGGCACCGACACCGAGGCCATCAAGGCCGCCAGCGCCGAGCTGGGCGAGGTGTTCCAGACCATCTCCGCCCGGGTCTATCAGGAGACCGGCGCCGATCCCACCGGTGCGGCAGGCGCAGCAGGCGGCGCGGCCGGCGGTCAGGATAATGTCTACGACGCGGATTACGAAGTTGTGGATGACGACCAGCAGTAATCCCCTCGGTTCCGATCAAAATAAGCAGATATCTGCCCGCAGCGGGGCCGCCCAACCGGCGGCCCATTGCGGCATTTTCCGGGCGGCCGGTTTCGCTGCCCACTGCGATTACCGGAGCAGAAGAAGAC
>URCB01000077.1 GCA_900546255.1 uncultured Eubacteriales bacterium
CGAGGAGCTGGGCACCCGTACCGAGATGAAAAACCTGAACTCCTTCAAGGCCATCGCCCGGGCCATCGAATATGAGGCCCACCGCCAGGTGGAGCTCATCCAGGAGTTCACCCAGCCGGTGCTGGCCAGCGACACCGACAACGGGGTGACCGTCACCATTGAAGCCGTGCTGGGAGACAGCGAACGCTCCTTCCTCCTCTGCCGTATGGAGCGGACAGATGGTCAGCCGGTGCTGCCGGAAGAGACTACCTCCTCCGCTAACCCATATAGATACCAGAGCTATTCGTTTGAAACGGCCAGCTTTCAGGGGACCCTTGGCAGCAGCGATGCCGCCCCCATCGGCTTCTCCGCCCAGTTGGGGGCTGGTACAGAGTTCCTGACTGCTTCTTCCGATGGCGGCAGCCTCTACTTCTTCTTTGACTTCTTGTGGAACGACGGTCGATTCCCCGTGGGTGAGATCACCCTCCAGCTGAAAGACCTGTCCGATACCACCTATTCCTTCCCCAATGGTCCCCAAGGGGAAGCGGCAGAGCCAGAGATTCAGACGACCCTGCTGGTGGAAGGGGAGTGGGAGTTCTCCTTCTCCTTCCCCGAGGAAACCCAGAGCGCCAGCATCGAACTGGCCGACGGCCAAACCTTCCACCCGGGTACCGATCCTGCCCACACCACCGTCGGGACCCTGCAGAGCCTGCGCCTGTCTCCCTTCTTCCTGACCATGGAATACACCTACACTGCCGACGAGGCGGCAGTGGCCGAGGCCACTGCGTCCTATGCCCCAGCCAGCCAGCTTTCCCTGGAAGAATGGGTCTGCCTGGCCCTGACCAACACGTTTATGGACACCCCCTCTTACCTCACCCTTACCGACGGCACCAAGCATACCCTCCAGCAGTTGGGCGGGCTGAGCGGAGACGGCACAAAACCGGGCCAATTCACTTTGTTCGTCTCCTTCCAAAAGATCCTCCCCCTGGACACCGTGGAAAGCCTCACCATCGGCGACCTGACCATCCCCGTGTCGTAAGCCCCCACCCAGACAAAAAGCCCCCAGCCGCAGTGCGCGGCTGGGGGCTTTCCTATTCAGGTCATCGGTAAACAGGGCTCTTCTCCTCCCGGGCGGCCCTTCTCCCGGCCCTGGCCCGGCGGAGGCCCTTGGCCAGCTCGCACACCACCAGGGGGGTGAGGGCCAGCCCCAGGACGATGCCCCACTGGGCCAGGTCCATGGGGACCACGGCGAACACCCCCTGGAGGGGCGGGGCCAGCAGCACCGCCGCCTGGAGGGCCGCCCCGGCCAGAAAGGCCTTGTTCATGGCCTTGTTGGACAGAACCCCCAGCCGGAACAGGGGGGTGGTCTCGCTGCGCACGTCAAAGGCGTGGAAGAGCTGGCTGAAGGTGAGGGTGGCAAAGGCCATGGTGTTGGCCACGGCAAAGGTCCCGGTAAGGTGGAACCCCAGGCCGTAGGCCAGCAGGGTGATCCCCCCCACCAGGGCCCCCTGCCAGGCCAGCCGGCGGGAGAAGGCCCGGGAGAACAAGGGCTCCTCCTTCCCCCGAGGGGGCTGGGTCATGGCGGTTTTCTCCACCGGTTCCATCCCCAGGGCCAGGGCGGGGAGGGAATCGGTGACCAGGTTCAGCCACAGCAGCTGCACCGGGCTCAGGGGCGCCTGGGAAACCGGCAGGAGGGTGGCCAGGAAGATGGTCAAAATCTCCCCGATGTTGCAGGAGAGGAGGTAGTGGATGGCCTTGCGGATGTTGGCATAGATCCCCCGCCCCTGCTCCACCGCCGCCACCACCGTGGCGAAGTTGTCGTCGGTGAGGATCATGTCCGCCGCCCCCTTGGCCACGTCGGTGCCGGTTTTCCCCATGGCGCAGCCGATGTCGGCGGCCTTCAGGGCGGGGGCGTCGTTGACCCCGTCCCCGGTCATGGCCACCACATGGCCCCGCCGCTGCCAGGCCTGGACGATGCGCATCTTGTGCTCCGGGGTCACCCGGGCGTAGACGGAGAAGGCCTCGATCTCCTCCTCCAAGGTCTCCTGGGGGAGGAAGTCCAGCCCCGCCCCGTCGATGGCCTTGTCCCCCGGCCGGTAGATGTTCAGCTGCTTGGCGATGGCCACGGCGGTGTCCTTGTGGTCCCCGGTGATCATCACCGGGCGGATGCCCGCCCCGGCGCACCGGTCCACCGCCTGCCGGACCTCCGGCCGGGGCGGGTCCATCATGCCGATGAGGCCCACGAAGGTGAGCTCGGCCTCCAGGCTCTCCGCTGCCATGGACTTGGGCAGGGCGGGCTGCAGCCGCTGGGCCACCGCCAGCACCCGCAGGGCCTGGCCGGCCAGGTCGCCCCCCACCTGGGCGATCCGCCGCCGGTCCCCGTCGGTGAGGGGGCGGGGGCCCTGGGCCCCCAGCAAGTGGGTGCACCGGGCCAGCACCGCCTCCGGGGCCCCCTTCACCGCCACCAGGGCCTCCCCATTGGGCAGGGCGTGGCAGGTGGCCATCCGTTTGCGGACCGAGTCAAAGGGGGCCTCCCCCCGGCGGGGCATGTCCCGCTCCAGGGCGGCCTTCTCCAGGCCCGCCTGGGCGGCGGCCTGGGCGATGGCGGTCTCGGTGGGGTCGCCGATGTAGCCCCCCGGCCCCTCCTGGGCGTCCCCGCAGAGGGTCCCCAGGGTGAGGGCCCGGTCCCGGAGGGCGGGGGTGGGGGTCCACACCTCCAGGACGGTCATCTGGTTCTTGGTGAGGGTCCCCGTCTTGTCCGAGCAGATCACCGAGGCGCAGCCCAGGGTCTCCACCGCCGGCAGGCGCTTGATGATGGCGTTGCGCCGGGCCATCCGGCCCACCCCCACCGCCAGCACGATGGTGACGATGGCCGGCAGCCCCTCGGGGATGGCCGCCACCGCCAGGGCCACGGCGGTGAGGAACATGTCCAAAATGTCCCGGTGCTGGAGCATGCCCACCCCGAACATCACGGCGCACACCCCCACGCACACCAGGGAGAGCACCCGGGAGACCTCCTTCATCTTCCGCTGGAGGGGGGTCTCCCCCTGGCCCTGGCGGAGGAGGAGGCCGGCGATCTTCCCCATCTCCGTCTGCATCCCCGTGGCGGTGACCACCACCTTGGCCCGGCCGCCGGTGACCACCGTGCCGCCGATGACCATGTTCTTCCGCTCGGCCAGGGGGGTGTCCGGGGGCAGGCCGTCCCCCGCCCGCTTGTGGACGGGGAGGGACTCCCCGGTCATGGCCGACTCGTCGGTCTGCAGCCCCGCGGCCCACAGGATCCGCCCGTCGGCGGGGACATAGTCCCCCGCCTCCAGCAGGAGGATGTCCCCGGGGACCAGGTGGGTGCTCTCCAGCCGGCGCTCCACCCCCTCCCGGAGGACCCGGGCCCGGGGGGCGGCCAGCTTCTCCAAGGCCTCCAGGGCCTTCCGGGCGTTGTCCTCCTGGGACACGGAGATCACCGTGTTGAACACCACGATGAGCAGGATGATGGCCGTGTCCAGCCAGTCCTGCCCGCCCCCGGCGAAGAAGGAGAGGGCCGCCGCCGCCAGCAGCACCAGGATCATGGGGTCCCGGAGCTGGGCCAGCACCTGGCGGAAGAGCCCCGGGGGCTTGGCCTTTTCCAGCTTGTTCTCCCCGTACCCGGCCAGCCGCCGGGCCCCCTCGCCCTGGGAGAGGCCCTGGTCGGGGTCGGTGTCCAGGGTGTCCAGCACTTGGCGGGGGGTGTCACTGTAGAATGTTCGCTCCATAGGCGTTTGCGCTTCCTTTCGGCTTGTCCTTTGGTGTATGCCTCTAGGATAGCGAAGGCCCGGGGCACGATTCTGTCACTTCCTGCCAGGAACCGGAAAAAATTTCCTGCCGGCAGACAGAACGCCGCCGGGCCCTGTGCCAGGGCCCGGCGGCGGTAAGGGGCAGGTGGTAGCTTATTCGGTGGTGGTGTCGCCGGTGTCGGCGCTGTCGGCAGTGTCGCCGGAGGCGTCCTCCCCGGTGCCGGCGGCGTCAGCCTCCCCCTCGGTGGTCCCGGTGGCGGCGTCCCCCTCCTGGGTGTTGGCGTCCGCCTGGGTGTCGGAGGTCTCCTCCTGGGTCTGGGTGTCGCTGCCGGAGGTGTCCTGGGTGTCACTGGTGCTGTCGCTCTCCTCGGTGCCGTTGAGGGCATCCCGATAGGTGGTGAGCTTTTCGTAGAAGTCCCCCACGTTCAGGTTGTCGTAGGTCTCGGTGGTGACGATCTCCGCCTCCTCCACCCACTGGGTGGACTGCTGGCTGAGCTGGTTCAGGGCCCAGTCGCTGCGGATGAGCTCCACCTCCGCCGGGTCCAGCCGGAGGATGATGTGGAAGCCGTAGTCGCTCTCCACGATGTCGCTGATCTGGCCGTAGTCCAGGGCCCGGGTGCCCTCCTCGAAGGGCTCCACCATCTGGCCGCTGGTAAAGACGTAGCCGTCGGGGTTGGCTTCCAGGCCGGTGTCCTCGCTGTACTGGTTCATGAGTTCATCGAACTTGGTCTCCAGCTCTGCCGGGTCGGTGATGGCCTGGAGCTGGGCCAGCAGGTCCTCGGCGGTGGCCCGCTTCTGGTCGATCTCCTCCTGGGGCAGGGCCTCCTGGGTGGTCTGGTCCACGGTGAGCAGGAGGATGTGCTTGGCGGCCAGGTAGTCGTTCTCGTCGGCGTAGGTCCGCAGGTCCTCCGGGGTGGGGGCCAGGTCGGTGCCCTCCCGGTACATGCCGTCGGCCATGTGCTGGTTGATGTAGGTGACGGAGCTCATGTTCTCAAACCCTTCCCGGGTCAGGCACATGCTCTTCAGCCAGGTCTCGAAGACCTCGTCGCCGCCCATCTGCTCCACCTGGGCAGAAAGGCTCTCCTGGAAGTCGGCCTTGTCCTCGTCGGTGTAGGTGTAGCCCCCCTCTTCCCCGTGGGCGGTGACCACATTATACAGGATGGCGTTCTGCTGGGCGGCTTGCTTCACGCTCTCCCCGGCGGTGGTGCCGTTGTAGAAGTCCATGTCCCAGATGCTCTGGTCCCCCTCCACGTTGCCCATAGAGGTGAGGTAGGCGCTGGCCTGGTCGGTGTACTGGGCCAGCCAGAAGAGGTACTCCTCGGCGGTGACATCGCTGCCATTGACGGTAAACATCACGGTGGAACCGGGGTAGCCCATCACTTCCTGGACGGGGTCTTCCGCGCTGCCGCAGCCGCTGAGCAGCCCGGCCGTCAAGGTGAGGGCCATGGCCGCCCCCAGGGCGCGGCGAATCCAATTCTTCATGCTATTTCGATCTCCTTTGGGTGGGTTTGGCCGGGGCGTGGGTCCCGTGCCGGCGGCCGCCCTCAGGGGGGACGCCGGGTAACCATTGCCCCATATTGTACCATGGCAGGGGGCGTCTGACAACTGTTTTCCCGGATTTCCCTGCTCTCCGGCGGCAGGGCGCCACTTTTTCTGAAAATTTTCCGGGAAAACGGATGCAATTCCTCCGTCTATTTGCTATAATGAGGCCAGGAAGAGACTCTGCCCTCCCCGGCAGAGCGAGCAAGGGAAAGAATCCGTGAACTGCGAAAAATTTACGAATCGAGAGGGATGTAACGATGATCTCACATGGCAAGGATCTGAAAATCTTCAGCGGCAATTCCAACCGCGCCCTGGCCGAGGCCATTTGCAAGGAGCTCCGCCTGCCCCTGGGGGACATGGAGTGCGGCAGCTTTTCCGACGGCGAGTGCTTCGTCTCCATCTATGAAACCGTCCGTGGGTCCGACGTGTTCGTGATCCAATCCACCTGCTCCCCGGTCAACGACAACCTGATGGAACTGCTGGTGATGATTGACGCCTTCAAGCGGGCCTCCGCCGGGCGCATCACCGCGGTGATCCCCTACTTTGGCTATGCCCGGCAGGACCGGAAGGCCAAACCCCGTGACCCCATCTCCGCCAAGCTGGTGGCCAACATGCTCACCACCGCCGGGGCCGACCGGGTGCTCACCATGGACCTCCACGCCGCCCAGATCCAGGGCTTCTTCGACATCCCGGTGGACAACCTCCTGGGCAGCCCCCTGTTTGTGGACTACTTCAAGTCCCGCTTTGGGGCCGACGCGGAGAACACCATGGTGGTCTCCCCCGACGTGGGCTCCGTGGCCCGGGCCCGCTCCTTCGCCCAGAAGCTGGGGATGAGCATGGCCATCGTGGACAAGCGCCGGCCCAAGCCCAACTCCTCCGAGGTGGCCTCCATCATCGGCAACGTGGAGGGCAAGCGGGTGATCCTCCTGGACGACATGGTGGACACCGCCGGCTCCCTCTGCGGGGCGGCCAAGGCCCTGGTGGAGATCGGCGGGGCCACCGAGGTGTACGCCTGCGCCTCCCACGGGGTCCTCTCCGGCCCGGCCATCCAGCGCATCGAGGAGAGCGTGATCAAGGAAGTCCTCTTCCTGGACACCATCCCCGCCAAGGAGGGGGTCCGCTGCGACAAGATCAAGTACCTCTCCGCCGCCCCCATGCTGGCCGACGCCATCAGCTTTATCTATCACGAGGACTCGGTGTCCCGGCTGTTTGTGTGAGAAAATGGAGACCCGCTTCGCTGGGCTCTCCATTTTAGGGGCTTGCAGCCGCTGCGCGCGCCCGGACGGGCACACTGGCGGCTGAGAAGAATTTTTCCACCGGCGGAGCCGGCGGAAAAATGCATTGGAACTTTTTCCGCCCTCTGGGGAGGGCGGAACTCTGCGAGGCTTTTTCGGGCTTGCCTGGAGGAGTGTTTGGATTCCGCCGCCGGAAGACGGCGGAATCCTTTTTGCGTATCTGTGTCATAAGTGAGGTAACGGAAGCATATGTTTTCTTTCAAGAAGGCCGGGCCGGTGGAATGGCTGGTGGTGGGCCTGGGCAACCCCGGGCCCAAGTATGAGTGGACCCGCCACAACGTGGGCTTCCTGGTGGTGGACGAGCTGGCCGAGCGGGCCAGCCTCCCCGTCCAGAAGCTGAAGTACAAGGCCCTCACCAACACCACGGTGATCGGGGGGCAGTCGGTGCTGCTGATGAAGCCCACCACCTACATGAACCTGTCCGGGGAGTCGGTGGGCCAGGCGGCCCGGTTCTACAAGATCCCCCCGGAGCGGGTGCTGGTGATCTCCGACGACGTGGCCCTGCCCCAGGGAAAGCTGCGCATCCGCCGCAGCGGCTCGGCGGGGGGGCACAACGGGCTGAAGAACATCATCGCCCACCTGGGCACCGACCAGTTCCCCCGGCTGAAGGTGGGGGTGGGGGGCAAACCCTACCCCGACAGCGACATGGCCGACTGGGTCCTGGGCAAGTTCACCGGCCAGGACAAGGCCGCCATGGAGCAGGCCATCGCCAAGGCCGCCGACGCGGTGGCCTGCCTGTTGGAGCATGGCATCGATCAGGCCATGGCCAAGTTCAACTGACGTTGGTGGGGGGGCTTTCTGGACCGGCGTCCAGGGGGGACGCAGGTGAGGCCGGGGGGCCTCTGCCGGGGGCGGTAGGTGGTCCCTTCTGGGACCGTCGCAGGTCCAGACCTGCGACGTGGGTTCCCGCCCGGTCCCGGGCGGGGATCCAGGCTTTCTCTAGAGAAAGCCCG
>URCB01000078.1 GCA_900546255.1 uncultured Eubacteriales bacterium
TCTTTCCCCCGACTTTCTCCAAAGAAAGTCGGGCTCCCCCGCCGGAGTCGGCGGGCCCCCCCGGGGCGCTGCGCCCCAAGGGTGGCTTCGGAGCCGCCCACCCAAAGGGTACGCGATCCCCCACCGCCCTGTCCGATGGGGGGCTTTACTCCACCCCCCGGTAGTACAGCCCCCGGGTGAACCCCGCCGGGGCCTCCCCCGCCCCGGTGCGGTAGGCCCGGAACACCCGGGCGCAGTCCGCCGGGGTCTCCCGGAGGAAGGCCAGGCGGGCGTAGGTCAGGCCGGCGGTCTTCCAGTCGGCCTTGTCCGCCAGCCAGAGGGTTTTGGCGTTGAAGAGTTCGTTGCGGCAGCCCCAGGCAGGCTCCACCGGGAAGGCCTCCCCCTTCCGGTCCTGGAGGGCCTGGGGGGCCTCCTCACAGTGGCAGCCCTGGCCCCGGTTCTTTAGGATGCAGTGCTCCATGAGCATCAGGGGCAGGCGGCCGTAGACGATGGCCTCGGTGGGCAGGGCCTTGCCCAGGTCCCGGATCTGGGACAGCCGGCACTCGAAGGAGGCGGTGGCCGAGGCAAACCCCAGCCGGGCCAGTTCCTCCCCGGTGAGGGTGTTGGTGAAGCCCAGGCCGAAGTCCCCCCGGGGGGTGAGGCCGAATGCCCGGGCCAGGGTCAGCTGGCCCACGTGGCCCAGGAGGGCCTGGGTCACCCCCGCCCGGCAGGCGGCCTCCAGGGCCTGGCGGAGGGCAGGACCTTCCCGGTCAAAGGCCATCCGGGGGAGCACCGCCCCGAAGGCGATGTCCGGATAGGCCCGGGTGAGTTCCGCCCCTTCCCTCTCGTGGGAAGCCCATGCCTGGACGGGGAGGTAGACCAGGGCCGGCCCCTGGTCCAGGCTGGCAGGGGAGAGCTGTTCCCACCGCCGGAAGGACAGGGTGAAGGCAGGGGGCTCCCCGGGGCCCTTCCGGGCCTTGGGACGGGCGAAGGGCCGGGTTTCCCGGGCAGGGGGCGCCGTGCGGGCCTGGTCCAGGCCGGCCAGCACCTCCCGCCGCAGGGCGTTTACCGCCGACAGGGGGAGGGAGAGCCCCTCCCCCCAGTCCACCTGGAGGTCTTGGACGGCGTACACCGTGCCCCCGGTCTTGGCCAGCTGGGCGGCGATCTGCTCCCCGGTCACCGGCCGGGTGCGGGCGGGCTGGGGGGCGGCCCCCTGGGCGGTGACGGTGTGGCCGTCGGCGTCCCGGGCGGTGAGGGTGACAGGTTCCCCCAGCTGCCCCCGGGCGGAGAGGGTCACCGGCACGGGCCGGTGCTCCCCCCGGGTGTAAAACTGTTTGGCCTGGGCGAAGAGGTCGGCGGGGTCCCGGGTCCCCTCGGGCCGGGTGCCGAACATGGCCGGGCCCTTCCGGTCCAAAAAGTACCCCTGGGTGAACCCCTGGCGGGAGAAGGCGGCCTCCAGCTGGGCCATCTCCTTTCGAGTGGGCTCCCGGTGCTCCCGGAGGGCGGCGGCGTAGATGGCGGTGACCACCGCCACGTACTCCGGCCGCTTCATCCGCCCCTCGATCTTCAGGCAGGCCACCCCCATCTCCTCCAGCTGGCCCAGGTGGCCGGCCAGGGAGAGGTCTTTCAGGGAGAGGGGGTGGGAGGTCTGCCGGTCCCCCGGCCAGCGGTAGGCCAGGCGGCAGGGCTGGGCGCACAGGCCCCGGTTGCCGCTGCGCCCCCCCAGCACCGCCGAGAGGGTGCACTGGCCGCTGTAGCACATGCACAGGGCCCCGTGGCCAAAGACCTCGATCTCCAAGGGGGAGGCCTGACACAGGGCCCGGATGGCCTCCGCCGGCATCTCCCGGGGCAGGACCACCCGGGTGATCCCCAGTTCCGCGCAGGCCAAAATCCCGTCCAGGCTGTGGACGGTCATCTGGGTGGAGGCGTGGAGGGGGAGGTGGGGACAGGTCTGCCGCAGGAGTTTGGCCACCCCCAGGTCCTGGACCAGGACGGCGTCCACCCCCAGGTCCGAGGCCAGGGCCCCGGCCTGGGCGGCGGTGTCCAGCTCCCGGTCAAAGAGGAGGGTGTTCAGGGTGAGGTAGACCTTCACCCCCCGGAGGTGGCAGTAGGCCACCCCCTCCTCCAGCTGCTCCCGGGTGAAGTTTTTCGCGTTCCGCCGGGCGTTGAGGGGGCCGAAGCCCAGGTACACCGCGTCCGCCCCGGCTTGGACGGCGGCCTGGAGGGCCTCCGGGGACCCGGCGGGGGCCAGCAGTTCCATGGGTTATCCCTCTTCGCCGGCGGGCTTGGAAGGCTCTGCCGGGGGCTGCTTGGGGGGGCGGCCGCCCCGGGAGGCCTTCCGCCCCTCCCGCTTGGCCTCGGACAGTTCCCGGGCCAGGCGGGCGTTCTCGTCCAGGGCCTGCTTGAGCTGGGCGCGGAGGTTGTCGGACACCGCCCGCTCCTTGCAGTATTTGTCCGCCACGTTCATGGCCGCCAGCACCGCCCCGTCGGTGAGGGAGATGGTGGTGCCGGACATGGCCTCGTCCATCTCCTTGTTGACGATGTCTGCGCACTGCTGGAGGTAGCTGGCATCCTCCTCGGCCAGGAAGTTGTAACTCTGGTTATGGATATAAATGGTCACTCGATTTGCCATAGGAATCCCTCCCTTATCTGGATCTTGGTGGTTCAGGCAATGGCCTATTATACCATGGATCGACAGAAAAAAACAGACCTCTCCCACAAACCAGGGGAAAGGCAGCAGGCCCCCGCCGGCGGGAACCGGCGGGGGCCTGTTTTCTCAAACTTCGCTGGAGAAGGTCACCGTCACCGCCTGGACTTGGTCCAGACCGGTGAGATTTTCCGGGGTGAAGAAGTCCTGGAGGGAGATCTTGCCCAGAGTATCGTCCTGGGCGGCGGGGTTCCCGGCCTCGGCGTAGGCCAGCAGGGCGATGGGGATGGGTTCGTTCCGCTGGATGGGCTGGGGCTCGGTGAGGAACCTCTGGGTCCGGGCGACGAAGTCCCCCTCCAAGGGGCCGGCACTTCCCACCTGCAGGCTGCCCTGACAGAGGACCCGGGCGATGATAGCCTCGGAGTCCTCCAGCTGGAGGGTGATGAGCCCCTCCGCCTGGGGCGGCAGGAGGCTGCCCACGGCAATGTCATCCACGTTTTTCCAGGTCCCGTCCTCTCCCAGACGATAGATCTGGACGAAGAGGCCCAGGATCTCCTCTGGGTTCTGGAAGGTGAAGGCCACGGTGTTGTCCTGGGTCAGTTCGTAGGCTTGCAGCAGGGTTTGCTCCTGCTCCGTGGGCGTATAGGGGGCCACGGTGTATGCGGCTGCCTCCTGGGGCGCATCGGCGGCAGGCGCCTGGTTGGAGCAGGCGGCCAGGGACAGGAGAAAGGCCAGGGGGAGCAGGAACCAGAGGGGGTGTTTCCGTTTCATGGGGGTTCTCCTTTCTGTGGTGGAATCGAGGGCCCTGTCAGGCGGTTTCGGAGAAGGTCACCGTCACCGCCTGGACCAGGTCCGGCCCGGTGAGATTTTCCGGGGTGAAGTAATCCTGGAGGTTCAGGCTGGACATGGAGGTGCCGCTGTCGTAGGCCAGCAGGGCCACGGGGATGGGCTGGTCCAGCTGGATGGTCTGGGGGTCTGTGAGGAAGGCCCAGGTGTGCATGGTGGTGTTCGGGTCCGGAGGGAGGGGATCGGTCTGGCTGGTCATGCCGCCGGCACCGTCACAGACGATGTGGAAGGTGAGGGCATAGTTGTCCGCCCTGGACAGGGTGAACAGGCCGGACAGGGAAAGGTCTGCTTGATCCTCCCCCAGCAGGGCGATGGCGGGGGCGGAGACAACCTCCCACTGGCCGTCCTCGCCCAACTGGGCGGTTTGGATCGTGAGGCACCTGGCCTCCACCGGGGCCTGGAAGGAGAGGACCTGCGCGGTGCCCTCCGTGTGGCCGAAGGCGTCCAGCAGGGTTCGCTCCCGCTGGGTCAGGGTATAGGGGGCGATGGTGTTTTCCTGGGCAGCGGTGTCAGGTTCCTGGCTGGAACAGGCGGCCAGAGACAGGAGAAAGGCCAGGGGGAGCAGGAACCAGAGGGGATGTTTCCGTTTCATGGGGGTTCTCCTTTCTGTGGTGGTCTGGGGCAGGGCGGGGTTACTCTGCCAGGTAGCGGTGGAGCATCACCACCACCTGGGCCCGGGTGGCCTTGCCCTGGGGGGCCAGGGTGCTGCTCCCCACGCCGGTGAGGATCCCCTTGTCCACCGCCCAGGTCATGGCCTCCCGGGCGTATTCGCTGACCAGGTTCTGGTCGGTGAAGGCGCTGAGGTCCCCGGTGTGGGACAGGTCCCCGCCGTAGGCCCGGGCATAGCGGTGGAGGATGGCAGCCAGCTGCTCCCGGGTGATGAAATCATTGGGGGAGAAGGTGGTGTCCGAGGTGCCGTTGACGATGCCGTGGAAGTTGGCCCACACCACGGCGCTGTAGTAGTAGGCCCCCACGTCCAGGTCCTCAAAGTTGGTGGTGATGGTCATGGTGGGGCTCCCCACCGCCCGGTAGAGGACGGTGACCAGCTGGGCCCGGGTCATGTTGCTGCTGGGGGAGAAGGTGTCCTCCCCTGTGCCGTTGACCAGGCCGAAGTGGTAGGCAAAGTCCACCGCGTTGGCGGCCCAGGTGCCCACGGTGGCCTCGTTCACATCGGTGAACTGGTGGGAGTGGGTCTTGCTGGTGACGGCCACGGTGAGGGTGTCCTCCCACTCCTGGCCCTGCTGGGTGAGCAGGGTCATGGGGATGGTCACCTGGCCGGAGAAGCCCGCCGGGGGCAGGTAGTGGAGGGTGGAGACGTGGTAGGTCCCGTCGCTGGCGGCGTTGGTGTAGTACCGGGCCCCGTCGTCGGGGGTGCCGGCGCCGTGGCGCACATCCCGCAGCAGCCGGCCGGCGGAGGGCTGGCCAAAGACCACGGCGATCACCGGGTCCTCCGCGTCGCTGTGGTAGAAGTCGTCCCCGGTGAAGGGGAAGCCGGTGGCGTCACAGACCTTGTCCCCCTCGGCGGGGGGCACGTCGGTCTCCTGGACCAGGATCTCCAGGCGGCCGCAGTAGAGCGCGTCCCCGTAGGCCCGGAAGTTGATGCCATAGGTCCCCGCCTGGCGGGGGGTGAAGGTCACCTGGGACAGGAGGGCCTGGCCCGCCTCCCCCTCCAGGTAGTAGTAGGTCCCCTCCTGGACGGAGAGGGTGCCCACCTGGGTGCCGGTGGCGGAGTCCACCTCAAAGACCACGGAGCGCAGCCCGGGGACAGCGGGGGTGCTTTCCGAGGCACTGTCCCCCTGGACCAGCTGGTCGATGAGGGAGAGGGTGCCGCTCTGGTTTTTTAGCTGGTCCAGGGTGCGGGTGCCCTGGGCCAGGCCGGTCACCGCCCCGAGGGTGGTGCCGGGGTGCATCCGCAGGGTGTAGACGCAATGGCCGGTGAGCACCTGGGTGCTGTCCAAGGTACAGGCGGCGGTGATGGTGCAGGTGTAGGTGGTGTCGGCGGTGGGGGTCACCTGCAGGGTGGGGTCGGTGCCCACGGGGCTGCCCTGGGCATCGGTCCACTGGTAGGTGAGGGTGTAGTCGTCGGTGACGTCTGCCTCCCCGTTGTGGAGGAGGGCGGAGGGGGCGGTGAGGACGGTGTCCACCCCCTGGCCGGCCTCCACCCGCTTCTGCTGGGCGGAGAGGACCAGCCGGTCCGGCAGCAGCCGGGCGGGGGTGACGGTGAGGGCATACTCCCCGGTAACCACGCTGCCCAGGGCGTCCTTGGCCTCAGAGACCGCCAGGATGGTGGCGGTGCCCTCGGCCACGGCGGTCACCTTGCCGTTGCGGTCCACGGTGGCCACCTGGGGGTCGCTGGAGCTCCAGACCACGTTTTGGTTCCCTGCCGAGCCCAGGGTGTAGTTCACCTGGGCGGTGAGCTGGCGGGTCTTCCCCACGGGGAGGAACTCCGGCCCGGCGGGGGTGATGGTGACGGAGGCGGGGGTGTCCTGGGCCACGGTGATGGTACACAGGGCCGTCCGGCCGCCGGCGGTGGCGGTGACGGTGACCGTCCCCGCCGTCATGCCCCGGAAGACGGCGGTGTTGGCGGGCTGGCCCTGGGCAGGGGGCACCAGGGCGGCGATGGCCTCGTTGGCGGAGGACCAGGTGATGGCCGCGTCCTGGCTGCCCTCCGGGAGGGTGGCGGTGAGGGTGAGGGTCTGGCCCACCGCCAGGGTGGCGGAGGTTTTATCCAGGGTAATCCCTGACCCGGCGGCCCCGACGGGCAGGACCAGGGAGACGGCCAGCACCAGGGCCAGCAGGAAGGCGGGGATGGAGTTCGGGTTCCGTTTCATGGGTTCACCTCTTCATGGGTTGCGGCCCGCCGGGGGCGGCGGGGCTGGTGGAAGGAATATAGTTTGTGGCTTAATTATACCATATCCCGGCGGCGGGGGAAGGGGGTTTGTCACATTCTGTGGAAGTTTTCCGGCAAAGGGCGGCAAAAATTTCCCCACATATCCCCCGGCATATCCGCGCAGGCTACCCATATACTGAAATCACCGGAAGGAAACCCCTTCCAAGGAGGGATTCCATGGCACACCCACCCCTCGACCAGGCCCAGGTTCTGCGCCGCCGCCTGGAGGAGACCACCCGGGACCTGGCCGCCGCCCGGGCGGGGTTTGACCAGACGGCGGACCGGGACCTGCTGGAGTACTATCTCTATGAGATCAGTGCCCTGGGGGCCAAGCACACCTATCTGCTGCGGCAGATGAAATCCTTGGGGCTGGAGGACTCCCCCGGCCCCTGAGACAAGGGAGGCCGTTCCATGCCATTCTTAGACCCCAACGGGCCCTGGCTGACCGTTTTAATCTTCGCCGTGCTGTTCCTGGTGATCTTCCGCCGGCCCCTGGCCTGGCTGGGAAAGCTCCTGGTCCGGTCGGCCCTGGGGCTGGGCTTTCTGGCCCTGTGGTCCTACAGCGGCCTGGCCGCCGGGCTGAGCCTGGGGGTGAACGCCTTCAATGCCCTCACCCTGGGGGTGCTGGGGGTGCCGGGGTTGGGGCTGCTGCTGTTGCTGAAGAATTTCTGAGAGGGGCACCCGGGGTTTGCCTTCGTTCGGGAGGGCAGAGTACGGGGGTGTCAAGCTGCCTGCTTGGTGGGAGGCCCCTCTCGAAATGGGGGGATGCACCCCGACCCGCGCCGGCGAAGCCGGCACTCTCGGGGTGAGAGGGATGTTTTGGCCGGCGGAG
>URCB01000079.1 GCA_900546255.1 uncultured Eubacteriales bacterium
GGGCCTGTAGCTCAGTTGGGAGAGCGTTCGGTTCGCATCCGAGAGGTCAAGGGTTCAAGTCCCTCCAGGTCCACCACACCTGCGGTGAGCAATTCGCGCACCGCAGGTTTTTCTTTATTCTGAAGTTTTGTGCCCGCGCTTGTAGCGGGTATCTTTTTTGTCAACATGACCCATACTCCGTGTCAAAAACACGAAAAGCAGCAGCCCTCCGGTACGGAGGGCTGCTGTTTCCTTTACCGTAAAGAATCGATCCATTCCTGCACTTCGCGAAAAAAGCGGGAAAGATGAAAGCCATCGGCAACGGCGTGGTGAATGTTCATGGTCAGTGGCATCACCAGCTTGCCCTGCTCTTTCTCATACCGTCCCCAGGTGATCACGGGGGCTAAAAAGGTTCCCTCGTCAAACACATGCACATCGAAATGCTGATACCTCACCCAGGGCAGACAGGATACATCGAAAAAATTCGGTGGCTGATGGGCCAAAATCGCTCGGCGATCCCGGTATTCCACGCGGTTCCGCAGGAAGCGGGCGTGAAACGCAAACAGGTCCTCCGAAAATGGCGTCACCATCTTGGTGAAATTCCCATCCTCTGGGTGGAAGTCTGCATAGCTGGGCCAGACGGATGCCCACTGAATCAGCTTTCCCTGAGGATCCCATCCGTATTTAAACGCATCGTGGGCATTGACCACCTTGGACACGCCCCAGATCATCAGGGGGTAGAACTTCATGCCCTGCCGCTTGGCAAAGGCTACCAGCGGCGTCACATCCATCTCCACCGTCAGGCTCATGACAATGCGCATTCTTTGGATGTAAAACTGAAACAGATCCTTTCTGTCCCATGCTTCCAACTCGACGATTCGATATTCCATGGGTATTCTCCTTTGCATTTTTGTGGGGAAACAGAAATGCAAAGCCCTTTGGAACAGAAAAAACATTCTCCATACAAGTCTATCCCATCAGGCCTTGCATGGAGTATTCACAAGGCCGCGCTTCATGGTATCACCTCCCACCAAACATCTCTTATAAAACCGAATTCTTCTTGCTTCTGCCTAGCTGTCCTCGTGGGTGCAGGCTTGCAATGCATTCCGCAGGTCCGCCACGAACCGCGCCTGCTGCTTGCGCAGATATCGTTTGACAAAGGGCCGCAGCAGAGGGTTTTTCACGTGCAGCGTCTCTGTAAACTGGATGGCTGTCTCCGCTCCCTTTCCCGAGAACAGACCTACCCAGTGACCGCGCATCCGACGGTTCTCCATATCCAGCTCCCATCGCCGCCCAGGTTCTGCGGCGGTGATGGTAAACAAGGTCTGCGCACCCGTCTGCGTGTGTTCCACAAATTGTTCCGCCGAGAGGACCTCTGTCCGGGATAAGTCACTTCGCCAGCTGTAATCCTCTACCCCTGTCACCACGGTCCAAACCTGCTGGACATCCCCTGGCAATACGGCGGTCATGTGAACGGTAACCATCTTCTTCCCCCTTTTGGGAACGCTGTTATCTAGAGCATACCACAGGCAGCCAGAAAAAGAAAGGGCTCGCAGCAAAAAGCGCCCTCCGCGGCCCTGTCTGAGGCCACGGAAGGCGCTGGCAAAACGGCGTTACATCCCGTGTTTCACGCGATCCTGTTCTTCTGCCCGTTTGGCATTGTTGAAGCGGTCTAACGTTCCCACCAGATAGCCGGTGATCCGACGGATGCGCTGGAAGGGCACAGGGACAAACACAGGCAGAATGCCATACTCATCTGGCTTTCCTGTACGGCGGATGGAGATTTCTTGGACCGTGCGTCCTTCCTCCTGTTCCATCATGGCGATGGCGGCCCGCACAATCTGTTCGGGAATCTGCTCCGGATTGTTGATTTTTACGTCCATGCTGGGTTGCCTCCTGTCTTATGGGTTGCTTTGATTCTATCAGGGATCCTCCCTCGACGCTGTGACAAAGTCACCTGGATGCCTCCCATCCTTTCGATCTTCTTTGGGCGACGGACTGGAAGGGCTCGGTTTCCCGCACTCCCTGTGTTTTGCCCGCTCACTTTGAGAACCAAAATAAAACGCAATGACCACGGAAAAGATGGTCAAAAATTCCTGGCTGGAGACACGCCCTGCCAAGGTAAGGGCCACAAACACCACCGTCAAAAGGATGGTAACAATGCTTTTGACACAAAGCAGATCACGCAACCGCTGACGCCAAGTTACCATAAAGGTTTCCCTCCCTTTCCCCGCGGTATGCTCATTCCTCTGAAATCCTCTCCGTTCTTATCTTGGATAGCAATTGACTTTTCGTCCATACAGACGTACAATAGTGTCAACGCAATCCCCGACTCTACGCGCAAATAGGAAAAACCGGAGGTATGGACATGAAGTTTTCTAGCAAAGTAAAGAAGTGCGGTCTGTCCCCTATGCGGAAGTTCCACCCCTACGCAGTCGCAGCGGAAGCCAAGGGCCGCAAGATCTATCATCTGAACATCGGCCAGCCCGACGTGGAAACCCCGCCTCAGTTCTTTGAGGCAGTGCGTAACTTCCAGGCCCCTGTCCTGGAGTACGCCCCTTCCCCTGGGGTACCGGAACTGATCGACGCCATCCAGTCCTATTATGATAAACTGAACATGCACTTTGAAAAGGATGAGATCCTCATCACCACCGGTGGTTCGGAGGCACTGTCCATCGTCTTCCAGTGCATCTTGGACGACGGGGACGAGGTTCTGATCCCCGAGCCCTTCTACCCCAACTACAGCACCATGGTGTACACCACCGGCGCCAGCATCCACCCCATCCCCACCTCTCCGGAAGAGGGGTACCGGTATGCCGACCGGGCCAAGATCGAGGCCCAGATCAACGAACACACCCGGGCCATTGTGTGCACCAATCCCGGCAACCCCACCGGCGTGGTCCTCACCCCTGAGGAGCAGCGCCTGATGTGCGACATCGCCAAGGAGCACAACCTCTTCCTCATCGGGGACGAGGCTTACCGGGAGTTCGTCTACGCCGGTGAGCCCCTGCAGTCCTTCGGGGAGTATGCCGATGCTGCGGAAAACATCATCGTCATCGACACCGTCTCCAAGCGGTTCTCCGCCTGCGGCGCCCGAGTGGGCTGCATCCTCAGCCGCAACCATGAGCTGCTGGGCGAGGCCATGAAATACTGCCAGGCCCGCCTCTCCGTGGCAACCCTGGACCAAGTGGCTTCCGCTGCCCTGTATCAGGTGGGTCCGGAGTACTTTGCCGCCGTGCGCGAGGAATACAAGCGCCGCCGGGATACCGTGGTGGCCAAGCTGGCTCAGATCCCCGGCGTCATCTGCGAGTGCCCCAAGGGCGCCTTCTACCTCATGGCTGCCCTGCCGGTGGACGATGCCGACAAGTTCCAGCAATGGCTGTTGGAGGAATTCGAGGACAACGGCGACACTGTGATGTTCGCCCCCGGCGAGCCCTTCTATGCCACCCCTGGCAAGGGAAAGAACGAGGTCCGCATCGCCTACGTCCTGAAGCAGGCCGACCTGGAACGGGCCATGGACCTGCTGGCCAAGGGCATCGAGGCCTATAACAAAAGATCCTGAGCGTTCCACGCTGTAATATGAGCCGCCCTGTGTGCACCTGCGCACAGGGCGGCATGTTTTCACGCAGCAGAGGAATATTTCAGCAGGAAACGGTCCGCCAGCACGGCCATTTGGGCCCGGTCCGCCATCGCGTTGGGGGCCAAGGTGTCCGAGGCCGTGCCCTGCAGGATGCCCTCTGCCACGGCCCATTGGACCGCTTCCTGGGCCCAGGGCGCCACGGCCCCCCGGTCTGCATACCGGCTCAGAGAGGCCTGCCCGCTGACATCATACCCTGCCTCCTGCCCATAGCGATAGAGGAACACCGCCATCTCCTGGCGGGTCACCGCCTGGGTGGGCGCAAAATACGACGCCCCGACCCCCTGGGCAATGCCTTTCTCCTCCGCCCAACGGACGGCGGAAGCATACCAGGCATCCGCCGGGACATCCACAAACCCAAAGGGCCCCGTCACCGCCGGCTCTCCCGCCATGCGGTAGAGGAGGGTTACCACCTCAGCCCGCTGAGCAGGGCGGTCTGGGGCAAACCGGTCCGAGGTCACCCCTTGTATCAGATTCTTTTGATAGAGGTCCCCCACTGCCGGGCCATACCAGGCCTGGGGGGAGACATCCACAAAGGGTCGGTTGGTCTCCTCTACAAACACCCCGTCGGTAAACCGATCCAGGTCTACATTCCCAGAGATGCCGGGGACCCGCCCGTTGTCCGCATACTGAAACCCCACCCAGCTGCGCCAGTGACCAATGGACGCCGGCTCACTGGGCCCGTAGTCTGCAATCCATAAGGGGTAGCGGGTGAGTTCTGCCTCCCAGATGGAGGCTGCACTGTAAGCGTTGGTATAGAACACCGGCGTGATGCCGGTGCGGGACTCCAGCGTTTCCGCAAAGGCCAGCGCAATGGCGTTCAGCTCCGCCTTAGAGAGGCTGCCATACTGCTCAAAGTCTACCGCTGGGCGGCAGTCATACGGGACTTCCCGGATCAGTTCGGCGAAATAGGCTGCCTGCTGACGTGCCTGGGCAGTATTCGTCGCTGTCACATAGAAATAGAACCCTGTTTTCATGCCCGCTTGGCGGGCGTTGGCAGCGTTTTCGCGGAAACGTGTGTCTTCCGCGTGTCCATACCCTGCCCGAATATACACGACCTCTTTTCCTGAGGCTCTTACTTGGGCAAAGTCGATGGCCCCTTGCCAGACGCTGACATCCAACCCCCGGTATGTGGCCGCCTGGGCCCCCACTGGCAAAGCAGTCAGGGCCAGGAGAAGAAGGACCGCGCCAATCCGTAGTATCCAATTTCGTTTCATTGCATTCACCATAGCTTTCTTTGGGATCGGTCCATTCTATGCCGCCCCTGTCGCTTTGGTGAAAACCATGGCAGAAGATAGCGAACCCCGCCGGCAGTCCTCAAAAGACTGCCAGCGGGGTTTTCTTTACCGCAAGGTGAAGTAAAGGAGCACCACAGCACCCAACGCGATGCGGTACCATCCGAACACCTTAAAGTCATGCTTCTTAATATATCCCATCAGGAATTTGATGACCACCAGGGAGACCAAAAAGGCCACCAAGCTCCCCACAATCAGGGTGACCAGTTCCGCACTGGTAAAGGCGAACCCAAACTGCAGCAGCTTAAACAGACTCAGGCCGAACATCACCGGCACGGCCAGGAAGAAGGTAAACTCCGCCGCCGCCACCCGGGACACGCCGATGAGCAGCGCCCCAATGATGGTAGATCCCGACCGGGAGGTGCCGGGGATAATGGACAGCACCTGGAACAGGCCGATGAGGAAGGCGGTGCGGTAGGTGATCTCCCCCAAGGTGTTGACCTTTGGGGTGCGCTTCTTATTCCAGTTTTCAATGAGGATAAAGGCAATACCGTACACAATGAGGGCCGCCGCAATGACCACCGGGGTATGGAGGTGGGCCTCGATATAATCATCAAACAGGATGGTGACCACGGCCCCGGGGATGCAGGCCACCACCACTTTCAGCCACATTTGAATGGTATCCCAGCGCACGGCAGGCTGGGTGGCTGTTTTCCGCTGGAAGGGCCACATCTTCTCCCAAAAGAGGATCACCACAGCCAGGATGGCGCCCAACTGGATGACCACCAGAAACATATCCTTAAATTCTTGGGTGATGTTCATTTGGATGAACTCATCCACCAGCAGCATGTGCCCCGTACTGCTGATGGGGAGCCATTCCGTAATCCCTTCTACAATTCCCAGAAAGATCACTTTGATCAGTTCTATGACATGATCCATCATGCAACCGCTACCTCCTTTTTCCTAAAACCTGGTATGTCTGTTCTACGCAGTGGCTGCCCAAACGATGCCACCCAGGCAGATCCCCTGTTCCATGTTTCTTAGGCGCATAGAACAAGGGGTTGGGAAAATCAATCCCCCTGCCAATGCCAAGGGTCACGCCTCCACCATCTGCGACAGGGCCTGGGCAAAGGCTGGAAACGCCTTAGGCAGGCGCAGGATGTGCCCCTCCTGGTCTAGGAAGCAGTGCTCCGAGTTTCCCTCGAACACCACTACGCCCGCTGGATTGCGCATCACATAGTGCAGTCTCAGACGGATCCCTGTGAACTTGGTGAGGGACACCTGGATGGAAATTACCTCCGGAAACTTGGTGTCGTGCCGGTACTTCACATCCAGGGCCGTGACGGGAGACACCGCCCCCATCGCCTCCAGCCGCTCTAAATTCCAGCCCAATTGGGCCAAAAAGTCCACCCGGGCTTCCTCCATCCAACGGATATAATTGCTGTGATGGGTAATGCCCATTCGATCAGTCTCATAGTACTGCACCGTGTGCTGATAGGGTTTCATAGGTTCCTCCTTTGAACGGCCGGCAAACTGAGGCAAAAGGAAAAGCCGGAACCCACTGTGGTTATGGTTCCCGGCTCTTGGATCGGGTATCATCGCGAGGTTCCTCTGGGCAAATACGCCGCGCTGGCTTGCTGGGCTCACCTGGGCATATGGCTGCAGTTCCAGAACTTTCGCCTGATATTGAGACAGTATAGCACAACTTTCCATCTACTGGTAGATGCGAAGACAACAAATCTCCTGGCCGATCTTCGTAGAATTTGTACTGCTTCCTAGGGGCCCCTCCCCTGCCATTCCACCTAGGTTTTGTCCGGACCAGGAGACTAGAAAAGCAGAGGCGGGGAACAGGCCCCGCCTCTTTGGGTTTTCAAAACGAGATGGTTGGTTTTGGAGAGAAACGGGGTTACACCACTTCCCCAGAACCGGCGCCGTCGTTGGCGTCCGACCACGCCTTCTCCAATTCGGACCAGTCCCGGTTGGGGAGGAGTTCGGTCCAGATTTCGTAGGGATTCTGCTCGTCGTCGGTGTTCATGGTGTACGCGTGGGAGTTGGTGGCCTCCTGGACCTGCTCATAGTACCAGGCGGTCTCCGGGTTGTCGGGCCAAACGATCATGTCGTCCAGCAGGTGATCGGCATCAGGGTGCCGGTCAATGGTGCGGTTGACCATGGTCATGGCCTCGGCCCGGGTGATAAGCTGCTGGGGCTGGAAGGTGCCGTCGGGATACCCATCCACGATGCCGGCGTTGGCGGCCTCGTTGATGTAATCCTGGGCCCAGTGGCCGGCAATGTCGGAGAAGAGGTCCCCTCCATCATAGGT
>URCB01000080.1 GCA_900546255.1 uncultured Eubacteriales bacterium
ACCTCCATCCTCCCCTACGAGGACTGCTGCACCGTCTTCACCCCCCGGCACCCCAAGACCCACCCCAAACTGGAGGAGATCACCGAGGCCGAGGCCGCCCTGGACATCGAGGCCCTGGTGGAGGAGGCCGTCCAAGGCATCGAAAGGGTGGTGCTGGACCCGTGAGCCACACCGCCGAACTCATCGCCGTGGGCACCGAGCTGCTGCTGGGCAACATCGCCAACACCGATGCCCAGATGATCTCCCAGGGCCTGTCCCAGCTGGGGATCAACGTCTACTACCACACCGTGGTGGGGGACAACCCCCAGCGGGTCCGCCAGGCAGTGGACATCGCCCGGGGCCGGGCGGACATCCTCATCACCACCGGGGGCCTGGGGCCCACCTGTGACGACCTGACCAAGGTGGCGGTGGCCCAGGCCTTCGGGAAGGAACTGGTGTACCACGAACCCTCCGCCCAGCGGATCCGGGAACGGTTTGCCCAGCGGGGCACCCCGGTCACCGAGAACAACTTCCAGCAGGCCATGGTCCCCGAAGGGTGCACCGTGCTGGACAACGACTGGGGCACCGCCCCGGGGGTGGCCTTCCAGGCCGATGGCACCCACGTGCTCATGCTCCCCGGCCCGCCCCGGGAGTGTGCCATGATGTTCCGCCACCGGGCCCTGCCCTACCTGCAAAAACTCTCCGACGGGGTCATCGCCTCCCGGACGGTAAAGACCTTCGGCATCGGGGAGTCCGCCGCCGAGGCCCTGCTCCGGGATCTGATGAACGCCCTCCACAACCCCACCCTGGCCCCCTATGCCAAACCCACGGGGACCGAGCTGCGGATCACCGCCCACGCCTCCACCCGGGAGGAGGCCCTCCGCCTCATCGCCCCGGTGGAGGAACAGGTGAAGGCCATCCTGAAGGACAAGGTCATCGGGGTGGACGTGGACTCCCTGGAGGAGGTGTGCTTTGCCCTGCTGAAGGACCGCGGCCTCACCGTGGGCACCGCCGAGTCCTGCACCGGGGGGCTGCTGGCCAAGCTCCTCACCGACCTGCCCGGGTCCTCCGCCGTGTTCCGGGGGGGCGTGGTGAGCTACACCAACGGGGTGAAGGCTGGCCTGCTGGGGGTGCCCCAGGACCTGCTGGACCGGTACGGCGCCGTCTCCCCCCAGGTGGCGGAGGCCATGGCCCGGGGGGCCAAGGCCGCCCTGGGCTGCGACATCGCCCTGTCCACCACCGGGGTGGCCGGGCCGGACGCCGACGACCGGGGCAACCCCATCGGCCTGGTCTACCTGGGCCTGGCCTGGGGGGACCAGTGCCGGGTCACAGAATTCCGCGCCGGCCCGGTGGAGCGGGAGCGGGTTCGCCGCCAGGCCGCCCAGACCGCCCTGGACCTGCTGCGCCGGCACCTGACGGGCCTGGACTAAGCAAAGAGAGAAACCCCACGGGGGCTTCCTGATTGGGAAGCCTCCGTGGGGTTTTTTACATGCCATCTCTTTACCGCCGGGTGAAGATCCCCGTCTTCCAGGCCCGCCACAGGGGGCGGAAGTAGAGCGCCAGGATCCCCAGGCAGCAGACCAGGGCCAGGGCCGTGTTTTCCCACTCCACCAGCACGCACTGGAGCAGGAGGATCCCCATGGCCAGGACGAACCGGGGCACCTTCCACGCCACCCGCAGCAGGCTGCGGGAGTGGACCGCCCGGGCGATGAGGATCACCAGGTAGCTCAGCAAGGTGGCCACCGCCGCCCCCATGGCGCCGTAGAGGGGGATCAGCAGGGCGTTGCCCGCCAGGTTCACCCCCGCCCCGGCCAGGGTGGTCACCAGGGTGGCGGAGCTCCGCTTCTCCGCCACATAGACCGAGGCGAAGAAGGACCCCAGGCAGGCCATGGCGGTGCCCAGGATGAGCACCGGGGCATAGTGCCAGGCGGAGAAGTAGTCCGGCGCGGCCAGAAAGCGCATCACCAGCCGGCTGGCCGCCATGAGCAGGGAGGCCCCCACCAGGGCCCCTGCCTCGTAGACGGAAAAGACGTTGGAGAAGAACCTCTCCTGCTCCGCCTTGGACCGCTCCGAGACGATGGACAGCTGCCAGGCGGAGGTGAAGATCCCCGAGAGGATGAGGAGGATGGAGGCCACCTTGTTCCCCACCGCGTACAGGCCGGAGACATCGGGGCCGATGAGGAAGGAAATGAAGTACCGGTCGGAGATGTTGATGATCCAGGAGCAGACGGTGGCCGGGATCAGGGGCAGGCAGTAGCGGAACATCTGCCTCACCAGGCCCCGCCCCACCGCCGCCGGCTGGAAGTACCGCCACAGCCCCAGGGCGCCAAACAGCACCAGCGCCACCACCCCGTCGGCGATGACGTTGGAGAGGACATACCCCACAATTCCCAGCCGGAACACCGACAGGAGCAGGATGTTCAGCGCCACCACCAGGGCGGTGCACAGGATGCCGCTGCCGGCGTACAGCCGCACCTTCCCCATGGCCTGGGCCATGGCGCCGAACACCGAGTGGAGGTTGGCCACGGGGACATAGAGCAGCAGCAGAAGGACGTAGTCCGACAGCAGGCCGATGCTCTGGAGCAGGGGGTAGCACAGGGCCAGCACCCCCTCCCCCACCAGGATCACCACCAGGCCTGTGGTGAACAGGCCTTTGAGGTCGGTGGTCTCGTCCAGGCCGAAGCGCAGCACGGCGTTGATGATCCCCATGGAGACCAGGGGGATGAGCACGTTGCCCGTCTGGATGATAAGGTCGGTGACGCCGTACTCCGCGTCGGTGAGGATGCTGGTGTAAAAGGGGGTCAGAAGGAAGAGGAGAATCTTCGACCCAAAGGTGCTCACGGAAAAGAGCACCGTGTTGGAAAGCAACCGTCGATACATGCCGGTGGAAAATCACCTCCGCAAAGGCCGTGGGGGCACGGCATCATAGCAGCATAGCCCCGGTGCCGGCCAGGATCAGCACCAGGCCCAGGGCGGCCTTTCTGCTTAATGTCTCCTTCAAAACCAGGCTGGAGAACAGGATGGTCACCAGGATGCTCAGCTTGTCAATGGGCACCACCACGCTGGCCGGCCCGGCCTGCAGGGCCCGGAAATAGCACAGCCAGGAGGCCCCGGTGGCCAGCCCTGAGAGCACCAGGAAGGTCCCGCTCCGCCGGTCCACCTGGGGCAGGGCCTTCTGCTCCCCGGTGAGAAAGACCATCCCCCAGGCCATGGCCAGCACCACAATGGTGCGGATGGCGGTGGCCAGGTTGGACTCGATGTTCGCCACCCCCAGCTTACCAAAGAGGGCGGTGAGGCTGGCAAACACCGCCGAGCCCAGGGCATAGAGGAGCCAGCGCCGGTCATGGGGCTGCCCGGCCGCCCCCTCCTTCCGGGTGATCATCAGCAGGGTGCCGGCGCCGATGGCCACCACCCCCAGCCCCTGGGGCAGGGAGAGGGGCTCCCCCAGCAGCAGCCAGGCCAGCAGGATGGTGAGCACCGTGCTGGACTTGTCAATGGGGGTGACCTTGTTCACATCCCCCAGCTGGAGGGCACGGAAGTAGCACAGCCAGGAGGCCCCGGTGGCCAGGCCCGACAGCACCAGCCAGGCCAGGTCCCCCCCGGTGAGCTGGGCCAGGTCCCCCTGGGAGCCCACCAGGAAGACCATCCCCCAGGCGAACACCAGCACCACCCCGGTCCGCAGGGCAGTGGCCAGGTGGGAGGGGACGGATTGGATGCCGATTTTGGCCAAAATCGCCGTGATCCCGGCGAAAAAGGCGGAACCCACTGCAAACAGCAGCCAAGACATGGCGCTCTCTCCTTTCAGGGTTTGAACCGGTACCCCGCCCCCCAGACCGTCTGGATGTACCGGGGGTGGGAGGGGTCCTTCTCTATCTTCTCTCGCAGGCGGTTGATGTAGACCACCACGGTGGCGTTGTCCCCCATGGCGTCGTACCCCCAGATCCGCTCGTACAGGGTCTCCTTGGAAAAGACGATGTCGGGGTTGGACAGGAGGAAGCGGAGGAGGGCATACTCCTTGTTCTTCAAGGCCACCTCTGCCCCGTCCACGAAGACCCGGCGGGCGTCCTTCTGGAGCAGGACGCTGCCCAGCTGGAGCTGGTTCCGGTCCACGCCCCCGGCCTGCTTCAGCCGGTCATATTGGGCCAGGTGAGCCTTGATCCGGGCCACCAGCACACTGGGGGAGAAGGGCTTGGTGATGTAGTCGTCCGCCCCCAGCCCCAGGCCCTTGATCTTGTCGATGTCCTCCTGTCGGGCGGTGACCATGAGGATGGGGATGTCCAAAGTCTCCCGCAGGGTGCTGCACAGGGCAAACCCGTCCAGCCCCGGGAGCATCAGGTCCAGGAGGATCAAATCGTACCCCCCGGACCGGCCCATGGCCAGCCCCTCCGGGCCGGTGGCGGCGATGTCCACCTGGAAGTCGCTGAGCATCAGGTAGTCCCGCTCGATGGCGGCAATGGCCCCGTCGTCCTCAACGATCAGGATGCGTTTCATGGTCGATGCCTCCTTCTGTGCATGGGATGCGCAGCACCATCCGCAGCCCCCCCCTGGGGGCGGTTCTCCGCCCGGATGGTTCCGCCCATCCGCTCCATGCTCTTGGCCACGATGGCCAGGCCCAGGCCGCTGCCCTGGTCGGGGTTCTTCCGGGCGGGGTCGTTGCGGTAGAACACGTCAAAGAGCCGGGGCAGGGCCTCGAGGGGCACGCCGGGGCCGTCATCGTCCACGGTGAGGCAGAAGTCCTGCCCCTCCACCGCCCCGGTGATGGTCACCTGGCCGGTGGCCTTGTCCTTATACTTGGCGCTGTTGTCCAGCAGGTTGGTGAGGATGCTGTGGAAGTAGATGGGGTCTGCCAGCACCTGGCAGCCGGTGGGCAGGGGTTCCACGGTGATGGACAGGCCCCGCTGGCGGTAGGCCTCCCGGGAGGCCGCCACCACGGCCTCCACCTCCTGGGCGGGGTCCAGGGGTTCCGGGCTGTAGGGGTACTCCCCCAGGTCCATCTTGGAGAACAGGGAGATCCTCCGCACCAGCTGGTCCATCTCCGTGGCCTTGGCCTGGAGGATGGTGAGGTACTCCCGCTGCTTTTCCGGGGTGTCCGCCACCCCGTCCAGCAGGCCCTCCACATAGGCCTGGATGGCGGTGAGGGGGGAGCGGATGTCGTGGGAGATGCTGGCCAGCAGCTCCTTCCGGCTGGCCTCCTCCCGCTGGGACTGCTCCACCGAGGCCCGCAGCCGCTGGGCCATGTCGTTGAAGTCCTCGCACACCGGCTGGAACTCGTCCCGGCTGTCGTAGGCGATGCGGTGGGTGAGGTTGCCGTCCCGGATCTGGTGGACCCCCTCCGCCAGGGTCTCCAAGGGCTCCTGGATGTGCCGGAACACGAACCGGGTGAGGAAGCGGTTGGTGACCAGCACCGCCGCCAGGACCATCACCACCGCCGCGGCCAGGAGGGTGGCCGCCAGGTGCTCCGTCTGGTGGGGCAGGTCGGTGACCACCCCTTGGCTGTAGACCTCCAGCTGATAGGTGACCCCCCCGGCGGAATACACCGCGCCGAAAAGGTCCGTGGTGCCGTCGGAGACGGTGCCGCTGCCCTCCAAAGCCGCCAGGGCCTGGGTGAGGCCGGGCTGGTCCGTGGCCGCCCCCTGGCCAAAGCGCCCGGCCTCCCCGCCGTCCTGGCGGATCACCAGGACCATTTGATGGGCGGCGGCGGTCTTCTCCAGACGGGCGGCCAGGGCGGTCTGCTGGGCGGGGTCGGCCTCCGACAGCCAATCCTCCGCCAGGGACACCAGCTCGCTGCGGGTCTCCGCCACGTCGTGCTGGCTGAGCCAGGTCGAACCGGACTGGGGCAGCAAAACGGTGAGGAAGAGCAGCAGCGCCGCCGCCACCGCCAGCACCCCCAGGCAAGCCGGGATGACAATCATCAGAATGTTGGACAGGAACAGTCGTTTTTTGATGGTCATAGGTGTCTGCCTCCTTGATCCCTGTGATTGTACACCCAATTTATAACAGAATCATAAACTGACGGAAAAAAACAGGCCATCATCATCCCGAAACCGCCCCCAGGGACACCACCCAGTTTGACCAATCCATGACCTTCGTCCGGGAGAGCGCCGCCAGCGCCACGGTCCACGACGGCCTGTTCGCCCGCCCCGGGGACACGGAGACCATGGACGCCTACCTCGCCCAGAACGGGCTGGCCGGGTGAGGGGAGCGCCGCCAGCTTTCGCAGACGGGACGGCAGCCCGCCTCCAGGCCCACCAGGTTCCCTAAGCCCCCTTTGCAGAAGAAAAAACGTCCGGCCCAAGGCCGGACGTTTTTTCTTCCCCGGCTGGCCCGGGTCATTGACAAGCCCCGGGACCATCCAGTACAATAAAGGACGGCAGCCCCAAAGCCTTCCGGTTGGGGTTCCGTCATTTCCAGGTAAGGAGATTCCTTCCATGCAGAACAAGCGCATTGTGGTCAAGATCGGCACCTCCACCCTGGCCCATCCCTCGGGCCTGCTGAACATCCGGCAGGTGGAGTCCCTGTGCAAGGTCCTCAGCGACCTGAAAAACGCCGGGCATGAGCTCATCCTGGTCTCCTCCGGCGCCATTGGCATGGGGGTGGGAAAGCTCTCCCTCTCCCGCCGGCCAGAGGATATGCCCACCAAGCAGGCCGCCGCCGCGGTGGGCCAGTGCGAGCTGATGTATACCTACGACAAACTTTTTTCCGAGTATGGCCATGTGGTGGCCCAGGTCCTGCTGTCGGGGGACGACATTCACGACCCCCAGCGCTCCACCAACGTCAAGAGCACCATCCAGCGCCTGCTGGAGCTCCACGCCCTGCCCATCCTCAACGAGAACGACGCCGTCTCCACCGAGGAGATCGGCGAACACACCACCATCGGCGAGAACGACACCCTGGCCGCCCAGGTGGCGGTGACCATGGGGGCCGACCTTTTGGTGATCCTCTCGGACATCAACGGGCTGTACACCGCCGACCCCCACACCCACCCGGAGGCCACCCTCATCACCGAGATCCCCTCCCTCACCCAGGAGATCTGGGCCCTGGCCGGGGGGGCCAGCTCCAAGCTGGGCACCGGGGGGATGACCTCCAAGCTCCAGGCCGCCGCCCTGTGCACCCCATCCATCGCAAATCCCTTTTGGATATACTCATGAAGCCTCTGAGTAGCCCAGCG
>URCB01000081.1 GCA_900546255.1 uncultured Eubacteriales bacterium
CCCGGCGCTCTTTCCTCCGGCTTTCTCCGGAGAAAGCCGGGCTCCCCCGCCGGAGTCGGCGGGGGAACCCACCTGGCAGGTGCTAACCTGCACTGGTCCAGACAGGACCACCTGCCGAGCCCCCCGGCGGGGGTCGCCTCCTTACCAGGGCTGGACCGGTACCGGTTCAGAAAGCCCCCGCCGGGCAGGCCCCTTTGGTTTCTTTTCCCAATCCACTTCCCAATATTTCCTCACCACTTTGCAAAGTTTTTGGTTGTGTTTTGAAACTGCATACGGTATAATAATAGGAACGCTTTTGAGAGTATCTTGGACCAAACGGTCTTTCCCAGGGGGACGCCCCCTGGTTCATTCGTTAGAGGTGACACCAATGGCTTTGCGTATCGGAATCGACATCGGCTCTACCACCGTGAAGGTGGTGGTGTTGGACGAACAGAATCAACTGCTTTTCCGCTCCTATGAGCGGCATTACTCCAAAACCCGGGAGCGCACCTGCGAAACCCTTCAGGGCCTCACCGGCCTGCTGGGGGGGCAGGAGGTGCAGCTGCTCATCACCGGCTCTGCGGGCCTGGGGGTGGCCAAGGCCGCTGGGCTGGACTTTGTCCAGGAGGTCTACGCCACCGCCGCTGCCGTCCGTACCTTCATCCCCCAGGCGGACGCTGTCATCGAGCTGGGGGGGGAGGATGCCAAGATCATCTTCTTCGGCAACACCCTGGAGGAGCGGATGAACGGCTCCTGCGCCGGGGGCACCGGGGCCTTCATCGACCAGATGGCCACCCTCCTCAACGTCACAGTGGATGAGCTGGACGCACTCTCCCTCCGCCATGAGAAGATCTATCCCATCGCCTCCCGGTGCGGGGTGTTCGCCAAGAGCGACATCCAGCCCATCCTCAACCAGGGGGGGCGGAAGGAGGACGTGGCCGCCTCCATCTTCCAAGCGGTGGTGGACCAGACCGTGGCCGGCCTCACCCAGGGCCGGGAGCTGAAGGGGACCATCGTCTTTCTAGGCGGCCCCCTCCACTTCCTCCAAGGCCTGCGGGAGCGGTTCGTGGACACCCTCCACTTGGACAGCGACCACGCCGTCTTCCCCCAGGATGGGGACTGCTTTGCCGCCATCGGCGCTGCCCTGTGCACCGAGGCGGGCCAAACCCGCCCCTTTGAGGAGGTCCTGGACCTGCTGGAACACGCGGCCAACGTGGCCTCCCCCGTGGACACCATGGAGCCCCTCTTCACCTCTCAGGCTGAGTACGAGGCCTTCGCCGCCCGTCACCAGGCCATGACCGTGCCCCGGTTGGACCTGTCCACCTACACCGGCCCGGCCTACCTGGGCATCGACGCCGGCTCCACCACCACCAAGATGGTCCTCATCGACCCGGAGGGGAGCATCCTCTTTGAGTACTATGGCTCCAACCAAGGCAACCCCGTACGCATCGTCCTGCCCCAGCTGCGGGAACTCTATGCCCAGTGCGGGGACCGGGTGGAGATCAAAGGCGCCGCCGTCACCGGCTACGGGGAGGATTTGATCAAAAACGCCTTCTCCTGCGACTTAGGGCTGGTGGAGACCGTGGCCCACCTGAACGCCGCCCGCCACTTCACCCCCGAGGTGGACTTCATCATCGACATCGGCGGCCAGGATATGAAGTGCTTCAAGATCCGCAACGGGGCGGTGGACTCCATCCTATTGAACGAGGCCTGCTCCTCGGGCTGCGGTTCCTTCGTGGAGACCTTTGCCAAGGCCCTGGGATACAACATTGCTGACTTCTCCAAAATGGGCCTTTTGGCCCAGCACCCGGTGAACCTGGGTTCCCGGTGCACCGTGTTCATGAACTCCTCGGTGAAGCAGGCCCAGAAGGACGGGGCCTCGGTGGAGGACATCTCCGCCGGCCTGTCCATCTCTGTGGTGCGCAACGCCATCTATAAGGTGATCCGGGCGGCCAACGCCGACGACCTGGGCCAGCACATCGTGGTCCAGGGGGGCACCTTCCTCAACGACGCGGTCCTCCGCTCCTTCGAGCGGGAGATCGGGCGGGAGGTCACCCGCCCCACCATCTCCGGCATCATGGGGGCCTACGGGGCCGCTCTGGCCGCCAAAGAGGCGGGGCTGGAGCGCTCCACCCTCCTCTCCCCCGAGGCCCTGGCCACCTTTACCCACGAGGCCAAGCCCGCCACCTGCAAGCTGTGCACCAACCACTGCTCCCTGACCATCAACCGCTTTGACGGGGGGCGGAAGTTCATCTCCGGCAACCGCTGCTCCCGCCCCCTGGGCCAGGAGAAGGTGGAAATCCCGGACCTGATGAAGTTTAAGTACGAGTACCTCCGCACCCTCCAGGGGAAGGGGACAGGGGACGGTTCCCGGGGCCGGATCGGCCTGCCCTTTGGGCTGAACATGTACGAGAACCTTCCCTTCTGGTACACCCTCTTTACCGAACTAAACTTTGAGGTGGTCCTCTCCCCAGAGTCCACCCGGAGCCTGTACATCAAGGGGCAGCAGACCATCCCCTCGGACACGGTGTGCTACCCGGCCAAGCTCCTCCACGGCCACGTGATGGCCCTGCTGGAGGAGGGGGTGGACACCATCTTCTACCCCTGCATGTCCTACAACTTTGACGAGCACCTGTCGGACAACCACTACAACTGCCCCGTGGTGGCCTACTACCCCGACCTGCTGGGGGTGAACATCCCCGCCCTGGGCCAGGTGAACTACCTCCACCCCAACCTGGGTCTCCACCGGCCCAAGGATTTTGAGAAGAAGGGGGCCCAGTTCCTCCAGGAGGCCTTCGGCATCCCCAAGCGGGAGGCGGTGAAGGCCATCCGCAAGGCCTACGAGGCCTACGACGCCTTCCGGGATCTGGTGCGGCGGAAGGGGGCCGAGTACATCGACTGGGCCCGGGCCAACGGCCACCGCATCCTGGTGGTGGCAGGCCGGCCCTACCACATGGACCCGGAGATCAACCACGGCATCAACGACTTGATCACCGGCTTCGGCTTTGTCCTGGTCACCGAGGACGCGGTGTTCCAACACATGGATAAGCAGCCCCGCCATGTGCTCAACCAGTGGACCTACCACGCCCGGATGTACAACGCCGCCCGGTACGTCTGCACCCAGCCGGACATGGCCTTCCTCCAGCTGGTCTCCTTTGGCTGCGGCGTGGACGCCATCACCACCGACGAGCTCCGCTCCATCCTGGAGGAGGGCGGGGACCTGTATACCCAGATTAAGATCGACGACATTTCCAACCTGGGGGCCGTGCGCATCCGGATCCGCAGCCTCATGGCCGCCCTGGATGCCCGGGACGCCCAGGCTCAGAAAGGAGGCCAGTAACCCCCATGGCCAAGTTAGAGTACGATGAGACCGGCCGCCTTCTCTTCACCCAGGAGATGCGCAAGGAATATACCATTCTCATCCCCCAGATGCTGCCCATTCACTTCGGCCTCTTCGCCAAGCTGCTGGAGCGGACGGGGTACAAGGTGGCCATCCTCAACAACGACGGCCGGTCCGTGGTGGAGAGCGGCCTGAAATACGTCCACAATGACGCCTGCTACCCCGCTCTGCTGGTCATCGGCCAGATGATTGACGCCATCCAGAACCAGGGGTATGACCCCCATAAGGTGGCCCTGCTCATCACCCAGACCGGCGGCGGCTGCCGGGCTTCCAACTACATCCACATGCTCCGCAAGGCTCTGGACAAGGCGGGGCTGTCCTTTGTGCCCGTCCTCTCCCTGTCCTTCGGGCTGGAGAAGAACCCCGGCTTCCACTGGTCCATTGGCCTGATCCGCCGGCTGATCTATGGCATGATGTACGGCGACCTCATCATGAACGTGGCCAACCAGGTCCGCCCCTACGAGGTCCACAAGGGGGACACCTCCGCCAAGGTGGAGCAGTGGCTCAACCAGCTGCTGGACCGCTTCGACCAGGGGGACGGCATGACCCGCAAGAAGATGCGGGAGATCCTGGACGAGATCTGCGCCGACTTTAAGACCATCCCCGTGGCCGGAGAGCCCAAGATCCGGGTGGGGGTGGTTGGCGAGATCTACATCAAGTTCTCCGCCCTGGGCAACAACCAGCTGGAGGAGTTCCTCCTGGAGGAGGGGGCCGAGCCGGTGGTCCCGGGCCTGACCGACTTTCTCATCTTCAAGATCTACAACCGGGTCTCCGATGTGGAGATGTTCGGCGGCAGCCGGGCCAAGCAGGCCCTGTGCAAGTTCTTCATGGGCTACGTGGAGAAATGTCAGCTGGACATGATCGAGGCTCTCACCAAGGCGGGCTTCCGGGCCCCGGGCACCTTTGCCCAGCTCCACGAGCTCATCCACGGCTACCTCAACGACGGGTGCAAAATGGGGGAGGGGTGGCTGCTCACCGCGGAAATGCTGGAGCTCATCCACTCCGGTACCCCCAACATCGTCTGCGCCCAGCCCTTTGGCTGCCTGCCCAACCACATCGTGGGCAAGGGCATGATCCGGGTGCTTAAGGACGACTATCCCGACTCCAACATTGTGGCTGTGGACTACGACCCCGGTGCCACCAAGATCAACCAGGAAAACCGCATCAAACTCATGCTGGCCAACGCCAAGCGGGCCGCCGCCCAGGAGGCGGAAGCCACCCAGCAGGCGGCGGTTCCCTCCTGATTGGTGATGATAACAAACCCCTCTTTGACAGCGCCCCGGCAGGGCCCACCTTGGGCCTCTGCCGGGGCGCTGCCTCTTGACAGGGGGGATGGGCTGTGGTATAGTGACCCCAGTTCCCCGCCGCCGGGTGGGGGCGTTCACGTTTGTTTCTGTGCCAGTAGGCCCTGGAAGGCACAGAGGGAAACGTGTTTTTTTATGGCAATTTTCACGGGAAAGGAGGTGAGGGCCATGGCATGGGTCTATTTGATCGTCGCCGGTGGGCTGGAAACCCTGTGGGCTACCACCATGCAGTTGTCGGAGGGGTTTACCAAGCTGGGGTACTCCCTGCTCACCTTGGGGGTGATGGCGGCCAGCGTTTTTCTGCTGGCCCAGGCCATGAAGAGCCTGCCCATGGGCACGGCCTACGCCGTGTGGACGGGGATCGGCGCCCTGGGGGCGGTGATTGTGGGCATCGTTTTCTTCAAAGAGCCGGCCAGCGCCGGGCGGATCTTTTTCGCCACCCTGCTGCTGGTGGGCATCGTGGGGCTGAAGGCCACCTCCCACTAAAGCACACCGCCCCCAGGCAGGGGGATAGGATCCCTGCCTGGGGGCGGTGCGAAAGAAAGGAAAAGAAAATGGAACTCCAGCTCGCTGGCCAGCCACCAGCGGAGCAAGAAAGTTTCCCTGCATGTAAGACCATTTATAGGATACCACAACGCAAGAAACATTGCAAGAGGGAAAATGGAAAAAGTTTTCCCTCTTTTTTGCATGGACCGATGCAGAAAAGGGCGGGGTTACGGTGCCGGCGGGGGAGAGGCGGGGGTTTCCCTCTGCGGGGCTGGGCTGCGGAGGGCCCGGCGGTATACTGCCCAGGCCACCACAGCGGCCACTACCTCGGTGATCCAGAAGGCGTGCCACACCCCGGTGGGCCCTATGGTTCGGGAGAGCCCCCAGGCCACTGGCAGGATGACCACCAGGTAGCGGCACAGGGAGATGGCCAGGGAGGGCAGCCCTTTTCCCAGCCCCTCCAGGGCTCCGGAGAGGGTCACCGACACCGCCGAGACCACAAAGCCAAGGCTGATCACCCGCAGGGCGACGGCCCCCATGGCCACGGTTTCAGGGTTAGCAGTGAACAGGCCCATGAGCTGGGCGGGGATGGCCTGACAGACCACGGTGCCCGCCGCCAGGATCAGGCCGCTCATCCCCAGCACCACCCGGCTGATCTGGCGGACCCGGCGGATCTCCCCGGCGCCGTAGTTGTAGCCCACCAGGGGGCGCATCCCCTGGACAAAGCCGTTGGCAGGGAGGTAGAGGAAGGTTTGGAGCTTGTAATAGATCCCCAGCACCAACACGTACCCCTGGGAGAAGGTGGCCAGAATCCCGTTGAGGGCGGACACCAACACCGAGAGTAAGGCCAAGTTCAGGGTGGCGGGCACCCCGATGGCATACAGCCGTCTCACCATGGTTCGGGTGGGGGCCATGTCCCGCCGGGCGATGGTCACTGGGATGGGCCGGAAGTGGTACAGAACCAGATAGATCCCCAAAGTGAGGCTCTGCCCCAGCCCCGTGGCCAGGGCAGCCCCGGTGATCCCCAGCTGGGGGAAGGGGCCCAGGCCAAAGATCAGCAGGGGATCTAAGACGATGTTGGTGACGCACCCGGCCAGCAGGCTGGCCATGGTGGCCTTCATCCGGCCCACGGCCTGGAAGGTCTTTTCAAAGGTGAGCCCCAGGACGATGATTAGGGTGAAGGCAAAGGCCACCTGGCCATATGCCACCCCCAGCGCCAGCACCGACGGGGACTGGGTAAAGGCTCCCAGGAAGGCGGGCAGACCGAGGATGCACAGCAGGGTGAGCCCCACCCCGTGGACCACCGACAGGAGCATCCCCTGGGAGGCGGCCCGGTCGGCCTTGTCCTTCTCTCCCGCCCCCAGGTGGAAGGCGATGACGGCGTTGATCCCGATGCCGAAGCCCACCCCCACGGCGGTGATGAGGTTCTGCACCGGGTAGACCAGGGAGAGGGCGGTCATGGCGTCCTCACTGATCTGAGCCACAAAGAAGCTGTCGACGATGTTGTACAGGGAGTTGACCAGCATGGACAGCACCATGGGCAGGGACATGGACAGCACCAGGGGGAGAACTGGCCGGTCTTTCATAAAGGTCTCGTTCACAGAAGGCTACCTCCTAGGGGGAAGATGGCGCGGCGCCCCGGCAGACAGAAAACGCCACACAGCCGAAAGGGCTGTGTGGCGAAAAGGGTAAGAGTTGGTCTCATCCGGAAAAATCCACGCAAAGGTTTTCTGTGGGGTAGTATAGCTTACTTGGCGGGGGCTGTCAAGCCCTGGAGGGAGGGGAAGTCCCGCAGAGGCGGGCCGGGGTCCGTCGTTGCCGGCGGGGGGTGGTCCTGTTAGGACCGCCGCAGGTCCAGACCTGCGGCGTGGGTTCCCGCCCGGTCCCGGGCGGGGGATCCAGGCTTTCTCTAGAGAAAGCCC
>URCB01000082.1 GCA_900546255.1 uncultured Eubacteriales bacterium
GGACCCCCGCCGGGCAGGCGGGGCCCCCGGGGCGCTGCGCCCCAAGGGCGGCTTCGGAGTTGCCCACCCGAAGGGTACGCACCGCCCCCTGCGCCCCCTCACACCGGGGTGTGGTTAACCCGCGCCGCCACCGCCCGGGCGGCCCGGACGCCGGAGGCCCCCGCCTGGGCCAGCCCTCGGGTGATCCCCGCCCCGTCTCCGGCGGCGAAGAAGTTGGGCAGGGCGGTCTCCAGGTCGGGGGAGAGCTTCAGCCGGGCGGAGTAGAACTTCACCTCCGCCCCGTAGAGGAGGGTGTCGTAGTTGGCGGTGCCGGGGGCCAGCTTGTCCAGGGCGTAGATCATCTCGATGATGTCGTCCAGCTGCCGCTTGGGCAGGGCCAGGGAGAGGTCCCCAGGCACCGCGGCGGTGAGGGTGGGCCGGGTGGTGGACTTGCTCATCCGGTGGGCGTTGGACCGCACCCCCTTCACCAGGTCCCCGAACCGCTGGACCAGCACCCCCCCGGCCAGCATGTTGGACAGGGAGGCGATGTGCTTGCCGTAGCGGTAGGGCTCGTCAAAGGGCTCGGTGAAGTGGTTGGACACCAGCAGGGCGAAGTTGGTGTTCTCGCTGCGCAGGCTGGGGTCGGAGTAGCTGTGGCCGTTCACCGTGTGGATGCCCTCCACATTCTCCGCCACCACGTGGCCGTAGGGGTTCATGCAGAAGGTGCGCACCTGGTCCCCGTACCCCTTGGTGCGGTAGATGAGCTTGGACTCGTAGACCACGTCGGTGATGGGCTCGAAGATCAGGGCGGGCAGCTCCACCCGCACGCCGATGTCGATCTGGTTGTTGGTCATGGGCAGGCCCAGGGCGCGGCACTGGTCGGCGAACCACTCCGCCCCGGACCGGCCGGGGGCGGCGATGAGGAAGGGGGCGGCGTATTCGTCCCCGTCGGCGGTCTCCAGGCAGTAGCCCGCCCCATCCCGGCGGATGGCGGTGACGGCGGTGTCAAACTGGAAGGTGATGTCCTTCCGCAGGTCCTCGTAGAGGTTGGTGAGGATGCGCAGGTTGTTCTCCGTGCCCAGGTGCTTCACCCGGGCCTGGAGGAGGTGGAGGTCGTACTTCAGCGCCTCCCGCCGCAGGGCCTGGGCCTCCGGGGTGGCGGTGGAGAAGACCTGGGTGGTGGCCCCGTGGGCCACGTTGATCTCGTCCACATAGTCGATGAGGTCCATGACCTCCTTCTCCGGCATGAAGTCGGTGAGCCAGCCGCCGAAGGCGGTGGTGAAGTTATATTTCCCGTCCGAGAAGGCCCCTGCCCCGCCAAAACCGCACATGGTGTGGCAGACCTTGCAGTCTACGCAGGAGGTGGCCTTGCCTGCCACGATGGGGCAGCTGCGGTGGTAGATGTCCCGCCCCTGGTCCACCACCAGCACCTGCAGGCCGGGACAGCGGCGGCGGAGTTCGTAGGCGGCGAAGACGCCGGCCTCGCCGCAGCCTAAAATCAAGGTGTCGTAGGTTTTCCGCATGGGATTGGCCTCCTTATGGCATGGGTTGTTGTGGCAAAAATTTCACAGGAAATGAGTAGGATTTGAAAACCAATTTATTTTATCACACCCAGACCCGGTGTCAAGGGGAAAACAGGGACGCAGGCCGGCCGGCCTGCGTCCCTGTGGGGAAAGAAGGTTGTGGGGCAGCGGGGCCCAAAGTGGGCCCTGCCCAGGGGCGGTCAATACCGCCGGATGAGGGCCACCACCTTGCCCAGGATCTGGGCCTGGGTGCCGTCGATGGGCTGGTAGTCGGGGTTGGCGGGGAGGAGCCAGGTGCGGCCGTTTTTCCGGGAGAGGGTTTTCACCGTGGCCTCGTCGTCGAAGAGGGCCACCACGATCTCTCCGTTCACTGCCTCCCGCTGGCAGTGGACCACCACCAGGTCCCCGGGGTGGATCCCCGCCCCCAGCATGGACTCCCCCCGCACCCGCAGGGCGAAGTAGTCCTCAGGGTGGCCGCCGGTGGGGAAGGGGACATAGTCCTCCACGTGTTCCTCCGCCAGGATGGGGGCCCCGGCGGCCACGTGGCCCACCAGGGGGACCTGGTCGGGCGGGGCATCTGGCCGGGTGGGGAGGGAGAGGGACCGGGTCTTGCCCCCGTCCCACTGGATCAGGCCGGCCTGGCGGAGGTTGTCCAGGTGATACTTCACCGTGGAGGGGGAGCGGACCCCCACCGCCTGGCCGATTTCCCGCAGGGTGGGGGGGTACCCCTGCCGGCGGGTGAAGGTGCGGATGAAGTCGTAGATCCGCTGCTGTTTGGGGGTGAGGTTGGTCATGGCGCGGCCCTCCCGACTGCAAGCTCTCTAGTCGGGGGTATTGTACCATACCCCGGGGAGGAAGTCAAACAAATGTTCGAAAAACCGCCCTGGAACCGGGGGATCAGAGGCGGTGGTCGTCCCCCCACTGGCACAGGTTGTCCAGGATGGGGATGAGGGACTTGCCCCGCTCCGTGAGGCTGTACTCCACCTTGGGAGGGATCTGGGGGTACTCCTCCCGGTGGACCAGCTGGTCGGCCTCCAGCTCCTTCAGGGTGGCGCTGAGGGTTTTGTAGGAGATGCCGCCGATGTACCGCTTCATCTCGTTGAACCGGACCACCCCGAACTCCATGAGGGTGTAGAGGATGGTCATCTTGTACTTGCCGCTGATGAGGGACAGGGTGTAGTGAAAGCCGGTGGTGCAGAGGCTTTCGTTGGAGATGCAGCGCTGGGCCATAGACTCACTTTCCTTTCGGTAAGTATTACACTTTATGGTGCGTACTTGCGCTTTTTCAAATTCCTGCTATGATTGTAGTGCCGACGGGAGGGAAAGTCAACCCCACCCGTCCTCCCCAATACAGGCGCTGTCAGCGCGGAAGGAGAAGCGTATTATGCGTGCACCATACCAAGAGTACCAGGCGGTGGAGGAAGCCGCCATGCAGTTTGTCAAGAGCGTGGCCGAGGGCAACAGCCAGTATGCCCGGGAACTCTTCACCGACGAGGCCGTTCTCTTCGGCTATCTGGACGGGAAGCTGGAGCACGGGTCCATCGAGCAGTTCTACCACAACGTGGACACCGTGGCCGCCGGAGAGAATTTCAAGGCCCGGGTAGACGTCCTCCTCCTGGAGGAGACCCTGGCGGTGGTCCGGGTCCTGGAGGAGGGCTGGGGCGGCCGCATCGACTTTACCGACGTCCTGCTCCTGCTGAAGATGGACGGCCAGTGGAAGTGCGTGGCCAAGGCCTACAACCAGAACTCCGACACCGTCCAGAAGTAAAGGGGATGGAAGCAGCGCAGTTTCTGCTGGTCTGCCCCCTGGCCTGCCTGGCGGGGTTTGTGGACGCGGTGGCCGGGGGCGGGGGGCTGATCTCCCTGCCGGCCTACCTTATGGCGGGGCTGCCGGCCCATGTGGCCATCGGCACCAACAAGCTCAGCTCCGCCATGGGCACCGCCCTGTCGGTGGGGAAGCTGGCCCGGCGGGGGTACGTCCCCTGGAAGCGGGCCCTGGTGCTGGCGGTGGGGTCCCTGGCGGGGTCGGCGGCAGGGGCCAGCCTGGCCCTCCGGCTGGACGATGAGGCCTTCCGCAGGGTGATGCTGGTCATCCTGCCGGTGACCGCCGCCTACCTCCTCTGGGGCAAGGGAGTGGGGGGCGACCGCCCCCCCTTTCCCCCGGGAAAGACCTTCGCCATCGCTTTGACCGTGGCCCTGGGGGTGGGGGTGTACGACGGGTTTTACGGGCCCGGGACGGGGACCTTTCTCCTGCTCCTCCTCACCGCTGCGGCCCATCTCCCCCTGGCCACCGCCAACGGGGTGGCCAAGGTCCTCAACCTCACCACCAACCTCACGGGCCTGTCCCTCTTCTGGCTCCACGGCCAGGTGCTGCTGCCCCTGGGCCTGGCGGCGGGGGCCTGCGGCCTGGTGGGCAACTGGCTGGGGACCACCTTCTTCCTGGAAAAGGGGGGCAGGGGGGTCAAACCCATCATGCTGGGGGTGCTGGCCCTGTTCTTCCTCCGGGTATTGGGGGAAGGGTAACCATTCGATCCAATTGTTAGGAGGTACACGATGAAACGGAACATTGTCATTCTCAACGGCAGCCCCCGGCGGAAGGGGAACACCGCCGCCCTGGTGGCGGCCTTTACCCAGGGGGCGGAGGCCGCCGGCCACCAGGTGACCACCTTCTTCCTGGAGGAGCTGGACCTCCACGGCTGCAGGGGCTGCTTTGGGGGCCACAGCAGCCAGCCCTGTCCCTGCGTGCAGAAGGACGACATGGCCAAGATTTACCCCGCGGTGAAGGCCAGCGACGTGGTGGTGTTGGCCTCCCCCCTGTACTACTGGGGGTTCAGCGGCCAGCTGAAGCTGGCCCTGGACCGCCTCTTCGCCCTGGAGGAGGGGGAGGGCAACCTGCTCCGGGGCCATGGCCGGGCCTCCGCCCTGCTGATGGCGGCGGAGGGGAACGGCTTTGCAGACGCCCTCCTCTACTACGACCACCTGATGGAACACCTCCAGTGGAAGAACCTGGGCCACGTCCTGGCCGGGGGAAACTGGGACGTGGGGGACATCCAGGGCAAGCCCGAACTGGACCAGGCCCGAGCCCTGGGGGCCTCCCTGGGGTGAGGGGGGGCACTTCTGTGGGAAGATGGATAAAATGAACAAAATGAGGGGGGTATTTCTCTCCTGTTTTGTACACATCCGTTGACAGAGCGGGGCGTCTATGGTACCCTGTCCGTAGAAGCAGAAGGCGGGGGCATCGCTGCCCCCCGAGGCAACGGAGAGAGGAGGAAACGAAATGATGGCGCTTGCCGGACTCTGGTCGCTGTTCAACCTTGTGGTTTTGGTCCTCCTGGTGGTGCTGGCCATCTTTGGCATCCAGGCCCTGCGGAAGTACCTCAAGACCCCGGCAGCCCTGCCTGCGGCCGGGGGCCTCTCCCTGGGGGCCAAGCTGTGCCGCCAGCGCCAGGCCCGGGGCATGACCGTGGAGAGCGTGGCCCAATCCCTGGGGGTCACCCCCCAGGAGGTGGAGGCCTGGGAAAAGGATACCGCCGACCCCACCGACCAGCAGCTCATGGACCTGGCCGCCCTCTACGGGGGCTCCCTTGCGGACCTGTTTCGCAGATGAGTGCGTTTCCCCAGCAAAATGCCGCCCCTGGCGGACCCATCGGGTCTGCCAGGGGCGGCTTCGTTTGTTCCATTTACATTGTAGGTAGTCGCTGGTTCAGTACTGGGTGGTCCACAGGGAGAGCATCAGCACCGGGACGAACCACAGCAGCAGGAACAGGGACAGGTTCCACGGGGACATGGCGGTGAGGGCCCCGGCGGAGGACAGGGCGGCGGTGATCACCACCCCCACGCAGGCCCCGATGTGGACGAACCACTGGCTGAAGGCGGCCGCCCGGCGGATGCGCTGGCTGGCCACCAGGGCCTGGGAGAAGGGGGCCACCCCTTCCCGGCAGAGCACCGCCACCAGGGTGGTGCCGTGGATCTGCCGGGGGCCGGAGAGGACCACCCGGCGCTGCAGGTCGGGGAAGGTGATCTGGTCCACCGACAGCCGGCCCCACAGCCGCAGCCGGTGGGGGGTGAGGTTAAAGTCCCGGGTGGCCATCACCGGGGAGATCCGGTGGGCGATCATGGTTTGCAGGGAGGGAAGGATGGAGGGGTGGAGGGTGTACCGCAGCACGAACATCCCCACCAGCTCCCGGTCCACGGCGCAGAACACCGCGTCCTTGGCCTTGATCCCCGGGGGCAGGGCGATGCCCTGGCGGCTCATAAAGTCGCTGTTGCCCACCAGGATCTGCTGGTCCTGGCACTGGCCGATGAGGCCGGTGTCCTGCATGACGATCTTGTCGATGGGCAGGTAGCTGCTCCCCTCCGCCCGGAGGAGCTTATCAAAGAGGTACCGCAGCCCCGAGCCGGAGGCCCGGATCACCGAGGCGGTGTAGGACACCGTCCGCTCCATGGACAGGCTCCCAAACACCCGGGAGCCGGTGAGGGCGATGGTGCCGGGGGGGTAGACGTCCTGGTCCAGCAGCAGGGCGGCCTTGCACCCCTTGGCGGCCAGCAGGCCGGGCCAGCCGGCCAGGGCCACCCCCAGCTTGGCCAGCTTGCCCCCCAGCAGGCGCAGGGGGAGGGCCAGGGACAGGGTGGCCCCCAAGGTGGCCGCGGCGCAGAACAGGGCCGACAGGGACCAGAGCACCAGCCAGGGCTGGTGGTGGGCCACGGTGGTCACCAGGGACAGGGCGAAGCAGGCCGCCAGCAGCACCGGGGTCAGCCGGCGGAACTGGGCCTCTGTCTGGCTGGTGGTGCGGATCTGGCTGCCGAAGCCCCGGGGCAGCCCCAGCCATTTCCGAAAGGCGGGCTGGCCCCCCAGGACGTTGGCGTCCTGGGTGACCACATAGGGCTGGGCCACCGCGGCCGCCGTCCGGCAGGCCTGGAACTTGGCCGAGCGGTCACAGTACTGCCCCAGCAGGTGGAAGGTGAGCACCAGGGCGCAGGGGGCGAAGAAGGGGAGGGTGACCTCCCGGAAGGGGGCGGCCACCAGGGTGACCCCGTCCGCCAAGGTGAACACGGCGGCGAAGAGGGCCAAGGTATCCCCGTTGGGGGCCCGGTTGGTGAGTTGGAGCAAACCCTGCTGGAGCACGTCAAAGCACAGCCCGCCGCACACGGCAAACAGGGCCAGCCCCGCCCAGAGGGCGATCTCCGTGGGTACCAGGCCGGTGAGGAAGGGGAGCAGGCCGCTGTCCAGCAGGGACAGGACCACCAGCACCCCGGTGAGCACCCCGGAGACGGCGCACTTGGTCTTCAGGGCGGACAGGCCCGGGCCGTACTCTGTGGCCAGCTGGGCCGGAGGCGCGTCGGGGGGTGGGGGCTCCGGGGCCTTGCCCTTCCGCTCCCGGAAGGGCTGGAAGGCCTCCTGGGCCGGGGCAGCGGCGGCCCCGCCGGGGCCGGCAGGGCGGGCCTGGGGACCGCCGGCAGG
>URCB01000083.1 GCA_900546255.1 uncultured Eubacteriales bacterium
GGCCCCAGCTTCCGCAAGTCCCACCGGGAGGAAACCCCGCACTTGCGGTAGATGTGGTAGTCCAGATAGATCTGCCGGTAGCTGGGGGCGTCAAACCGGCTGTCCCCGGAGAGGAGCTCGCTGTCCCGGGCCACCACCGCCTCTGGGGCATAGCTGAGCCACAGGCTGTACCCCCGGTGGATGGCCTGGAGCCACCTCTCCTCCGCCTGGACAAAGGAGGGGGGATAGCAGCAGGGCTCTCCGTGGGTGACCTCCTGGGTCTTCGGGTCCGTGTGGATGGGGATGAAACTGCCGTAGGCATAGGGGATCAGGAGCTTCACCTGGGTCAAAAGAATGGTGGGGAACTCCTCCATGGTCCGGCAGGCGTGGATGCGGTAGACCACCTCGTTGTACAGCAGGAAATCGTTGGTTTGCAAAGCGGCACCCTCCTTTCTGCCCGGTTTCTTCAGGGCCCCAGCTTCCGCAAGTCCCACCGGGAGGAAACCCCGCACTTGCGGTAGATGTTTTGTAGGTGTTTGAGCAAAGTATAGCGGGAAATGCGCAGTTTTTCCAGGATCTCCTCATTGTTCCAATCCTGAAAAATCAGGCCCAAGACCTCCCCCTCCCGGGGCGTCAGGTGGTAGGTCTGGACCAGTTCCGGCAGGGAGGCCCGCCCCCGGTTCCTCTCCTCCTGCTCCAGGCAGCGGGCGTAGGCCAGGTTGATGTGGTTGGCCAGAACCCGGAGATAGAAGGCCTCCTTCTCCGTGAACAGCCCCTCCCGCCGGGTGCGGTAGCGGGACAGCCGCCCCAGCACTTGCTCACTGTAGACCAGGTTCATCTGGAGGCAATCGTAAAACCGATAGCCGTTGCGCTCATAAAACCGATAGGTGGGGATGGAGAACCGCTCCTCCTCCCCCAGAACCTCGCTGTCCCGGAGAAGCACCGGCTCCCGGGCATGGCTGAGCCAGGCGGTGTAGGCCTGGTCGATGCCCTCGATCCAGCGCTGCTCCACCGTTTGGAAGGCTTCCGGCCAGCAGAAGGGGGTGCCATGGCGGATCTCATGGCTGTCCGGATCCTCCTGAATGGGAATGATGCTGGCGCAAGCGTAGGGGATGATCAGTTTCAGCTGGGCCAGCAGCACCTTCCGCAGTTCCCCCACCGTCCGGCAGACGTTGATGCGGTAGATGACCTCACTGCACAGCAAGAATTCATTCTTTTCCATGGGCTCCCCCTCCTCTCCGTGCCGTGTTCTCAGGGCCCCAGCTTCCGCAGGTCCCACCGGGAGGAGACGCCGCACTTGCGGTAGAGGTTCTGCAAATGCTTAAGCAGGGTGTGGCGGGAGATCACCAGCTTGTCCAAAATCTCCTCGTTGCTCCAATCCTGGAACACCAGGCGGAGGATCTCCTCCTCCCGCCGGGTCAGGTGGCAGGTCTGCACCAGTTCCTCCAAGCTCCGGGCCTGGGCCTTCTCCTGCTGGGGCCGGCGGGACATGGTGTAATAGGCATAGTTCAAATGGTTGGTGAGGGCGCGGAGGGAAAAGGCCTCCTCCTCGGTAAAGTCCCCTTCCGCCTGGGTGCGGTAGAGGGTGAGCAGGGCCATCACCTGGTGGTCATAGGTGAGGTTCAGGGTCATGGTGTCGCAGATATCATAGGGGGCGTAGAGGTCCCGGTAGATGGGCGTGTCCTGCCGGTCCGGCGAACTCTCGCTGCCCCGGACCACCAGGGACTCTGGTGCGTGGCTCACCCACAGGCTCTCGTCCTGGTGGTCCCGCTGGATCCAAAGCTCCTCCAGCTTGCGAAAGGATTCCGGCAGGCAGAGAGGGTTCCGGTGGAGGATCTCCCGGGTGTTGGGAGCAATCTCCACCTCCATCAAACTGGCATAGGCGCAGGGGATCAGCAGCTTCACCTGGGCCAGGATGGAGCGCTTCAGGTCGTCCATGTCCTCACAGGTGTGGATGTGGTAGACAATTTCGTTATAGAGCAGAAAAAAATTCTTGTCCATGGGCCTCCCCCTTTCCGGCAAACCCGCCTGCGGCAACGTACTTGTGTCCCATTTTACTGCCCGCCTCCGGCAAAATCAAGAGCATCCCCTTCCTTTTTTCTACCTACAAAAGGGAAGCTTCCTACTGTATTTCTACCATTGCCTACCCTTTCCTGCTGGATTAGGGAAGGGACTACCGAAGAATCATCCCATTTTTCACCGGGTTTAGCCATTGTTCCCGGCGGCCTTTCCGGCTATCATACAGACAGAACAAAACCAAGGCCGCCGGCCCCCGCCGGAAGCGCCTCACCCTCTCAGAAAGGAGGTCCCCCACCATGAAGAAACCCCTGCGCCTCTCCCCCCTGGCCATGACCGCCGCCCTGGCTGCTCTGGCCGCTCTGCTCCTCCCCCTGGCAGGGCAGGAGGTGCTCCACACCCTGGCCCCTCTGGTCCTGGCCCTGCTGCTGGGTCTGGCTGCCGCCCTGGGTTGGGACCGGCCCAACCGGCCCAGCCATCCCCTCCAGCCCGGGGAGGTCCCCCTTTCCCAGAAGGCATGAGGGCGCCGAGCCTTCCCCATCCCCCAAACATCCCTGCACCATAAGGAGGTTTTTTCCATGAAACGTCTCTCTGTCATTCTGCTGGCGTTGGCCTGCGCCGCTGCTTCCGCAGCCGCCCTGCTCCTGCCCATCGCGAGCCCCAGCTTGCTGGAGGCCCTGGGCCCCACCGCCCTGTGCCTTCTCATCGCCCTGCTGGCTGCCGCTGGCATCGCCCATCTTACCGGGCCAGAAGTCCCTGCCGCCCCCTGCGGCCACCTCTCTCCCCGTCCCGGGGAGACCTGAGCTGTCCGGGCAATGACCCGCCAGGCCCTGCTGGCCTTGATCCTCAACAGCACCCCCTACTTTTCTTTTCCCCAGCGTTTGGCTGGCTTCCCGCTCACGTTTTCACACAATGAAAGGAGTTCCTCATGAAAAAGCTCGCTATCGTTCTACTGGGCATGCTTGCTGCCGTCAGTTCTTTGGCCGTGTTCTATCTTCCCTTGACCACCGAGCCCATCGAAAATGCCATTCTGCCCACCATCGCGGCCGCCGCCGTGGGCCTGGCCTCCGGCGCGATCATCGGCCGTCTCAGCGGCCCGGCGTCTTCGGACCAGCGGGCCCCCGCTGCCACGCCCACCTATCGCCGTCGAAACACCTAAACTTTGCTCCCGATTGCTTGCCCATATAGAAGGCCTCTCCACCGGAACGCACCCGGCGGAGAGGCCTTCCCTCGTCTTCCTCCAACACTACTCATTTTTCCGTAGTTTTTCACAAGAAGAAAGCAGAACGGATCAAAAGCAAGCAAACTTTTCCTTCCCTTTTGTCATTGTCAACTGCCCTGGTCCAGGCTATGATACAGGCAGGTTCCCGGGGACGGCCCCGGTACCAGCCTTTTTTCTCGTCTCCCTTTCTTCCAACCATGTCCCCTGCCGGGCAGAAACGGCGGGGGGCATCCCCATTTCATCCCAAGGAGGTCTGTCCCATGAAGAACGCCATGCGCTCCGCCACCCCCCACTACACCTGGATCCAAGGGTGCTATTGGATGGTCTACTGCATCCTGCTCTCCTTCTCCAGCGTCTATCTTCTGGAACAGGGCCTTTCCAACACAGAGATCGGCCTGCTGCTGGGGCTGTCCGGCCTGGCCTCCGCCCTATTGCAGCCGGTGGCAGGGGCCCGGGCCGGGCGGATGCGCCGCCTCTCCCTGGGCCAGTTGTCCGGCTGCCTGGTGGGCGGGATGGGGCTGTGCGCCCTGGGCCTCCTGCTGCTGTCAGGCAAGTGGGTGCAAGGGGGGCTGTTTATGGTCCTACTGGCCTTGCTGCAGATGCTGGCCCCCTTCCTCTACGCCATTGGCATGGGCTGTGCCGCCCAGAACATCCCTTTGAACTTCGGGTTGGCCCGGGGGGGGGGGCAGGGGCCTATGCCCTGGCCTCCTCCCTGTGCGGCGGGCTCACCGCCTTGTGGGGGGTGGGGTCCATCCCTCTGGTGCTGCTGGCGGCCTCCCTCCTGCTGCTGGTGGCCACCTTGACCTTCCGCCCGGGAACCGTCCCGGCCCCCAGGCCGGCTGCCCCGGCGCCCACCACTTCGGGGGAGGATCCCGCCTTCCTCCGGAAGTATCCCCACCTGCTCCCCCTGCTGGTGGGGGCCACCCTCCTGTACACCAGCCACAACGTCATCATGCGCTTCCCCTACCAGATCATCCAGGGGGTGGGGGGCGGCAGCGTGGAGATGGGCCAGCTGCTCACGGTGCAGGGGCTGATGGACATCCCCGCCATGGTGGTGTTTTCCCTGCTGCTGCGGCGGGCAGGGTGCCGGACCTGGGTGCGGCTGGCCGGCGTCTCCTTTTTCCTCCACGCGCTGCTGACCTGGGTGGCCCCCTCCCTGCCGGTTCTCTTCGCGGTGCAGGTGTTTGAGATGACGGGGTACGGCCTGTACGCCGTGGCCTCCGTCTGCTTCGTCCGGGACCTGGTGGCCCCGGAGGACCAGGTCCAGGGCCAAACCTTCTTCAACATGACCAACACTCTGGGGGTGGTCATCAGTTGTTTCGCCGGCGGCGTCCTGCTGGACTGGGCCGGCCCCCAGGCCGCCCTGGCCTTCGCCACCCTCACCGGCGCCGGGGGCATGGGCCTGGTGTGGGTCCTGCTGGGCCGGAAGGTCCCTGTGGCCGTGGCCCAGCACGGGTGAAGAACTCGCTCCCATTGCCATGATAAAAAAACGCTCGTGTTCTCCACACGAGCGTTTTTCGTTTCCAGAGGGCAGGGCACCGTTACAGGTCCTTTTTCATATAGTACCGGTCAAAGCCCTCCTCCTGGACCCGGTCGTAGATGGTGTACCCCTGGCGGAGGTAGATCTGTTGGGACCGGGTGTACTTCACATGGGTGTACAGCCGGCACTGGTGCTTGCCCTGGGCCCGGATGTAGTCCTCGCAAAAGGTCAGCAGGGCCCGGCCCACGCCGGTCCCCTTGGGCTCGGCGGCCAGGACGTCCATCCACTGGAAGTCCCCCTCCCCATCCTTGATGAGGAGATAGCCCAGCACCCGGTCCCCCTCCGCCGCCACGAAGAGGGCATGCTGGTCCAGGGCCTGGCAGTAGTCCTCCTTCATGGGCCCCGGGGTCTGGCCGATGAGGGGGATGTAATCCTTGAAAGCCGCCACGCAGCAGGCGTACACCCCCGGCATGTCCTGTAAGGTGGCCCGACGAATCTCCACCGCAATCCCTCCTTATAGAAAAAAGATTGGTATGGTGTTAGCATACCAATCTTTTTTCCCCTGCGCAAGAGGGGGCAAGTTACAAATCGCAGGCCACCAGATCCTGGAAGGTCTGCCGGCGCACCGCCAGGCGAGCCTGCCCCCCCCGGACCAGTACCAGGGCGGGGCGGCAGAGGCGGTTGTAGTTGGAAGCCATGGAGAAGTTATAGGCCCCTGTGGTGAGCACCGCCAGCAGATCCCCCCGCCGGGGCTGGGGGAGGGTGATGTTCTCCTGGACCAGATCGCCGCTCTCACAGCACCGGCCGGCCAGGGAGCAGAGGAAGTCCCCCTCCTCCCCCATCCGGCTGGCGGGGAGAACGGTGTAAGGGGACTGGTAAAGGGCGTAGCGGGGGTTGTCGGTCATGCCGCCGTTGACGGTGACGTAGCTGCGGTAGCCCTCGATGGTCTTCACGCCCCCCACCTCGTAGAGGGTGAGGCCGGCGTTGGCCACGATGCTCCGGCCGGGCTCCAGGAGGATCCGGGGCACAGGGTAGTCCTTGGCGGCGCAGCCCTGCTTCAGGTGCTGGGCCAGGGCCCGGATGTTGCCGGGGATGTCCACCATGGGGTCGCTCTCCACGTACCGCACCCCGAAGCCGCCTCCCAGGTTTAGGGTGCGGGCCACGAAGCCGTGGGCTATCCGCATGGCCTGGGCGAAGTCCAGGAGGATGTCCACCGCGTCGCAGAAGGGCTCGGCTTCAAAGATCTGGGAGCCGATGTGGCTGTGGAAGCCCTCCACCTCCAGGTGCTCCTTCCCCAGGGCCGCCGCCACGAACTGGGCGGCCTGGCCGGTTTCGATGGGCACACCGAACTGGCAGTCGATCCGTCCGGTGTTGATGGCCTGGAGGGTGTGGGGGTCAATCCCCGGGGTCACCCGGAGGAGGACCCGCTGCCGGATGCCCCGGGCCCCGGCGGCCTCGTCCAGCCGGTCCAGCTCCTGGGGGTTGTCCACGATGAAGCAGCCCACCCCGCTGTCCAGGGCGTAGGCGATGTCCTCGTCGGTCTTGTTGTTGCCGTGGAAGTAGAGCCTCTCCGGGGGAAAGCCCCCGGCCAGGGCAGTGTAAATCTCCCCGGGGGAGACCACGTCAGCCCCCATGCCCTCTTCCTTTAAGATCGGATACAGCCCCTTAAAGCACAGGGCCTTGCCGGCGAAGAGAGGAATGGACCCCTGGGGCATGGCCTCGGCCAGGGCCTGGACATAGGTCTGGCAGTTGGCCCGGAGCTGGTCCTCGTCCACCACGTACAGGGGGGCGCCGAACTGCTGGGCCAGGTCCACGGTGTCCACCCCGCCCACGGCCAGGTGGCCCTGGGGGGTGACGGAAAGGTTGTCGTATAGTAGCATCGCGCATTCCTCGTTCTCTATAGGATGGGTGGCCGCGCCCGGCGGGGCCGGGCGGGTCGTCTGTGTCATCGGCAGCTGGTCCCGCTGGGACCGGCGCAGGGCAGGCCCTGCAAGGTGGTTTCCCGCCCGGTCCCGGGCGGGAGTCCGGCAGGGTACTGCGTACCCTTTGGGTGGTGGGGGCCCTCCGTCATCGGCAGATGGTCCCACTGGGACCGGCGCAGGTCCAGACCTGCAACGTGGTTTCCCGCCCGGTCCCGGGCGGGGATCCAGGCTTTCTCTAGAGAAAGCCC
>URCB01000084.1 GCA_900546255.1 uncultured Eubacteriales bacterium
CGGGCTTTCTCTAGAGAAAGCCTGGATCCCCGCCCGGGACCGGGCGGGAAACCACCCCGCAGGTTCCAACCTGCGGCGGTCCCAGCCTGGACCACCTGCCGACGGCAGAGGCCCCCGGCCCCACCTGGGGCCCCTCACCCCTCCTCGGCGGCGATGGCCTCGGAAAGGGCCTCCCAGCTCTCCATCAGCTGGTCGTACTCGGCGGTGTACCCCGCCTCCTCCTCCAAAAGCGTCTGGAGTTTCTGGTAGTCGGAGGCGGCTTCCTCCTTCTGGGCGGCCAGGTCGGCCAGAAGGAGGTCCAGCTTCTCCATCCGCTTTTCGGCGGCGGCCAGGTCCTTTTTCAGCTGCTTGGTGCCCCCGGGGCGCTTGGGCTTTTCCTTCTTGACCTTCTCCACCTTGGGGGGCGGGGGGGCCAGGGTTTTCTGCCGTTCCCGCCAGGCCTGGTAGGCTTCATAGTCCCCGCGGAAGTCGGAGATTTCCCCGTTTTCCAGGGTCCAGATCCGGGTGGCAAAGCGCTGGATAAAGTATCGGTCATGGGAGACGAAGAGGAGGGTACCGGCAAAGTCCTCCACCGCCTCCTCGATCCACTCCCTGGAGTCCAGGTCCAGGTGGTTGGTGGGCTCGTCCAGGATCAGGAAGTTCACCTTTTCGTCCATGAGCATGCACAGCCGCAGGCGGCTCTGCTCCCCACCGGAGAGGACGGAGACGGGTTTGAACACGTCCTCCCCCTGGAAGAGGAACTTCCCCAGCCGGTCCCGGGCCTGCTGGGCGGAACAATTGGCCTCGTAGAGCATGGTGTCGTACAAAGACCGCTCCGGATGGGCAAAGCGGATCTGCTGGGGGAGGTACCCGGTTTTCAGGGTGATGCCCTGCTTTACGGCGCCGCTGTCGGCCGCCTCCTCCCCCAAAAGAATTTTCAGCAGGGTGGACTTGCCGGTGCCGTTGTCCCCCAAGAGGGCGATCCGATCCCCCGGCTCCACCCGGAGGGAGACGTGGTCGAAAAGGGTCCGTTCCCCGAAGGACTTCTTCAGCTCCCGGAGGGTGAGCAGGTCGTCGGCCAGAAACTCCGTCTGGCCGAACTTGGCCTTCATCTTCCGCTGCTGCTCCGGCCGGGCGGTGCGGTTCATCTTGGCAATGCGCTTTTCGATGGAGAAGGCCCGTTTGTTCAGGTGCTCCGTGTTGTGCTGGTGCATCATCCGGGCGGTCTCGGTGAGGCGCTGGATCTCTGCCTGCTCCTTTTTGTACTGGCGGAGCTGCTCTAAGTACCGCCGCTGCTTTTCCACGGCGTAGAAGGAGTAGTTGCCGGCGTAGAACTCCGCCTTGCCCTCCTTGATCTCAATGACCCGGGAGATGGTCTTGTCCAAAAAGTACCGGTCGTGGGAGATCACCAGGACGGTGCCCTTGTAGTGGCTGACGTAATCCTCCAGCCAGACGGTGGCGTTGAGGTCCAGGTGGTTGGTGGGCTCGTCCAAAAGGAGGATCTCAGTGTCCACCAGGATGAGGCGGGCCAGGTTGATCCGGGTCTTTTCCCCGCCGGAAAGGTCGGCGAACGCCTTGGCCCGGAAGGCCTTGTCGATGCCCAGGCCGGTGCAGATCTTCTCCAGACGGGTCTCCATCTCGTACCCGCCGCCGGCCTCGAAGGCAGCCTGGAGGCGGTCATACCGGGCCAGCAGGTCCGGGTCGCCGGTGGCCAGCTGGGCAGAGAGGGCCTGCATCTGCCCCTCCATCTCCTTCAGGTCGTCGAAGGCGGTGCGCAGCACGTCCTCCACAGTGTACCCAGCGGGGTAGACGGGGATCTGGGAGATGAGCCCCAGGCGCTTGCCCGGGGCCAGGGTAACGGTGCCGCCGTCGGCCTCCTCCTGGCCGGTGAGGATGCGGAAGAGGGTGGTCTTCCCCGCCCCGTTCTTCCCCAGGATGCCCACCCGCTCCCCGGTGTCCACCTGGAAGGTGAGGCCGGTGAGCACCGGCTGGCCCACTTGGTATTCTTTCTGTAAGTCGTTTACCGCAATGTCGATCATGGTTGTCCTCTGTGGCGGGGGGCTGCCCCGCAAAACTACAAGTTTTTCCTCCGGGGTGTGGCGCCAGGCCCCGAAGTGTGATATGATAACGCCAAACCCAACTTCCCTCCCCTGCCCCGCCGGCAGGGAGATCAGTAACAGGAGGCAGATTGATTATGGTTGCAATGCAGTGGCAGGGCGGGGTCCTGTCCCTTTTGGACCAGGGAGCCTATCCCCAGGAAGAGAAATGGCTCACCTGCAACACCTGGGAGGAGACGGCCCAGGCCCTGGCGACCCCCGCCGTCCAGGAGGAAAAGGTGGCGGCCATTGCCGCCGCCTACGGCTATGCCCAGGCGGCCATCGCCGCCCAGGACAAACTGGGGACCGACGCCTTCCAGGCCGCCCTGGACCAGGCCAAGGAGCAGCTTCTGGCCAGCCGCCCCGGGTCCCGGGACGTGGCCGCCGCCCTGGCCTTCGTGGAGACGCCCCCAGAGGCCTACACCAAAAACGCCGACAAACTCACCGCCATTCTGGCCACTGCGGTCACCTTTGACCGCCAGCAAGTGGTGGCCGACCGGAACCTCTGCCGCAACGGCACCGACCTGATGGGCGAGGGTACCCGCATCCTCATCCGGACCGACCGGGGCGGCTTCCACTCCGCCTCCCCCACCGGGGCCCTGGGCATCGCCCGCCGGGGCTGGAAGCGGGAACTGCTGGAGCAGATCACCCTCTGCGAAGGCCGCCCCTCCCTCACCGCCGGGACCCTGCTGGCCCACGAGCTGGCCCGGGAGGACATCCCCTGCACCGTGATTCCCGACCACGCCGCCGCCACCTTCCTGGCCCAGCAGGGGGCCCACATGGTGCTGGCCGACGGCATCCTGGCCGCCAAAAACGGGGATCTGAAGGCCCCTGTGGGGACCTATGAGCTGGCCATCGCCTGCTACTTCCACTCCATCCCCTTCTATGCAGTGCTCAACGCCGACGACATCGACCTGGAGGCCGCCGACGGCTCCGCCTTCGGCCAGGGTGAGGGGGACCCGGCAAAGGTCACCAACCTTCTCCCCGGCACCCAGGCCAAGGGGTGGACCCCCGCGTTCGACGTGGTGCCCGCCTTCCTCATCACCGGGATGATCACCGACCGGAACATCGCCTGCGCCCCCTACGAGGAGACCCTGGAGGAGCTGGTGAAGCACACCCCCCGGAAAACCATCATCCACTTCGACTAAGGACTGGGCGGCGGGCCGCTGGGTGGTCGGCACGCCCGGGCAAGAAAACAGATTGGCGTTCCTTTTCCGCCTGCAGGTGGAAAAGCGCCTCGTTTTGGGTTGTTCCATGGGAGCAACGTATCGGGGACCCTTCGGGGTCCCCGTTTCTCTTTGTCCCCGCAGCAGCCGGTGCTAAACGGCCCCCCTCAGTCCTTGGGCCCCAGCCGCTGGATCTCCCGGGTGATCTCCTCAAAGGCCATCCCCCGGGAGGCCTTTACCAGGATCACCCCGCCGGGACGGATGAAGTTGGGCAGCAGCGCCTTGGCTGTGGCCCGGTCCTTGGCATAGAACACCCCTTCCATCCCGTTTTCCCGGGCGGCGTCGTAGATGTTCCAGGCCAGGTCCCCCACGGCCAGCAGGCCGTCGATGTTTCCCAGGGAAGCGGCCCACTCCCCCATGCTCCGGTGGAGTTCCGGGCCCAATTCCCCCAGTTCGAACATGTCCCCCAGGACGGCGGCCCGGTAGGTTCCCTCGGTCTGGGAGAGGATCTCCAGGGCGGCCTTCATAGACTGGGGGTTGGCGTTATACCCGTCATCCAGGATGGTCAGATCCCCCTGGTGGAGGACATTCATCCGCATCTTGGTGGGCACAAAGGAGGCCACCCCCGCCTGCATTTGCTCCGGGGTCAGGCCGAACCGCTCCCCAATGGCGCAGGCCATGAGAACGGGGTAGATCATATGCTCCCCCGGTGCGGGTACAGTGACAGGGAAGGTCGCACGGGGGGTCTTCACCGTCAGCTGGAGGCCTTTGGCCCCCTGAGAGTGGATCTCCAGGGCCTCATAGGGGGGCTGATGGTCCGCCCCGCAGAGAACGGTCTGGGTGGGCAGCTCCCCTGCCAGAGGGCGGAGAAGGGGGTCGTCCCCGTTGAGAACGGCCAGACCTGTGGGGTCCATGGTCTCGAAAATCTCGCTTTTGGCCTTCAGGATGCCCTGGCGGCTGCCCAGGTTCTCAATGTGGGCATCGCCGATGTTGGTGATCACTGCCACGTCCGGCGGGGCCAGGTGCACCAGGTAGGAGATCTCTCCAAAGTGGTTCATCCCCATCTCCAGCACGCAGATCTCGTGCTGGCGGTTCAGGCGGAAGAGGGTGAGGGGAAGGCCCAACTCGTTGTTGAAGTTCCCCTCGGTTTTCAGCACCTGGTACTTCTGCCCCAGGACGGCGGCCACCATGTCCTTGGTGGTGGTCTTGCCCACGCTGCCGGTGATGCCGATCACCGGGATGGGGAACTTGGCCTTGTAGGCCTTGGCCGCCTGGCCGATGGCGGCCATGGTATCCTCCACCAGGAGGTAGCACTTGCCGGGGAGGGGCTTCTCCGGGGCTTGCTGGGTGAGGCAGGCCACAGCGCCTGCCTCCAAGGCCCCTGGGATGAAGTTATGCCCGTCGGTCTTTTCCCCCGGCAGGGCTACAAAGAGGTCCCCAGGGTGGACGGCCCGGCTGTCGGTCTCCACCCCAGTGACGGTCTGGTCCGGGGAGATCCCCTCTCCCAGGAGGGTGGCGCCGGTGGCGTCGGCCAGCTCCTGTATGGTCATTGGTTCCATGGAACCGTCTCTCCTTTCTCCTACCTGCCGCCCTGGCGGGCCTTCAGGGATTCGTCGATGATGGTTTGGCACAGGGTCTCATAGTCCATACCCACGGCAGCGGCCTCCTGGGGTACCAGGCTCGTGGGGGTCATGCCGGGGAGGGTGTTGATCTCCAGGAACCAGGGGGTGCCCCCCTGGTCCACAATGAAGTCCGCCCGGGCATACACCGCCAGGCCCAGGGCCTGGTAGACGGTAACCGCCGCTTGGCCCACCGCCTGCTCCCATGCCGGTGGGATGGGGGCAGGGCAGACCTCCCTGGCCGCCCCGGGCTGGTACTTGTTCTCGTAGTCATAAAACCCGTCGCTGGGGATGATCTCGATGGAGGGCAGGGCCTTGCCGGCCAGCACCGCCACCTGAATCTCCCGTCCGGCCACATACTGCTCCAGCACGCATTGCCCGCCATAGGCCAGGCCCTCTACCAGCGCCGCATGGAGCTCCTTCTTGGTGTGGGCGATGGACACGCCGATGGAGGACCCGCTGGCCACCGGCTTTACCACGCAGGGCACCGGGGTGGTGCTGGTGAGGCGGTCAATGTCCCTGTCCGTGTAGTCGGCCCGCTTCCACTGGGGGGTCTTCACCCCCAGGGGAGCCACCAGGCGCTTGGTCAGGTCCTTGTCCATGGCCAGGGCGGAGCCCACATACCCCGACCCGGTGTAGGGGATGCCCATGAGGTCAAAGGCAGCCTGCACCCGGCCATCCTCCCCGCAGGCCCCGTGGAGGGCCAGGAACACCAGGTCTGCCTGGCGGCAGAGTTCCAGCACGCCGGGGCCAAACTGGCTGGGGCTTTCCCCCGGCCGGGCGGCTTTCACCGCCTCCAGATCCGGGGCCTGGGGGTCCACCTGCTTCCACCGGTCCGGGACGGGCTGGTCAAAGCAGGCCTCCAGGGGGCCGGCTGGGTCCTCCAGGCCGAAGTAGAGGTCCACCAGGGCAGGCCGGTGGCCCAGCCGTTTCAAGGCGTGGGCGATCATGGTGCCCGAGGACAGGGACACGTTCCGCTCCGGGCTCAAGCCCCCGGCCAAGACTACAATTTTCATGGGCGTCTCCTTTCCCAGAAACCCGCCGAAAGCCTGCTCCGGCGGGGGTATCGCATCAATTTCAGGATATCTTGTAGATTATAGCACACCCACCAGGAAATCTCAACCAAAACCCCCCGTCAAAAACCACCCAAAAAAGCCTGTGGTTTGGGGGGCCGACTGCCCTTTGAGGCCCCATTCGAGGGACAAAAAACGGACGCTTGGGGAGTTCCCCTGCGTCCGTTCTTTGTGATATTGGTGGTTCGGGTTGGGATTAGTCCTTGTAACCCAGAGCCTTGGGCTCGGTCTCGCAAGCGTCCTCGCAGCCGCCGCAGTCGATGCACTCAGAGGTCACAACGCACACGTCCTTGTCGCCAGCCTTGCCTTCGACAATGGCGCCGGTGGGACATTCTTCCACACACTTCTTGCAGAAGGTGCACAGATCGGGGTTGATAGCATACATAGTCAGGTACCTCCAATAATTTTTTCTTGGCGACCTACATTGTATCACATTTTCTCAAAAATGCAATTCTAAAATCATAGAAAAATTTCGGTTATTTTTCTCAATTTCGGGGATGATTTGGGTAGACTTTTTTCACGAAACGAAACTCGGAGGAAATTTCTACATGGAAAACACCGCAAAACCCTCTTGTTTGGGCTCCACAACCCCCGCCTTGGAGGGGGCGCCGGTCTCTGCCAGCCACCCGGCGCGAAGCATTTCCGTCACGCCGCCCACGCCCCCGTCCCCTGCCAACGGGGCAAGAGAGGAGGGATCCCCATCCAAACCGTAACCTTTACCCCCTCCGCCCGCCGGGGGCTGGAAG
>URCB01000085.1 GCA_900546255.1 uncultured Eubacteriales bacterium
GCGCTACTTCTTCTACAACGGCGGCAACGACTCCATGGACACCTGCAACAAGATCAGCAAGTACATGCAGAAGGTGGGCTACCCCTGCAACATCATCGGGGTGCCCAAGACCATCGACAACGACCTGTCCGGCACGGACCACTGCCCCGGCTACGGCAGCGCCGCCAAGTACATCGCCACCTCCTGCATGGAGCTGTACCAGGACGCCAGGGTCTATGACACCGGCACCGTGGTCATCGTGGAGATCATGGGCCGCCATGCCGGCTGGCTGGCCGGGGCCGCTGGCCTGGCCACCTGGGCTGGCGCCGGGCCGGACCTGGTGTACCTGCCAGAGGTGGACTTTGACATGGACCAGTTCCTGGCCGATGTGAAGAAGGTCTACGAGGAGACCGGCAACTGCCTGGTGGCCGTCTCCGAGGGCATCCACTACGCCGACGGCACCTTTGTCTCTGAGGCCAAAACCTCCGCCACCGACGGCTTTGGCCATGCCCAGCTGGGTGGCCTGGCCGCCCTGCTGGCCGACCGGGTGAAGCAGGCCCTGGGGGTGAAGGTCCGGGGTATTGAGCTCTCCCTCCTCCAGCGGTGCGGGGCCCACCTGGCCTCCCAAACCGACATCCGTGAGGCCTATGCCGCCGGAAAGGCCGCCGTGGAAGCCGCTGTGGCCGGCCAGACCGACCAGATGGTGGCCCTGGACTGCACCCGGGACGAGACGGGGTACCGCTGCCGCACCAAGCTGGTCCCCCTGACCCAGGCCGCCAACACCGAGCGCAAGGTGCCCCGGGACTGGATCAACCAGGCCGGCAACGGCATCTGCCAGCCCTTTATCCACTATGCCCTCCCCCTGATCCAAGGGGAGCCGGAGCGTCCCTTGGAGGGCAGCCTGCCGAAGTTTGCCAAGCTGAAAAAGGTGCTGACTACGGATAGAGATTAAACCTGTCTAAGCCCATAAAAACGCGCCGCTGCGTTCCAAAAGGAACACAGCGGCGCGTTGCTTTTACTACCGCTTTCTGTAGACCTGCCCAACCAGGAAACCCCTGACCCGCTTGCAGGGTATAACAGCACACTAACCGGCGTTGTCCTTCTGGGCCGGCATATTGGCGATATACGCCTCCTGCACTGCCGGTACATAGTAGGCACCAAACGTGGTCAGACCATCCTTCTGCTCTTCTGGCAGCGCCACATAGAACCGGTAGTAGGGAAGAAAGGTTTCCTCCGTCCTGGCATTGCGGTAGACGAGTTCTACCTTGCCAACCCGTTCCATATCGGTGACCTCATACGGGACCGAGGTGATATAGTGGCCCTGTTCCAGCTGTTGGAATGCCTCATCCACTGTGATGATGGGATACTCCCCGATGTTCTCCGCGCAGGCCAGGCCATCCCAGATACGCAGAAGAGACAGCTTGCCTTCCTCATCGGGATAGAATTGGGCGAAGCGATAGGTATAGTTTAAGATATCCTCCAAATCATCCCCGGCCGCGTCATACAGGATATACTCCCGCCAGTAGCTTGGTGTACTCCCCTCCTCATCCGAGAGATTCCACATTCCGGACAGCACTTGCTCCGGCTGGTCAAACTCCAGCAGGGCGGAATACCGTTGGGCCAGGTAGTTCAGCACCTGCGCAGCTTCGGTGTCTGTGGTGTCACAGTCGGTAAAGTGGTACTCCTCCGGCAAAGCCAGACCGCCCTCAAACCAGACCTCCATGGTGCCGTCGGCTTCCACCACGATGGTTGTCCCCTCTGCGCTGGCCGTCAGCTGCACCACCGCAGAGCCCTCCTGGACCGTTTCCGGGGAATCGATCTCCATGCCCAGCGCCTCTGCGGCCTCTTCCAACCGATCCATCATCGCTTCCTGGGATAATCCCGTGGGCATCCCCGCAGAATGATAAGACCCATTTCGATAGACAGGCAGCGTCGTAAAGTCCATGCTTACGTTCCATGGGTTCCCATTGTCCCACGTTGCGATGTCATATCCCACCCAGCTTTCAAAACCCATAGCGTCCTGTTCCATGGTTGGGATCGTCAACATAGCCTGGGGCGCCTCCGACTGGGGTCGTAGGTTCACACCCACCACAACAGCCAGTGCCACGCACGCTGCCACCGCGCCCCACATGATGCGGGGAAGCCTGATTCTATTCTTATGATACAGCGCAGCTTCCTCCACATATCTTCTGTTTAACGCACCCATGGCATCGGAAAACTTCTTTGCATTCATCGGATCACCCCACTTTCCAGCAAGTATTGCCGCATCTTCTGGCGCATCCGGGTCAGCCGGACGGAGACAGTTTTCTCTGACAAACCCACAAGCTCCGCAATATCCTGGTAGCTGTCAGAGAACCAATACCGCCGCAGGAAAATGACCCGGTTTTCCTTGGTCAGCGTGTCTAAAAAGCCCTCTAGGATATGTGCCAGTTCTCGGGCTTCGATGACATCCTCCACAGCGTTTGGCGCTGCGACACAGGCCTCAATTTCCTGCAGGGCAATGGTATAGTTGCTGTTTCTCTTCGCTGCTCCTTTCTGCCAATAGCGTTTGAGGGAAAGGTTCCGCACGATTTTTAAAAGGTATGTCAGCAATGGGTTGGGCTTGGCTGGGGGCATCGCCTTCCAGGCGCCAAAGTAGGCATCATTCACACATTCCTCCGCATCCTGCCTGTTGTTGAGAATGTTGTAAGAGACCGTATGACAGCGTTGTCCGTACTTCTTGTCCAGCTCTTGGATCGCCTGTTCAGACCGTGCAAAAAACAGGGCAATGATCTTTTCATCTTCCATCCTCTTCTCCGCCTCCTTTCCGGTCTCACCCATATACTACGGTTTCTACGGCAAAAACTACAGGAACATGCAAAGTTTCTCAAAGAAAGGATATCACATCTTTGGCGCCGCGTCCCTCTCTGTTTCACCCTCTATGAAAGAGTCCCTTTAGAATACAGGAGGGCCTCAGCGCATCCTACGCTGAGGCCCTCCCGTGTTATCTACTTTTACAGGGAATCAGCAGCATCTGTCCCGGCGCCACTTCCCCGCTCTCCAAGCCGCTGGCGGCCAGGATGGCGTCCTCGGTGGTGCAGCAGGCTTTGGCCACTGCCCACAGATCCTCCCCGGGGTGGACCGCCCGGAGAGTGAGGGAGGGCTGGCGGCCTTCGGCCTGCCGGGGTTCCCCCACTTGGACCTGGGCGATGACGGGAACCTCCTCCTGGGTCAGGCACATCCACCGGAAGGCCAGGGCGAAGGAGACCTCCACCCCCTCCCCTGCCAGGGCAGCGGTGGGGTCCCGCAGCAGCTCGGTGGTCACCAGGCAGGTCCCCTCCCCCTGGCCGGGCAGCCGGTGGGACAGGGAGACCCGGCGGCTGGCAGCGGCAGGCCCCTCCTCGGTCTCATACAGAACGGAAAGCTCCGCCTCTTGGGTGAGCACCCGGTCCTCCCCTTCCAGGTTCTGGGTCAGGCGGCCCAGGCGCACCTGGACGTCCAGGAGACGGCTGGGCACGCTGCTGGTCTCCACCGTCTCCCGGGCGCTCTCCTGGGCCTCTCCCTGGTCCAGCAGGCGGCAGATGGGGTACATGGCCTCTGTGGTCTCCAGGGTATGGGTGGTGCTGTAGAGGTCGGTGAGAATGGGGGCTGTGACCTCCCGCCGCAGAACCCCTTGGGCCTGGAGGGCCAGGGTCACCTGAAAGGTCCGCCGGTCCCCCTCCACCGGGGTGCAGGTGACGTCGGTGAAGACCAGGTCCATGTGACACAGGCCCTCCTCGCTCTCCTCCCCGGCGTCCATGATTTGGGAGTAGGGCAGGTGGAACTCTTCGGCGAAGAGCCCGCCGTCCTCCCCCCGGCACAGCAGTTGGAGGGCCGCCTCCCCTTTGAAGACCAGCTTGGTGCCGATGACCCGGGCCTCTGTGCAAGTGCACTTGGCCTGAGTCCGCAGCACTTCCACGGCGTCTGGCCGGCCGGCGGGAAGGGTAAGGGTGTCTTGATACGTAAAGGCCTTCTCCTGGACATACACCGTCTGCAAGGTGCGCAGCTGCCCGGTTTTCTGGCAGACCCCCCACTGCTCTGGGTCTGCTGCCTGGGCGGCCAGGCTGCGGTTCTGGGGCTCAAACGCCTCCAGTTCCAGGCAGTACCCCACCCGTACCAGCACCTTTCGGGGGTTGAGCAGGTGAACGTCCACCGACAGCACCCGGGGCACCACGTGGACGGTTCCCCGCCGGGTGAGCCGGGGCAGGTCCGGGGCTGCGGAGAAGGGCAGGGTGACCTCCATGGCCTCCACCCCCTGGCCGCCCTCGGGCTGATAGAGGATGGTGGTTTTCAGCAGGCCCGCCAGCTCCCCCCGGCCGTCCTGGGCTTCGTTTCTCTGGAGGAGCAGGCGGGCCTGGCCATCCAGCACCTGCCAAATGTCCGGCCGGGCATCGGGCACGATGGCCTCCGCGGTCTCCTCCTGTTCCAATGTGGTGCGGCAGACCGTCTCCCAGCCCCGCACGGTCTCCTGCCGGAGTTCCAATTCCATCACGGTAACCAATCCTTTCTCGTGTCAGGGAAGTATCTGTCCCATCCTATGTCCCGGGATTGGCCGGTATGTCTTAAATATGGAAAAGTTTTCGCAGCAGGCCCGCCAGCGCCTTGGGGGCATGGATCACCACCATTTTCATTCCGTTCCCCTCCTTTCCGGGCATGAAAAACACCCGTCCGCTCCCAGTCTATGCCGGGAGGGGACGGGTGGTGCGTTTGGGTGGGGTCAGGACTTTCCCCAGGACTGGTTGGCCTTGGCCAGATCGTACAGCCGAACGTAGCTGCGGTGGCGGCTGGGAGAGATCTTCCCCGCCTTCACCGCCTCCAGGACGGCACAGCCGGCCTCCTTCACATGGGCGCAGCCCACAAAGCGGCACTGGCCCAGATAGGGGCGGAACTCCCGGAAGGTCTCGGCCAGGGTGTCCTTGTCCAGGGGCTCTCCCCCGCCCTTTTCCGCGTCAAAGGCGGAGAAGCCGGGGGTGTCGGCGATGAGGCCCCCCGCCACTGGGAAGAACTCCACATGGCGGGTGGTGTGCCGCCCCCGGCCCAGCTTTTCGCTGATCTCCCCTGTGGCCAGGGCAAAGGTGGGGTCCAGGGCGTTGAGGATGCTGGACTTCCCTACGCCGGAGTTGCCGGTGAAGGCGGAGAGCTTCCCCGCCAGCATGCCCCGGAGCTCCTCCAGCCCCTGGCCGGTCTGGGCGCTCACCGGAAGGGTGGGGATGCCGGCCCCCCGGTAGAGGTCCAACAGGTCCTGGGCCTGGACCAAATCCCACTTGTTGATGCACAGGATGGGCTGGCACCCCTTGCTCTCCGCCAGGGAGATGATCCGGTCCAGCAGGAAGGGGTCGCTTACGGGAATGGCCCCGGAGGCGATGATCACCATCTGGTCGATGTTGGCCACCGCCGGGCGCTGGAAGGCGTTGCGCCGGGGCAGCACCTCCGTCAGGGAGCCGGTCCCGTCCGGCTGGCGGGCGATGACCACCCGGTCCCCCACCAGGGGGGTGATTTTTTGGTAGCGGAACTTCCCCCGGGCCCGGCAGGTCACCAGGTCCCCGCCGCACTGGACGTAATAGAAGCCGCTGAGGGCCTTACGAATGACCCCTTCGTCTCTTGTCATACTCATTGGTCAAAATTCAAGTTATACTGCTCCGCCAGGACCCCGTCGAAGTAAATGCACACCTCTGCCGTCCCAGAGCCCTGAACGCTGGTGTAAATGGTTCCCTGGGCGGTATTCACCGGGGTGTTGTAGACCTCCTCCCCGTCCACGGTAATGCGGACGGTGACGCTGTCCCGCCCGTCATCCGGCAGGGTGACGCTGATGGTCTTCGTGTGGACGGGCGGGTCGGTCGACGCGGGGCCCAAGCTCACTTGGAGGATGATTCCGGTTCCCTCATCCACCTCGGTGTTGGCGGCGATGCTCTGGTAGATCACCTGGCCGGCGGGGTAGTTGCTGTTGACCTCTGTGACGCTGGAGATCGTCAGCCCTGCGCTCTCCGCAATTTGGCGGGCGTTTTCCAGGGTGGTGCCGGTGAGAGTGGGGACGGTGACCTTCTTGGTCTCTGGCCCGCTGCTGATGACCAGCTTCACGGTGTCCCCGGGGCTCACCTGCTCTCCGGCGGCAGGATCGCTGGAAATCACGTGCCCCTCCTCCACCTCGTCCGAGGCCTCTCTGGTGGGGGTGTCCACCTTCAAGTCCATCTGCTGCAGACGGGTGACGGCGGTCTCATAGGTGTCGCCCACCACGTTGATCATCTCCACCGTGTCCTGCCCGGAGCTGACCACCACGTTGATGGTGATGGTCCCCTCCCCGGCGGTCACCTCTGTCCCCGCCACGGGGTCTTGGGAGATGATCTGCCCTTCCTCGTATTCATCGCTGGCTTGGCGGGATTGCTCCACCACGTTGAAATGTTCTAAGACGTCCCCATCTTGGAGCACATCCGAAATGTTCTGCCCCAGGAGATTGGGCACCCGAAGGGTGTTTTCATCCTGCCGGAACATGTCACTAAAGAAGGTGACCCACAGGAAAATCCCTACCCCCACCAGGAAAACGACCACCACAATGGGGATGATGAGTTTCTGCTTCTGGTCCTAGTCCTCCTCATAGTCCTCCTCCGGCGGGCG
>URCB01000086.1 GCA_900546255.1 uncultured Eubacteriales bacterium
TGGTGGCCCCGGTGGTGGGGGAGACGAACTTATTCATGCACAACTGCTGCATGATCAGGCCCGCCACGCTCATCCCCACCCCGGTGCACAGGATGGCCAGCAGCCGGGGCAGCCGGGAGAGGAGGAAGATCTCCCATTGGTCCCAGTTCCCAGACAGCAGGCTGGGCACGTCCAGGTCAATCACCCCCACAAAGAGGGAAATCACAGACAGAAACACCAGTCCCACCGCCAGAAGAAGGGTCGTTGTGTATCGCTTGATGGCAGGCACCTCCTCGTTAGTTAGTCTATGCTAACTTTATGGTAAAATAGACGTGCCCTATACCGGACACAGGATGGTATGTATTATAGCCGCACCCAAAGGGAGTTACCGCTCCAAACTACTCGTTTTTCGCTCCAAACCAGGGGGCAGGGGGGCCGGCGGAGGGGGCCTTCCGGCGGTAGTCCGCCGGGGAGCAGCCCAACGCCGCCCGAAACGCAGCGGCGAACTTGCTGCTGTTGTCGTAGCCAAACTCGCCGGCAATGTCGGTGACCGTCCGATTCGAACGCTGCAGCACCACGGCCGCCAGATCCATTTTATAATTGCGGACACATTGGTAAAGCGGCTTGCCATAAACACGTTTCACGCTCCGCCGGAGATGCTCCGGGGAGACGTGAAAGGCCGCTGCCAACTGTTCTGCCGTGTAGCGCTGGTCCCGGTGGGTCCCCAGGAAGGCGAAGACCTTCTCCACCAGTTCCACCTGGTCCCGGGTGCAGCTGTTCCCCTCCCCTGGCGCCTGACTGGGATCCAGACTGGAGAGAAAGAGCAGAAGTTCCAGCACCTTTACCTTCAAGTATCCCTTGCGCAGCGCCTCCGGTGCGGCATAGAGCTCTGAGAAAACGTGTTCCAACCGAGGCGTCGCCCGGAGGACAAAGGGCACATCTCCCCCGGAGAACCGTTGGCAGAGGGCTGTTAGGTCCACCTCCACATCCCCCAACAGGCAGGTGGTGCACCAGGGCGCCAAGGCCGGGTCGATGACCACAGAGAGGCCCGTGTACCGCCCGGTGGGGCAGCGAAACAGCGATTGGCAGCTGCTGCGGTGGAGGGACAGGTCCCCTATCCCCAGGAAGAAGCATCGGTCCCCCGCCTGGTATTCCAGCCGGCCCAGCTGACAGTGGGAGATTTCCAATAGCCCTGCCGGGTAATCCGGCGGGGGAGAAAAGGACAGGGCTCGAATCTCGTGAAAGGCCAACCAGATGCCAGGAAAGACGTTATACTCTGTGATGGTTACCGCTCCCCCCCCGGTTTCCGTGTGGTACTGGTTGGGCCCCCCTTGGCGGAAGGGGGTTCCCTGCAGGCAAACCGATGGGGTGTCACCCCGGTCTTCACAGGACATAGGAACCCCTCCTTTGTTAGTCTAAGCTAACCAAAGTTTAGAGGAATTTCCCACAAAATGCAAGGGGAAATCTTTGGCCGCTGCCCTCTTTCCCGATCCAAAAACGCCCCCGGCACAGGAACTTCCGTTCCCATGCCGGGGGCACCGGTCTTTGTCAAAGGATGGGGCTGGTTACTCTTCGATCTCGTTCTCCCGGATGCGCAGGGCGCCGGTGGGGCAGGCCTCGGCGCACTTGAGGCAGTCCACGCACTCCCGGATGGCGTCGCTGGTCTGGAACTCGGGGCGGATCACCGTGTCGAACCCACGGCCCACCATGCCCAGCAGGCCCTTGCCCACCACCTCGTCGCAGAGGCGGACACACTGGCCGCAGAGGATGCACTTGCCCTGGTCCCGCTCGATGGCCACCAGGCGCTTCTCCTTGTAGCTGGGGTGGATCTTCCCTTCGCCGTCGCCCTTGAGCCGCTGGATCCGCTCCGGCTGAAGCTCATAGAGGTTGGCGCAGCGGATGAGCTTACATTCGGCAAAGTCGTGGCAGCCACAGTCCAGGCAGCGGGCAGCCTCTGCCCGGGCCTGGGCCTCGGAAAAGCCCAGGTTGATCTCCTCAAAGTCGTGCTTGCGCTCCTCGGCAGGCCGGGTGGGCATCTTGGTCCGGGGGAGCTTGATGTAGTCGGCGAAATACTCCGGAGAAACATTCTTCACCGACAGGTACGTCTTCTGGTAGGGCACCTGGACCCCGTGGAGGTAGAGGTCCACCACCTTGGCACAGCGGCGGGCCTCGCCGATGGCCTCGATGGCGATGGACGCCCCCTTGTTGGTGGCGTCGCCCACGGCGAAGACCCCCTCCATGGAGGTGCGGTAGCTGGTCTCGTCGGCGGCGATGATGCCCTTGCGGTTGAGCTCGATGCCCTCAAAGCCGGCCACGTTGGCCTTCTGGCCGATGGCGCTGATGACGCAGGTGACGGGGAGGGTCTCGAACTTCCCTTCCACCGGCACGGGGCGGCGGCGGCCGCTCTCGTCGGGCTCGCCCAGCTCCATGATCTGGAGCTTCATCTCCTTCACCTTGCCGTTCTCGCCGACGATCTCGGCGGGGTTGGTGAGGAACTTATAGATGACGCCCTCTTCCCGGGCCTCGTCGATCTCCAGCTGCTCGGCGGGCATCTCCGCCTCGGTGCGGCGGTAGACCACGTAGACCTCCTTGGCGCCCAGGCGCACGGCGGTGCGGCAGGCGTCCATGGCGGTGTTGCCGCCGCCCACGATGGCCACCTTGTCGCCGATCTCCGGGCGCTCTCCCAGGGCCACCCGCTGGAGGAAGTCGATGCCGCCCAGGACGCCCTCCAGGTCCTCCCCGGGGCAGCCGATGGGCATGCTGGACCAGGCGCCGATGGCCACCACCACGGCGTCGTAGTGGCTCTTGAACTCCTCAAAAGTGGCGTCCACGCCGATGCGGAAGTTGTTCTTCATCTCCACGCCCAGGGAGGCGATCTCGTCGATCTCCTCGTCCAGGACGCGCTTGGGCAGGCGGTACTCGGGGATGCCGTAGCGGAGCATGCCGCCCATCTGGGGCATGGCATCCACAATGGTCACCCGGTGGCCCTTCAGGGACAGGTAGTAGGCCGCGGTGAGGCCGCCAGGACCGCCGCCGATGATGCCCACCCGCTTGCCGGTGGCTGCGGCCTTGGGGGGCAGGTAGCCGCCCTGGGCGATGACCCGGTCTGCGGCGAAGTATTTCAAATAGGAGATGGAAATGGGCTCCTCCACCATCTGCCGGCGGCAGCCCCCCTCGCAGGGGTGGGGGCACACCCGGCCAATGGAGGCGGGGATGGGCAGGCGCTCCTTGAGGATGCGCACGGCCTCCTTATCGTCCCCCCGGGCGATGGCCTGGATATAGCCCTGGGCATTCACGCTGGCCGGGCAGTTGAGGACGCAGGGGCCGCGGCAGTCCCCGTCGTGGTCGCTCATCAGCAGTTCGATGCTGGTCTTGCGGGTGCGCACCACCCGCTCGGACTCCGTGTAAATCACCTGGCCGTCCTGGGCCTCGGTGGAGCAGGCCCGCAGCAGCTTGGGGCTGCCCTCGGCCTCCACCACGCAGAGGCTGCAGCCGCCGTAGTGCTTGAGTTCCCCGTTGTGGCAGAGGTTGGGGATGGCAATGCCATTGTGCTCCGCGATCTCCAGGAGGGTCTGGCCGGCGCGGCCTGTGCAGACCTGGCCGTTGATGGTTACCTTAATTCTCGGTTTCATAGTCGTCCCCTCCCTTCTTAGTCTACCACAATGGCGCCAAACTTACAGGAGCTGACGCACTGCTTACACTTGATACAGGCACTCTGATTGATGACGTGGGGCTCTTTCCGCTCCCCGCTGATGCACTCCACCGGGCACTTCCGGGCGCAGACGGTGCAGCCGGTGCACTTGGCCGGGTCGATGGAGATGGTCAGAAGGGCGGAACATTCGCAGGCAGGACATTTCTTGTCCCGAATATGGGCCTCGTACTCGTCCCGGAAATAGCGGATGGTGGTAAGGACGGGGTTGGGGGCCGTCTGGCCCAGGCCGCAGAGGGCGCCGTCTTTGATGCTTACGCACAGCTCCTCCAGCAGTTCGATGTCCCCTTCCTGGCCCTTGCCCTCGCAGATCCGGTCCAGGATTTCCTTCATCCGGGTGGTGCCGATGCGGCAGGGCACGCACTTGCCGCAGGACTCCCGGGCGGTGAAGTCCAGGAAGAACCGGGCAATGTTCACCATGCAGGTGCTGTCGTCCATGACCACCATGCCGCCGGAACCCATAATGGCACCCGTGGCAGAGAGGGCCTTGTAGTCAATGGGAGTATCCATCAGGGAGGCGGGGATGCAGCCGCCGGAGGGGCCGCCCATCTGCACGGCCTTATACTGCCGGCCGTCCTTGATGCCCCCGGCGATGTCGAAGATGACGTCTTTCAGGGAGTTGCCCATGGGCACCTCCACCAAACCGCCCCGCTGGACCTTGCCGGTGAGGGCAAAGACCTTGGTGCCCTTGGAGTTCTCCGTGCCCATGGCGGCAAAGGCGGCGCCGCCGTTCTGGATGATCCAGGCCACGTTGGCAAAGGTCTCCACGTTGTTGATGTTGGAGGGCTCATCCAAATAGCCCTTCTGGGCGGGGAAGGGAGGCTTGAGCCGGGGCATGCCCCGCTTGCCCTCCATGGACTCGATGAGGGCAGTCTCCTCGCCGCAGACGAAGGCGCCTGCGCCGATCTTGATGTTCAGGTCGCAGGAGAAGCCGGTGCCCAGGATGTTCTCCCCCAACAGGCCCCGGCTGCGGGCCTGCTCGATGGCCTTGCTCAGCCGCTCCACCGCCAGGGGGTACTCCGCCCGGATATACACATACATGTCGCTGGCCCCGATGGCATAGGCGCCAATGAGCATGCCCTCAATGAGGGTGTGGGGGTCGGACTCGATGACCGCCCGGTCCATGAAGGCGCCGGGGTCCCCTTCGTCGGCGTTGCAGATCAGGTGCTTGTGCTCCCCTTCCGCCTTCCGGGCCGCGTCCCACTTAAACCAGGTGGGGAAGCCTGCGCCGCCCCGACCGGCCAGGCCGGAGACCTTGATCTCCTCGATGACCGCCTCCGGCTCCATCCGCAGGGCCTTGTCCAGGGCCCGGTAGCCCTGGTGGTTGATGTAGTCGTCGATGCTGGTGGGGTTCACCACGCCGCAGTGGCGCAGGGCCACCCGCTTCTGCTTCTTCAGGAAGCGGGCATCCTCGTCGCTGATGAACATGGCCTCCAGCTTGGAGAAGTCGTTCTTCCGCACCGCCTGGACGATGCCCAGGGCATCGGTTTCCGTCACCTTCACCAGGCGGTGGAGGAGTGTGTCACCCTGGTAGATGTCCACGATGGGCTCCAGGTAGCACATGCCGATGCAGCCGGTGGTCTCCACGGTAAAGCTGTCGGTGGCGGTTTTGTGCCCGGCGATCACCTTGGCCACCCGGGTTGCCCCGGCGGAGACGCCGCAGCTGCCCTGGCCCACCAGGATACGGATGCCCTCCCCAGACTCCCGCTGACGCAGTTTCCGAAGGATCTTGATGGCCTTCTCCGGGGTGAGGTTGCCATAGGTTTCGCCATTGATCATCATCACCGGCGCCAGGGAGCAGCAGCCCAGGCAGGCCACCTCGTTGAGGGTGAACATGCCGTCCTCGGTGGTCTCCCCGTTGGCAATGCCCAGCTCCTGGCTGATGGCCGTGCGGATCCGCTCCGACCCATTCACGTGGCAGGCGGTGCCGTCGCAGAGCATGATCTGGTAGGTCCCCATGGGTTTCAGCCGGAAATAGCTATAGAAAGTGGCTACCCCCATCACCTTGGCCGGGCTGTTTCCCGTCCGCTCGGCCACATGGTAGATCACTTCCTGGGGCAGGTAACCATAGATCGACTGTGCCTGCTGGAGGATCATGATCAGGCTGGTGTCGTCATCCTGATACTGGCGAAGCACACCCTCCATCAGGGACAAATCGACCCCTGATTTGAACTCGGTCATTCTTTTCACTCCTTTGACAAAGAGGATTTCCTTATCATTTTTACAGTTTTTTTATCTTATCTTTCATTTTCCCCGTGCTTATGAAAATAGGATCACATAAATTATAGTCCCATAACCCTCGTTTTGCAAGAGCATTTCCCCAGCTGCTTCAAAGAATTTGCGGGGATTTTTCCTGCATTTTTGATGATTTTTCAGAAAAGCCTCCCAATTTTTCCCTGTCCCGCAGTTCTTTTGCCGGAAAAACTTGCAGAAAAAAAGAGACCTGAGAAATCAGGTCTCTTTTTTGCAACATTTCATTCACGAATGAGAGAGGGGGCGCTTCTCTCAAACGTTGTGCTTCACCCGGTCCCGCTCCTCGGCTCGCTTGGCGTTGTTGAAGCGGTCCAAGGTGCCCACCAGGTAACCGGTGATCCGGCGAATCCGTTCAAAGGGCACGTCATCCTCATGGCGTCCGCAGCCGGGGCACTGGTCCCCGATGATGCCGGAGAAGCCGCACACCGGGTCCCGGTCCACCGGGTGGT
>URCB01000087.1 GCA_900546255.1 uncultured Eubacteriales bacterium
GGGCGAAGGACATTTCGTGGGTGACGATGATCATGGTGGTGTGCTGGTCGGCCAGCCCCCGGATCACCCGAAGGACCTCCCCGGTGAGTTCCGGGTCCAGGGCGGAGGTGGGCTCGTCAAAGCAGAGGATGTCCGGCTTCATGGCCAGGGCCCGGGCGATGGCCACCCGCTGCTGCTGCCCGCCGGAGAGCTGGTGGGGGTAGTTGCCCATCCGGTCCTGGAGGCCCATCTGGGTCAGCAGGCGCTCCCCCTCGGCCCGGATGGCGGCCAGGTCCTCCCCGGTTTTCTCCCCCTTGGCCATGAGTTCCCGGGCCAGGGTGACGTTCTGCAGGGCGGTGTACTGGGGGAAGAGGTTGAAGTTCTGGAACACCAGGCCGAAGTGGAGGCGCTTGCGGCGGATCTCCCCCTCCCGCTGGGTGGCGGGGTCGGCGGCGTCGAAGAGGACCTCGTCCCGGACGGAGATGGTCCCCTGGTCTGGGGTCTCCAGGAAGTTTAGGCAGCGCAGCAAGGTGGTCTTGCCGCTGCCGGAGGAGCCAATGATGGCCAGCACCTGCCCCTCCTCCAGGGAGAAGTTGATGTCCCGGAGGACCTTGGTGCTGCCGAAGCTTTTTTCAATGTGCTGTACGTCTAAGATGGCCATGGTGGCACCTCCTTACCGGAAGTAGCTGAGCTTGCGCTCGATGAAGTTGAAGAGAAGGGTGAGGATGCCCACAAACACCAGATAGAACACGCCGGTGTAGAACAGGGGCCAGATAATGCCCTCGGCCTTGATATAGGCCTCACCGGCCTTGATGAGCTCGGTGATGGCGATGATCCGGGCCAGGGAGGTATCCTTCACCAGGGTGATGATCTCGTTAGACATGGGGGGCACGATGCGCTTGATCATCTGCAGCAAGGTGACCTTGAAGAAGATCTGCCGCCGGGTGAAGCCCAGGACCTGGGCGGCCTCCCGCTGGCCCAGGGGGACGCCTTGGATGCCCCCCCGGTAGATCACGGAGAAGTAGCAGGCGTAGTTGATCACAAAGGCCACCACGCAGGCGGCCATCCGGTTGCCCCCCCAGATGTTATTGTCGAACCACATTCCGGGCCCATAGAAAATGATGATGAGCTGGAGCATCAAGGGGGTGCCCCGGATGACCCACACCACCACGTCGGTGATGGTATGGATGGGCCGAAAGGCCGCCAAGGCCTTGATAAACTTACTGGGCTCCTGTTTCACGGGGGCCAGGTCGGTCTCCGCCGCGGGGGTGCCACTGTCCTTCCCCTTCCCCTTTTTGGGCTGAAGCAGGAAACGGAAGGGCTGCCATTTGCTCATGGACCCGAAGGCCACCACCAGCCCCAGGGGCAGGCCGAACAGCAGGGTCAAGAAAAAGATCTCTGCCGTCTGACCCAGGGCGTCAAACAGGGATTGGGTTACCGTCCAAAACATGGGTTTCGCTCCTCTGATCTCTGGTTTCTAAGCTGCCCAAAGGCAGAGGGCGGCCGCCCTCTGCCTTTGGGGAATGCTGCATTCCGGGGGAACACAAATCACTGTGCCTTGGTCACCACGACCTGGGCATTGTTCACATAGGGGTTGGTGCACTCCATGGAGCTGGTGACCTCGTCGGTGAGGGTCATGCCATTCCAGACCACGTCAATGTTCTTGGAATCCAGTTCCATAATTTTGTTGTTCCAGTCGATGACGATGAACTCGATCTCCACGCCCAGCTTTTCGGCCACCAGCTTGGCCATGTCGGCGTCGAAGCCGATCCACTCGCCGTTTTCGTCCCGGTAGTCCATCGGCTCGAACTCGGTGATGCCCACGATGAGGGTGCCCTTATCCTGGATATAGGCCACGTCGCTGTCGCTCTCGGCGGGGGTGAACTCCTCTGCCGCGGGCTGCTCCACCAGGGCGTCCTCAATGCCATAGGTGGCGGCGATCTCCGCCATGCTGCCGTCGGCATAGGACTCGGCCAGAACGGTGTTGATGTAGGCAGCCAGGTCAGAACCCTTCCGGCAGCCGATGCCATACTCCTCGGTGGTGAGGCCTTCGGTGTCATAGACCAGGTCGGGGTAGCTGGTGCCCTCACCGGTCATGGTGGCTGCCATGAGCAGGTCGATGATGGCGGCATCGGAGGTACCGGCGTCCACTTCCATCAGGGCGTCGGCCTGGGCGGTCACAGAGGTGAACTCCCAGCCCTTCTCGGTGGCCACCGCCTCGCCGGCGCTGCCGGCCTCCACGGCGTAGACCAGGTCGCTGGTCTCGGCGGTGTCCCCGGTGTCGGTGGTTTCGCCGGTGGTATTGTCCTGGCCGCAGCCGGCCAGGAGGGTGCAGCTCATAGCAGCTGCCAAAAAGAGTGCAAGTGCTTTTTTCATGGTGTTCTCTCCTTCTCACGATTTCCGTGTTCTCCCGCGACCTTTTAATACTCTATCGCGGTAAAGTACTAACATGATACCACACCAGAGACAGATTGCAAGTCTTTTCCGCGATTTTTCCTGTTCTTAACCGATTTTTGTGATTTTGCCCAAAAAGCCCCCCTGAACCCGTCGGGTTCAGGGGGGCAAACGGAGGGTTCTCAGTATCGGGTCTCCCGGGGGGAGAGGACGGTATCCCCGTCTTCCACCAACTGGCTCAGGACCCCGGCCAGGGCGCCGCTGGCCTGCTGGCTGTCCACCAACACCCGAAGGGGGGTGGTGCTGCCGTCCCCCGCCTCTACCAGGGTCTCATAGGTGGTGGTGGCATCCCGCACCTGCTGGAAGGTGAGGCTGGGGGTCCAGCAGAGATAGCCCGCCTGGGTCAGGGCCTCGTCGCTGCCCAGGACGAACCAGGTCTCCTGCCGGAGGATGGCCGCCAGGACCTGGCTGCCCTGGTCCACGCTGGCCACCTGGTCCTCCGCCGTGTCCCCTGTGGGGATGAGGCCCACCTTATGGCCCCGGCCGGCGGCCTGGCGGATCTGGTCGGCGCACTGGGCCACCTGGTCCGCCGGGAAGAAGACCACCGCCGTGCCCCCACCCCGGTCCAGGGCGTTAAGGGTGGCCGTAATGTCCCCCTCGGCGGAGGCCGCCACCCCCAGGTAGAGGGAGAACACCGGCGCAGGCGCGGCGTCCTCCGGGATCTCCGGTGCCACGGGGGTGTTGCCGTCGGTGGTGGGAGGCGTGGTGGTGCCGCCCCCACCGGGGAGAGTGACATCCTCGCTCCCCCCGCCGTTGTCGCCGCCGTTGGGGGTGTTGTCCTGGGCGTAGCTGTTGGCCCGGCTGCGCATGATGGACTCCGCAGAGTTGAGGAACAGGGCGTCGCTGAGGACGGCATTGCCGTCCTTGATCCGCAACAGGGGGCCGTAATCTGTACTGTAATAGGAGTAGGTCAGGCCAAAATACCGGCAGATGGGGTAGGCCGGAACGTAGTAGACCCCATTCTGGGCAATGGCCCGGCTGGGGTTGATGGTCTCCCCCTCCGAGGTCACGGCGGTGCCGTTGGTCAGATCAAAGGTGATGCTCCTGCCGGAGAGGTTGTAGAGAAGAATGGAGCTGCCATTCTCCGTCACCCCATAGTAGACCCCAAAGTTAATCCCCGTGGTCCGGCTGCTGAAGACGTTCACCGGCACGTAGACCCAGCCGTTGTACTGGATGGGGGTGGTCTGAGTGGACTGGGCAGGCAGCGTGTCGTTGAGGGACAGGAAGAACAGGCTTCCGGAGGCCGAGGACGGCACCACCAGCAGGGTGAGCGTCAGGGCCACCGCGCACAGCAGCGATAGGGCAGTTTTGCGTGGCTTCATGGTATCCCCCTCCTTTCCAGGCATTCGGGGCGCGCAGTCTTTTACAGAATCCAGTGTAGCAGAAATCCTCCCATTTTTCAACGGCCTGCCCACTGTTTTTCTGAGGAATTGCCCCGATGGCAGGGCCGGTGGGTTGCAATTTCCCCCGGCCTTCGCTATGATAAACTTATCCTAAGCCATGAATCCATAGGAGGTCATCCCATGCTGTTTGTATGCTATCCCCGGTGCTCCACCTGCAAAAAGGCCCAGAAGTGGCTGGACGAGCACCAGCTCCCCTACACCGTTCGGGACATTAAAGAGGACAACCCCACCTTGCAGGAGCTGGAGACCTGGCACCAGGCCAGCGGCCTGCCCCTGAAAAAGTTCTTCAACACCAGCGGCCAGCTCTACCGCAGCCTGGGCCTGTCCAAAAAGCTGCCGGAGATGAGCCAGGCCGAGCAGTACGCCCTCCTCGCCTCCGACGGTCTGCTGGTCAAGCGGCCCATCCTGGTCTTGGACGACGGCCAGGTGCTGGTGGGCTTCCAGGAGGCCGCCTGGGCCCAGGCCCTGGGCCAGTGAGGGGGCTGCCATGAAACTGCTGGTCAGCGCCTGCCTGCTGGGGGTGGGCTGCCGGTATGACGGCGGCCACAACCAGCTCCCCCAGCTGAAGGAATTGCTCAAAACCCACACCTGCATCCCCATCTGCCCGGAGCAGATGGGGGGCCTGCCCACCCCCCGCCCCCCGGCGGAGCGCCAGGGCAGCCGGGTGGTCACCCGGGACGGGGAAGACGTCACCGAGGCCTTCCTCCGGGGTACGGCGGAGGTCCTCCGCCTGGCCGACCTCTACCGGTGCAAGGCCGCCCTGCTGAAGGAACGCAGCCCCTCCTGCGGCTGCGGGCAGATCTACGACGGCACCTTCTCCAAAACCCTGGTGGAGGGGGACGGCATGGCCGCCCAAATGCTGAAAAAACACGGGCTCACCGTCTACGGGGAGTCCCAGATTGGGGAGCTGGTGAACACCCGCCCCTTCTTCTACAGCATCTAAAACGCCAAACCGGCAGGCCCATTCTGGGCCTGCCGGCGTTTTTCTTTCAGGCAGGTTTCCCCACAAGCTGGGCAGGGGTCATCCCTGGGTGGGAAGTTCCTTCCCGTTGAGCACTGCCCGCACCAGGGTGTCCCCCACATACTCCAGCTTCAGGGAGAAAAAGGGGACGTTTTGGGTGAGCAGGTCCAGGAAGATCTTATCCCCCGTCCAGATGGGCAGGTCCTGCACCTTGTCCTTGTCCACCCACTCCAGGTCCCCCTCGTCACAGACCACGGTGGGGTCCTCCTCCGTGCGGGCGGTGAAGAGGTGCATGTACTCTGTGACCCACCGGTCGGAGACGAAGGTCACCAGGCCCCGGTAGGTGTAGTCGGTGAGGGTCAGGCCGGTCTCCTCCTTCACCTCCCGGACCAGGCACTCCTCGGGGCTCTCCTTGTCCTCAAACTTGCCCCCGATGCCGATCCACTTGTCCTTGTTGATGTCGTTCTCCTTCTTCACCCGGTGGAGCATGAGATACTGCCCCTCCCGCTCAATGTAGCACAGGGTGGTGTTCCACATGGCGCTGCCCTCCTCAATACTGCCGGCTGAACCGGTCGTAGATGGTGTAGACCTCCCCGTCCAGGTAGGCCATGGCCTGGTCCCGGATGTCCCGAGGGATGCCGTAAAAGGCGGCGGCCACCGCCCCGGCCATGGAGGCGATGGTGTCGCTGTCCCCGCCGATGGACACGGCGCCCCGGAGGGCGTCCTCAAAGCTCTCCGCCTCCAGGAAGGCCTCCATGGCCTGGGGGACGCTGCCGGCGCAGGTGACGTCAAAGGCGTAGTCTTCCCGGATCTCATCCAGGGTGAAGTCCAGGGGGTAGTACCGGGTGACGTGGTCGGCGATGGCCGCCTTGCTCTCCCCCACCCGGGCCAGGTAGACCGCCCCGGCCACCACGCAGGCCCCGGCGATGCCGTCGGGGTGGTTGTGGGTGACCTCTGCCGAGGCCTTGGCCAGGGCCAGGCACTGGGACAAACTCTCCGCCGCCCAGGCCACTGGGGAGACCCGCATGGCACTGCCGTTGCCCAGGCTGCCGTAGGGCTGGGGATCCGGGTTGGCCAGCCAAGCCTCAAACCGGGGGCCGTAGCCCAGCCGGGGGTGCTGCCGGCCCAGGCGGCGCATCTCCGCCACCACGTTGGCCTGGAACTGGGCCAAATCCTCCGTGCCCATGAGCACCGCCGAGGCCACCGCCGCCGTCATCACACTGTCGTCGGTCATCCGGCAGTCGGGCTGGAAGAGGGGGAAGTCTTTCGATTTGTGGTTGTGCCACTCGTACACCGAACCCACAATGTCTCCAATCAAAGCGCCCAGCATGGCAAGGCCCTCCTTTCCATGGTTACAACAGAATTGTTTCCATCATACCACAGGGCGGGGTGGTTTTCCAGTCCCTGGTGGGGGGAGGGTACTGCGTACCCTTGGGGTGGGCGGGGCTCTTCCCGGCCTTGGGGCGCAGCGCCCCGTTGCCCCGCCTGCCCGGCGGGGGTCCCCATTTCTC
>URCB01000088.1 GCA_900546255.1 uncultured Eubacteriales bacterium
GTGTCCATGGAGTCGTTGCCGCCGTTGTAGAAGAAGTAGCGCACGTCGTACTTCTGGAAGATCTCCAGGATGCGGCGGTAGTCGGTGTCGTCCTGGTCCGGGTCGGCCAGCTTATACCGGCAGGAGCCCAGGGCGGAGGAGGGGGTGTACTGGAGCAGATCCAGCTGGGCCGGGTCCTCCTGGCCCATGTCGTACAGTTTGTCGGCCAGCACCCCTTTGATGCCGTGGGCAGCCCCCAGAACCCGGGTGATCTGGGGGGAGGCCAGGGCGGTCTGGATGACCCCCTGGGCACTGGCATTGATGACCGAAGTGGGCCCGCCGGACTGGCCGATGATGCAGGCGCCTTTCAATTGTTCCATGGTAAAAAACCTCCCTTGGTGTGGTTGGGTTTGATGTTGTGGAAAAAAGGATTCTACCAGGTATCATAACATATCCCGCCCCCTCTTGCAATTGGAAAGGAATATTGGTAAAATAATTTATCCAATTGTCGGAAAGGAGCGGTACCCATGCCGTTAGTGACAACCACAGAAATGTTCCAGAAGGCCTATGCCGGGGGCTATGCCATCGGCGCCTTTAACGTCAACAATATGGAGATCATCCAGGGCATCACCGAGGCAGCCCAGGAGGTCAACTCCCCTCTGATTCTCCAGGTGTCTGCCGGGGCCCGGAAGTATGCCAAGCCCGTCTACCTGCGGAAGCTGGTGGAGGCCGCCATCGAGGACACCGGCCTGCCCATGGCCCTGCACCTGGACCACGGGGAGGATTTTGAGATCTGCAAGGCCTGCATCGACGGGGGCTTCACCTCCGTGATGATCGATGGGTCCAAGCATTCCTTCCAGGACAACATCGCCCTCACCCGTCAGGTGGTGGAGTACGCCCACGCCCACGGCGTGGTGGTGGAAGGGGAGCTGGGCCGCCTGGCCGGCATCGAGGACGACGTGAACGTCTCCGCCGCCGACTCCTCCTACACCGACCCCGACCAGGTACAGGAGTTCGTCCAGGCCACGGGGGTGGATAGTTTGGCCATCGCCATCGGCACCAGCCACGGGGCCTATAAGTTCAAGCCCGGCACCAAGCCCCAGCTGCGGTTTGACATCCTGGAGGAGGTCTCCCGCCGGCTGCCCGGGTTCCCCATCGTCCTCCACGGGGCCTCTTCCGTCATCCCCAAGTATGTGGAGATCATCAACGCCAACGGCGGCCAGCTGAAGGACGCCATCGGCGTACCCGAGGACCAGCTCCGCCAGGCTGCGAAGATGGCCGTATGCAAGATCAACATCGACTCCGACCTCCGCCTGGCCATGACCGCAGGGGTGCGCCAGCAGCTCATCGCCGACCCCGCCGGCTTTGACCCCCGGGGTTACCTGAAGGTGGGCCGCCAGTATGTGAAGGACCTGGTGAAAGACAAGATCCTCCACGTCCTGGGCAGCGACAACAAGGTATGAGAGCCCTCGTCCTCTCTCCCGCCATCCACAACCGGTACAGCCTTTCGCTGTACCGGTTTTTGTAAGAACTGTAAGAAAAGGGAAGGAACCGCAGACCATGAACCATCGTCCCATTCTGAAAAACAAAGTGTACCTCTACCTGACGGAGTTTTTTTCCGGGGTCTCCGTCATGGCCGTGGAGTTGGGGGCCAGCCGCCTGCTGGCGCCTTACTTCAGCTCCTCCCAGATCGTCTGGACCATCATCATCGGCACCATTATGATCGCCCTGGCCCTGGGCAACCTCTGGGGCGGCCGGACGGCGGACAAAAACCCGGACACCGACCGGCTCTACCGCCGCCTGCTCCTGGCAGCGGTGTGGATCGCCGCCATCCCTGTGCTGGGGAAATACATCATCCTGGGCATCTCCGGGGCCCTGGTGCTCACCATCAACACCAACTTCCTCATCATCGCCGCCTTCTGCGCCTGCATGGTGATTTTCGTCTTCCCCTGCTTCCTGCTGGGCACCGTCACCCCCTCTCTGGTGAAGTACACCGTGGACAGCCTGGAGGACAACGGCAAGACCGTGGGCACCCTGGGGGCCTGCAACACCATCGGCAGCATCCTGGGCACCTTCCTGCCCACCTTCGTCACCATCCCTGCGGTGGGCACGGCGGTGACCTTCCTGCTGTTCTCCGGAATCCTGCTGGCCATTGGGCTGATCTATTTCCTCTCCTCCAAGGTGCGGTGGAAGACGTGCCTGGTGTCTGTGGTCCTCTTTGTCCTATGTGCCGTGTTCGGCCACAACGGCAGCTTTGCCTTCTGGGAGGATGACCTGACCTATGAGGGGGAGTCAGTGTACAACTACCTCCAGGTGCGGGAGACGGAGGACCGCACCATCCTCTCCACCAACGTCCTCTTCGGCGTCCAGTCGGTGATGATGAAGGAGGAGGGCCTGACGGGGATGTACTACGACTATGCCCTGGCCGCCCCCGTGATGGCCGGCCTGTCGAACCGGGAGGCGGGGTCCGTCCTGGTTCTGGGCAACGGCACGGGGACCTTTGCCCACCAGTGTACCACCTACTTCCCCAACCTCCAGGTGGAGGGGGTGGAGATTGACGACCGCATCACCGACCTGGCCTATGCGTACTTCGACATGTCCGACGAGGTACAGGTGACCACTTATGACGGCCGGGCCTACCTCCAGGCGGTGGACAGTACCTACGATGTGATCCAGGTGGACGCCTACCAGGACATCACCATCCCCTTCCAGATGTCCTCCACGGAGTTCTTCACCCTGGTGCGGGAGCACCTGAACCCCGGCGGGGTGATGGTGGTCAACCTCAACATGCACTCCGACGGGGAGGGGAGCATCAACCAGGCCCTGTGTGACACCATCGCCAGCGTCTTCCCCTATGTCTGCACCGTGGACGTCCCCGGCACCACCAACCGGGAGCTCTTCGCCGCCGTGGACGGGGACCCCATCCAGTGGCTGAAGGCCAACCGGGCGGACATCACCGACGGGGAACTCTCCCTCCAAATGGCCCGGGTGGAGCAGAACCTGACGGCCTACACCCCCGGGGACCATATTCTCACCGACGACCAGGCCCCGGTGGAACTCCTGGGCATGGGGGCCATTGACGGCCTCATCCAGGACCAGCTGGGGTACTATCAAGAGATCTTCCGGGAAGAGGGGCTCTCCGGCCTGCTCAGCCGGTTCTGAGGGGAGGGCAGTACCATGCTGTACCTCCTCACCGGCCGGACGGGCAGTGGGAAAACCCGGGAAGTCTTTCGCCGCATGGCGGCAGAGGGGAGCCGCCGTCCCCAACTCCTCCTGGTGCCCGAGCAGGCCTCCTTTGAGACCGAGCGGCGCTTCTGCCGGGAAAACGGCAACCAGGCCGGGGCCTATGGGGAGGTCCTCTCCTTCACCCGCCTGGAAAACCGGGTCCTGTCCCAGACAGGGGGCGGGGCCGACCCCGTCCTGGACGAGGGGGGGCGGCTGCTGGCCATGTACGCGGCGCTGAAGTCCGTTCAGGATCACCTCACCGTCTATGCCATGCCCTCCCGGCGGCCGGAGTTCCTGGACAGCCTCCTCACCACCCTGGACGAGCTGAAAAGCAGCTGCGTCACCGGGGCCCAGCTGGCCCAGATTGGGGAGGAGACCGAGGGCCTGGACGGGGAAAAACTCCGGGACCTGGGCCTGATTTTCGGGGCCTACGAGGCCATGACCGCCCGGGGCCCCTTGGACCCCCGGGACAAGCTCACCCGCCTGGCGGAGAAACTGCGGACCACCCCCTTCTTTCAGGGGAAGGACGTGTACCTGGACGGGTTTACAGACTTCACCCCCCAGCAGGACCTGGTGCTGGAGGCCATCCTCCGCCAGGCCCATTCCGTGACCCTGGCCCTCACCTGGGGGGAGGGGGAACTGTTCTCCCCGGCCCAGAAAACCATCGCCAGTGTGAAGCGTCTGGCGGCCAAAACCGGCCAGCCGGTGGCAGAGACCCTTTTGGAGGGGGCGGCCCAGGGACGGACGCCACCCCTTGTCCACCTGGAGGTCAACCTTTTTGCCCCGGCGCCGGCCCCCTATGAAGGGGCCTGGGACGGCAGTGTGACCGTACGCCGCCTCTCCTCCCCCCAGGAGGAGGTGGCTTGGGCCGCCGGGGAGATCCGCGCCCTGGCCCAGAGCGGCCGGTACCGCTACCGGGACATCGCCGTGGCTGCCCGGTCCATGGCCCCCTATTGGGAGCAGCTGGAGGAGACCTTTGCCCAGTATGACATCCCCCTCTTCCAGTCCGACCGGACGGACATTTTGCAGAAACCCATCTTCACCCTGGTCACCGCCGCCCTGGACGCGGTGACGGGGGGCTATGCCTATGAGGACATGTTCCGTTACCTGAAAACCGGCCTGGCAGGGCTCACCCTGGAGGAGTGCGACCGGCTGGAGAACTACGTCCTCACTTGGAACCTCTTCGGCAGCCGGTGGACCTCCCCCGCCGGGTGGACCCTCCACCCTGGGGGATACCACCAGACCTTCACCCTCCAGGACGAGGAGACCTTGGCCGAACTCAACGCCCTCCGCCTGCAGGTGATCACCCCTCTGGAGACCCTGCGGAAAACCGCCGGGGACACCGTGGGCCAGCAGGTGCTGGCCCTGTATGCCTTCCTGGAGGCCATCCAGCTTCCCGCCGCCCTGGAGGCCCGGAGCGAGGCTCTCCTGGCCCAGGGAGAACCCGAGCTGGCCCGGCAGTACGGCCAGCTGTGGGGCATCTTCTGCGGGGCCCTGGAGCAGTGCTATGCCATGGTGGGGGAGATGCCGTCAGACCTGGGGGAGTTTGCCCGCCTGCTCCGCCTGCTGCTCTCCCGGTACACTGTGGGGACCATTCCCGCCTCCCTGGACCGGGTGACGGTGGGGGACGCCCCCCGGCTGGGGGGGCGCAGCTGGAAGGTTCTCTTCCTTTTGGGGGCGGAGGACGGCGCCATCCCCCAGGTCACCCCGGGGGCAGGCCTCCTCACCGACCGGGACCGGGAACTGCTGGAGGACTACGGCCTGGCCCTCTCCCCCCGGCTGGAGGAAAAGCTGGACCGGGAGAGCACCATCGTCTACACCGTCTGCACCCAACCCACGGAGAAGCTCTACGTCTCCTGGCCGGCCCAGGGGGAAGGGGGCGGGGAAAAGCGGCCCGCCTTCCTGGTGGACACCCTCACCACCCTCTTTCCTCAGTGCGGGGGGACGGGCCATCCCGCCCCGTCCCCCGATGCCCTTCGGGCCCTGGCAGCCCAGGACCCGGAGGCCCGGGCCGCCCTGGACGGGGAAGCCCCCTGCCAGACCCTCTTCCGCCGCCTGGACCAGGCGGCAGGCTGGACCCGGGGCAGCCTCTCCCCCCAGGCGGTGGAGGCCCTGTACGGAAGGAAAGTGGCCATGTCCGCCTCCCGGATGGACCAGTACCAGTCCTGCCACTTCGCCTACTTCCTCCGCTACGGCCTGCAGGCCAAGGACCGCCGCCCGGCGGGGTTTGACGCGCCGGCCTACGGCAGCTTCGTCCACTTCGTCCTGGAGCGGGTTCTCCGCGCCCTTCGCAACCAGGGCGGGGCGGCCCAGGCGGAGGAGGAGACCATCCGCGCCCTCACCGCCCAGGCGGTGGAGGACTACGTCCGCCAGGAGTTGGGGGGGGTGGCGCACCAGACCCCCCGGTTCCGCTACCTCTTTTACCGGCTGGAGCGCAGCGTCCAGGCGGTGGTAGACAACGTGGTGGCGGAGCTCCGGGACTCCGACTTCCAGCCCATCTGCTTTGAGCTGGGCTTTGGCCCAGGGCAGGACCTTCCCCCGGTGGAGATCACCCAGGGGGGCGTCACCCTCCGCATCTCCGGTTTCGTGGACCGGGTGGACGGCTGGGTGGAGGATGGCCGCCTCTACCTCCGGGTGGTGGACTACAAGACCGGCCGGAAATCCTTTGACCTCACCGAGGTGTGGAACGGCCTGGGGCTGCAGATGCTCCTCTACCTCTTCACCCTGGAGGAGGAGGGGGAGGCCCTCTTCGGCCGCCGGCCGGTGCCGGCGGGGGTGCTCTACCTCCCCGCCC
>URCB01000089.1 GCA_900546255.1 uncultured Eubacteriales bacterium
GGGGGCCTGGCCCATCCAGGCCCCCTGCGGGCTGTTTTTTGCGCCCTTTGGGCTGCGGAGGGGCAGGGAACGGGGGACATTGCCCCGCCTGGCGCAGAAAGCCAGAGAATCCCTCCATAAGAAATTGTAAAAAATGACAAAAACGGACTTGCAAATGAGGGGGCAGTGTGTTATACTATCCATAGAGATAGCAAAGAGCTGTTTCAAAAGAAGATCGGAACCTTTGATCGTTTGTTCCGCCCCGCCAGGGGCTGAAGAAAGGAGTCGTCATTATGAAGATCCAATTTTCAAGCAAGAACATGACAGTCCCCGATCGAGTCTACTCCCACGCCGAACAGCGGATCAATGAGTTGGAGCCCCTGTTCCGGGGAGCACCCGAAGCCACCGTGGTGTTTAGTGCAGAGAATGGCAAGCATGTCATTGAGCTGACCATCTTCTCTGGCTCCACCGTCTTCCGTGTGGTAGAGAAAACCTCGGACATGATGGTTTCCATTGATGCCGCCGCTTCCTCCATCCGCCGGCAGCTGCGGGAGCACCACAACCAGCTGACCGAAAGTGTGAATCCCGATGCCTTTGAGAAGGATGCAGACGACCTCATCTTCATCCCCGAGGTGGACAAATTCGATGCACCTGCCTATCAGGTGGTTCGCTCCAAAGAGTTTGAATTTGGCCCCATGTCTGTGCAGGATGCCATCCTTCAGATGAACCTCATCGGCCACTCCTTCTTTGCCTTCCGCAACGAGGACCGGGACGGGGCCTTCTCTGTGGTCTATCGCCGCAACGACGGTGGCTATGGCGTCCTGGTGGATAAGCGCTGACCCCGTTGCTGCCCCAGGCGTTTCTTCCCTCTGAGACAGACGGATCCCACATAAGCATTGCCAGCGGCTCCCCCCATTGGGGGAGCCGCTTTTCGCGCGCTGGGGGTGTCTCTAGGCCAAAAGTGACTTGCCACCGGTTTCTTCCGATGGTATACTGGGAGGACCTGGAGAGGAACCGGGTGCGATGCCCGGGCGAGCCCGTCGCCGTGAGGCCCCAGCGCCCGCCTTCCTGCCCCGCCGCCGCAGCGGGGGACATGCCATTGGGGGCGCTGCCCCTGAGAAGGCGGAAGGCGGAAAGGACCAAGCCGGAATATTCTCCAGGGGACCCCACCTCTCATTCCAACCGCCGCGAGGGCCGGCGGGAGAGGGAATCTAAATTCCGAAAAAGGAGAATGCAGTTATGAGAAAGACAGCGCACAAGACCTGGCTGTCCACCCTCCTCTGCGCAGTGCTGATTGCGGCCATGGCACTGATGACAGCGGCTTGCGGGGACACCCAGACCACCAGCCAGACGGACACCGCCAGCCAGACCGACACGGCGGGACAGACCGAGCCCGCCGGCCAGAACGATGCCTCCGAGCCCACCAGCCTGGGCGAGGGGGAGACCACCTTCTCCCTCACCGTCACAGACCCGGAGGGGACGGAGACATCCTATGAAATCCACACCGACGCCACCACCGTGGGGGACGCCTTGGAAAGCCTGGACCTCATCGCCGGGGAAGAGGGGAGTTACGGCCTCTTCGTCACCACCGTGGATGGGGTGACCCTGCCCAGCGACGGTGACCAGTACTGGGCCTTCTACATCGACGGGGAATACGCCTCCACCGGCGTGGACCAGACGGAGATTACCGCCGGGGCCAGCTACGCACTGAAAGCGGAATCCATGTGAGACTGACGGTCAAGGAGATGGCGGTCTTCGGCATGCTGGCCGGGCTGATGTTTGCCTCCAAGCAGATCATGGAGGTGCTGCCCAACGTCCACCTGCTGGGGGTGTTCACCATCACCATCACCCTGGTGTACCGGAAGAAGGCCCTGTACCCTATCTACGGCTTCGTGCTGATCCAGGGGCTCTTCTCCGGGTTTGCCCTGTGGTGGATTCCCTACCTCTACCTGTGGACCGTCCTGTGGGGGGCGGCGATGCTCCTGCTGCCCCGGGACCTGGGCCGGGTGAAGCCCCTCCAGGTGATGCTGCTGTGCGCCGCCCACGGGTACCTGTACGGTACCCTCTATGCCCCCGCCCAGGCCCTTCTCTTCGGGCTGGACTGGAAGGGGATGGTCACCTGGATCCTGGCCGGCCTGCCCTGGGACTTTGTCCACGGCACCAGCAACTTCTTCTGTGGGCTGCTGATCCTCCCCCTGGCCAGAACCCTGCAAAAGGCAGAGCACTATACCCTGCGGGGGTGAGGGTCCTCTGCCTATACCTGGATAGGAACCGATAGAAAAGGAGGTGTCTTGATGGAAGGCATCGCTGCAGTGGCGCTGCTCATCGCCCTGCTGACCTACTTTGAGATGAACCGGCTCCGGAAACGGCTGGAGCGGCAGCAGGCCCAGTGGGAAACCCTCTGCCGGGAGATGGGCCGCACCGACCTGCTGGAGCCGGCGTTTCCTCCGGAGGTTCTGGAGCAGGTCCGGCAGTATAAGGCCCAGGGGAAAACCACGGAGGCCATCCGCTGCCTTCGCCGGGCCGGTGACTTGGATCTGGCCGAGGCCAAGGCGTACCTGGACAAACTTTGAATCTGCCATATCCCATGGGGAAGGGCAGGCACGGTTTCGTGCCTGCCCTTTTCTGCTTGGTGCGGCGATTATGCTTGGGGGGTGAACAGTTCGTCCACCGTGGTGCCCAGGGTTTTGGCCAAGTGGAAGGCCAGGGCCAGGGTGGGGTCGTATTTGTTGTTCTCAATGGCGTTGATGGTTTGGCGGGAGACGCCGCAGGCTTTGGCCAGCTCCTCCTGGGACAGGCCCAGGGCTTTCCGCAGGGCGCGGATCTGGTTGTCCACGGGCTCACCCCCCCAGCTTGTGCCGGTACCAGGCCAGAGACCCGGCGAAGAGGTAGGCGGCCACCATCAGGGTGATCAGGGGGTGGAGGAGCTCCCGCCCCTCGCCCAGCAGGAACACCAGGGTGCGCAGAAGCAGGTACCCTGCCATCCCCATAAAGGAGAAGGTGCAGGCTTTGCCTACGATCAGCTGCCGCCGCTCATCCCCCAAGCGCACCAGGGAGAGAAACATCCAGACGATGAGCGCCGCGGACAGGGCCAGAAAGGCCAGGAACAAAATGGCGAAAAAGGAAAGACCGTTGTTGTCCATAGGGAAACCTCCAATCGAGAATAGGGATGGAAGGGGATGGAATGTCAAATCCTTTTGACATCTTTAGGATAGCAGATCCCCGGGCAAATGTCAAATACTTTTTACATCCTGGAGGAAAAAAGGCTGGCCCAGGGCCAGCCCTTGGATTTAGTCGTCCTTGAGCCCCATGACGTCCATGGAGTGGTGCATGTGGATGGCCATGGCGTGGCCTGCCCCCTCGGCGTCTCCCTTGCGGAAGAAGTCCATGAGCAGGGCGTGGTCCCGGCGGGTGTCCTCCGCCAGCTGGTCCTTGTGCTGGCCGGAGGTGATGGCGGCGGCCACCGCCTGGTTGATCATAGGCAGCAGCCGCATCATAAAGGCGTTGTGGGTGGCCCGGACGATGGCGGCGTGGAACTCCCGGTCGGCCTCCGTCCGGTCCTGGCCCTGGCGGATGCAGCGGTCCACATCCTCCCCCCGGGCCAGGATCTCGGCCATCTCCTCCGGGGTGGCCCGGCGGCAGGCCAGCCGGGCGGCGGAGGGCTCAAAGATCTCCCGGAGCTCGAAGAGGTCCCGCAGCTCCCCCTGGACCTGGTCCAGGTGGGAGAAGCCGTAGTCGTTGACCTGGGCGGCGGCGGGGGTGACGAAGGTCCCCTTGCCCCGGCGGGCCTCCAACAGGTTCTGGGAGACCAGGACATGGATGGCCTCCCGCAGGGTGGTGCGGCTGACCCCCAGCTCCTTGGCCAGCTCCACCTCCCCCGGCAGTTTCTCCCCGGGGGCCAGGCGGCGCTCCACGGCGATCATGGTGTACAGCCGCTCCGCCGTTTGCTGGGACAGACTTTTTTTCTCCATACAGACCTCCTTTTTTTCAGAAAGGGGGCGATTCCCCCTTGACAGGGCTGTCTCTATCCTATACTATAAAGTCAGACAATGCAAGAGTTGTATGACAACTTGAAACGATTTTTTGCAAGGAGGACATCCCATGCGTTCCGATCAGATCAAGAAAGGGGTGGAGCGGGCCCCCAACCGCTCCCTGCTGTACGCCCTGGGGTATACCGAGGAGGAGCTTAGCCGCCCCCTGGTGGGCATCGTCAGTTCTTGGAATGAGATTGTGCCCGGCCACATGGACCTGGACAAGATTGTGGAGGCCGTGAAGGCCGGCGTCCGGGCTGCCGGGGGCACCCCGGTGGTCTTCCCCGCCATCGCCGTGTGTGACGGCATCGCCATGGGCCACATCGGCATGAAGTACTCCCTGGTGACCCGGGACCTCATCGCCGACTCCACCGAGGCCATGGTCACCGCCCACCAGTTTGACGGCCTGGTGATGGTGCCCAACTGCGACAAGAACGTCCCTGGCCTGCTGATGGCCGCCGCCCGGCTGAACATCCCCACCATCTTCTGCTCCGGCGGCCCCATGCTGGCCGGCCGGCTGGAGGACGGCCGCCGCACCTGCCTGAGCCACATGTTCGAGGCGGTGGGGGCCTACCACGCCGGCACCCTGGACGAGGCCGGGGTCCGGGAGTATGAGGAGAACGCCTGCCCCAGCTGCGGCTCCTGCTCCGGCATGTATACCGCCAACTCCATGAACTGCCTCACCGAGGCCATCGGCATGGCTCTGCCGGGCAACGGCACCATCCCCGCCCCCCTCTCCGCCCGGCGGCGGCTGGCCAAGCACGCGGGGATGCAGATCATGGAGCTCATCCAAAAGGATATCAAGCCCCGAGACATTATGACCCCCGCCGCCTTCCACAACGCCGAGACGGTGGACATGGCCCTGGGCTGCTCCACCAACACCATGCTCCACCTCCCCGCCATCGCCCACGAGGCGGGGGTGGAGATTGACCTGGACAAGGCCAACGCCATCTCCGCCCAGACCCCCAACCTCTGCCACCTGGCCCCCGCCGGGGACACCTACATCGAGGACCTGGACCGGGCCGGCGGCGTGCTGGCGGTGATGAAGGAGCTGACCAAGAAAAACCTCCTGGACACCTCCCTCATGACCTGCACCGGCAAGACCATCGCCGAGAACCTAGAGGGGGTGGAAAACCGGGACCCCGCCATCATCCGGCCCCTGGAGAACCCCTACTCCCAGAGCGGCGGCATCGCCGTGCTCAAGGGCAACCTGGCCCCTGACGGCTGCGTGGTCAAGCAGTCCGCCGTGGCCCCGGAGATGATGGTCCACCAGGGCCCCGCCCGGGTGTACAATTCCGAGGAGGAGGCCATCGCCGACATCTACGCCAAGAAGATCCACCCCGGAGACGTGGTAGTCATCCGCTATGAGGGGCCCAAGGGCGGCCCCGGTATGCGGGAGATGCTCAACCCCACCTCTGCTATCTGCGGCATGGGGCTGGGAGAGTCGGTGGCCCTCATCACCGACGGCCGGTTCTCCGGGGCCACCCGGGGGGCCTCCATCGGCCACGTGAGCCCCGAGGCCGCTGCCGGCGGCCCCATCGCCCTGGTGGAGGAGGGAGACCTCATCTCCATCGACATCCCCAACTGCTCCATCCGCCTGGAGGTCCCGGAGGAGGAACTCCAGCGCCGGAAGGCCGCCTGGGTGTGCCCGGAGCCCAAAGTCAAGACCGGGTATCTGGCCCGGTATGCCAAGATGGTGACCTCGGCAGACAAAGGGGCTATTCTGGACTTCTGAGAAGGCCGCCGGTGGTACGTACCCTTTGGGTGGGTAGCTCCGAAGCTGTCCTTGGGGCGCAGCGCCCCGGGGGGGCCCGCCGACTCCGGCGGGGGAGCCCCATTTCTCCCGAGAAATGGGGGAAAGAGGGCCGGGGGCAAG
>URCB01000090.1 GCA_900546255.1 uncultured Eubacteriales bacterium
CTGTCTGTCTGTCTGTCTGTCTGTCTGTCTGTCGTTGAGTATATTGCGGCGACGCATGGCTGTCAAGCCCCCTTGTACAAAAAAACGGCCGCCCAGGGCCGGGGCGGGTTCCGGCCCTGGGCGGTGGGTCACCCCCATCCTATCGGAAGCGGGCGCAAATTGCAAGAGGGTTTCGGAAAATTCTGCCTCTTTTGGCTCAAAACAGGGGGGAAAACAGCCGGTAAATGCTCCGCAGCAGCCGCTGGAACAGGGAGAGGGTGCGGCCGTCGTCCAGGGTGATCTCCTGGCTGACCTCCAGGGTGAGGAGGAAGTCGTCCCGAACGGCAAACACCGCCGGGTCCCCGCACAGCCACACGCCGTTTTCAAACTGGAGGTAGAAGCTGCGGTAGTCCAGGTTGCAGCTGCCCACGGAGGCGTACAGGTCGTCGGCCACCACCGTCTTGCTGTGGAGGAAGCCGGGGGTGAACTCATAGATCCGCACCCCCGCCTCCAGCAGCACGGGGTAGTTGGACTGGGTGACTGCAAAGACCACCTTCTTGTCCGGAATGTGGGGGGTGAGGATGCGCACATCCACCCCCGACCGGGCGGCGGTGCACAGGGCGGCGGTGATGGTCTCGTCGATGACCAGGTAGGGGGTGGTGAGGTAGAGGTACCGCTTGGCCTTGGTGATCATCTGCAAATGGAGGTCGGCCCCCACGGTGTCGGCGGGGTCGGGGGTGTCGGCGTAGGGCACCACGATGCCGCCGGTGGTGTTCACCGGGGGCAGGGCCTTGGGCCGGAAGGGGGAGAAGTCGGTGTGGGGGTTCTGGTGGTTCCACATGGTGAGGAAGAAGACCGCCAGGCTCCACACGGCCTCCCCCCGGAGGCGGAGGGCATTGTCCTTCCAGTAGCCGAAGCGCTCCTTCCGGTCCACGTATTCGTCGGCCAGGTTCAGGCCGCTGACGAAGCCGGTGACCCCGTCGATGACGCAGATCTTCCGGTGGTCCCGGTTGTTCTGGTGGATGGACAGCAGGGGGCGGAAGGGCTGGAACTCCTGGCAGCGGATGCCCTTCTGGGCCAGCTGCTGGGGGTAGTCCGAAGGCAGGGTGGGGGCGGAGCCCACGCCGTCGTAGATCACCCGCACCTCCACCCCGGCGGCGGCCTTTTCCGTCAGAATGTCCAGCACGTCCGACCACATGGAGCCCTCGGCGATGATGAAGTACTCCAGGAAGATATATTCCTTGGCCTGGGCCAGTTCCCGGAGAAAGACGGGGAAAAAGTCCGCCCCGGTGGGGTAGTAGGTGGTCTCCGTGTTGCGGTAGGCGGGGCACAGGGCGGCGTGCTCCAGGTACCAGGCCTGCTGCATGGCGTCCGCCCCGTAGTGGAGGAAGTCGGTGGTGGACAGCTGGGGCACCAGGTAGTGCTTCATGGCCCGGCGGGTCTCTGCCCGGCGGTAGTGGGGCTTGCGGCTGCCCCCTAGGATGATGTACATCACCCCGCCGATGAGGGGCACCAGGAGGATGGGGATGATCCAGGCGATCTTATAGGCCATCTTAAAGGTGCGGGTGGAGATGAACAGGCTCACCGCCAGGCTGACCCCCACGCAGATCCAGTAGAAGTAGACGAAGTACTGGGTGAACTGGACCAGCACCACCACATAGAGGGCAAACTGGGCCACAATGCTGGCGATGATCAGCGCCATCCGCTGGCGGTGGGGGGAGAGCACGCTGTGCACAGGTTGGGACATAGCAGGACTTCCTTTCGCGGGGACAGGGGGGTTAGGAAACCACAACGACGTTGGCCTCCCCCAGCAGGTCCTTGAGTTCTTGGAGCAAGGGGGGCAGGAGGAGGCACTTGGCCCCCAGCCGGCGCTGGGTGTCCGCCAGGTAGAGCACCACCGTCTGCTGGCCGGGGAAGAGGACAAAGAGGTTGCGCACCCGGGTGAGGAGGGGATCGTCGCTCCGTTCAAAGCGCAGGTAGAGCTTGCCGGGGATGGCGGTGCGGGGGGTGGCAGGGGCCTGGGGCACCTGGTTCAGGGGGAACACCCGGTCGCACAGCACCTGGGGGGGCTTTTCGTCCCGGAGGGAGAGTTTGCCCTCCACCAGAATGGGCACGTTGACCTGGAGGTAGCTGCCGCTCTCCTCCAGCGTCCGGGAGAAGGCCATGAGCTCCAGGGAGCCGGTGTCGTCCTCCAGGGTGACGTAGGCCATGAGGGTGTTGTTCCGGGTGGTCTTGGTCTTGGCGGCGGCCACCACCCCGGCCAGGACCACCTTCTGCCCGTCCTGGAACCGGGCGAGGCCGGCCTCCTGGGCCGCGTCCTCCAGCACCGAGGCGATGGGCACCGCCCCGTGGGCCTGGATGGTCTCCCGATAGGCGTCCATGGGGTGGCCGGAGAGGTAGAGGCCGGTGACGTCCTTCTCCATGGCCATCCGCTCCTGGGGGGGGTACTCGGGAAGGTTGGGCAGGACCAGCTCCACCGGCTCCGGCTGGTCCTGGTCCAGGGAGAAGAGGTCAAACTGCCCCTCCAGGTTTTTCCGCCGGTTCCGGGCCAGGCTGTCCAGGAAGGGCTCGTAGGCGGCCATCAGCTGGGAGCGGAAGACCCCCATGGCGTCAAAGGCCCCGGCGCGGATGAGGCTTTCCACCACCCGCTTGTTCAGGTCCTCCCCCTGCAGGCGCTGGCAGAAGTCGGGGAAGGAGCGGAAGGGCCCCTCCGCCTGGCGCTGGGCCAGCACCGCGTTGGTGAAGCCCCGGCCCACCCCCTTCAGGGCGACCAGGCCGAAGCGGATGTCCTGGCCGGCCACGGTGAAGTCGGGGCCGGACTGGTTGATGTCCGGGGGCAGCAGGCGGATGCCCATGGAGCGGCACTCGGCGATGTATTCCGCAATCTTCCCCTGGGAGTCCAGCACCGAGGTGAGGAGGGCGGCCATGTACTCCCGGGGGTAGTGGCACTTAAACCAGGCGGTCTGGTAGGCCACAATGGCGTAGCAGACGGCGTGGGCTTTGTTGAAGGCGTAGTTGGCGAAGTCGGTGATCTCGTCATAGATGCTCTCCGCCACGGCCTGGGGGATGCCGTTGGCGGTGCAGCCGGCGATGCTGCGTTCCGGGTCCCCGTGGAGGAAGGCCTCCCGCTCCCGCTGGATGTCCCCCAGCTTCTTCTTGGACATGGCCCGGCGGACCATGTCGGCCTGGCCCAGGGAGTAGCCGGCCAGGCGGCGGAAGATCTCGATGACCTGCTCCTGGTAGACGATGCAGCCGTAGGTGTTGGCCAGGATGGGCTCTAAGGAGGGGTGCTTGTAGGTGACCGACTCCGGGTTGTGCTTGGAGGTGATGAACCGGGGGATGGAGTCCATGGGCCCCGGCCGGTAGAGGGCGATGATGGCGGTGATGTCCTCAATGTCCTTGGGCTTGAGGCCCACGCACACCCCGGTCATCCCCGCCGATTCCATTTGGAACACCCCACAGGTGCGGCCGTCGGAGAGCATCTGGAAGGTCTCCGGGTCGTCGTCGGGGATGTCTTTCAGGCGGAAGTCCGGGGTGTGGGCCCGGACCATCTGCTCCGCGTCGTCCAGCACCGTGAGGTTGCGCAGGGCCAGGAAGTCCATTTTCAGCAGGCCCAGCTCCTCCAGGGTGGTCATGGTGTACTGGGTGACCACGGCCTCGTCGTTCTTGGCCAGGGGGACGTAGGTGTCCACGGGGTTGCGGGTGATCACCACCCCGGCGGCGTGGGTGGAGGCGTGGCGGGGCATCCCCTCCAGCCCTTTGGCGGTGTCGATGATTTTCTGGACGGTGGGGTTGCTCTCGTACATCTCCCGCAGGGGCTTGGACAGGGCCAGGGCGGACTGGAGGGTGATGTGCAGGGAGTTGGGCACCTGCTTGGCGATGGCGTCCACCTCGGCGTAGGGGACGTTCAGGGCCCGGCCCACGTCCCGGATGGCCCCTTTGGCGGCCATGGTGCCGAAGGTGACGATCTGGGCCACATGGTCGGCGCCGTACTTGCGGTTGACGTAGTCGATGACCTCCCCCCGGCGGCGGTAGCAGAAGTCCACGTCGATGTCGGGCATGGACACCCGCTCGGGGTTCAGGAAGCGCTCGAAGTAGAGGGAGTACTTCATGGGGTCCACGTCGGTGATCTCCAGGCAGTAGGCCACCATGGACCCGGCGGCGGAGCCCCGCCCCGGCCCCACGGGGATGCCGTGGGACTTGGCGTAGCCGATGAAGTCGGAGACGATGAGGAAGTACTCCACAAAGCCCATCCGGCGGATCATGGCCATCTCGTACTCCAGCTGCTGGAGGTACTCCTGGCTGCCCTGGGGGTAGCGCTTGGCAAAGCCCTGGCGGCAGAGGGTTTCAAAATAGGCGTCCCCGTCGGTGTAGCCCTCAGGGAGCTTGAACTCTGGCAGGTGGTAGACCCCAAACTGGAAGTCCACGCTGCAGGCTTCGGCGATCTTGACGGTGTTTTCCAAAGCCTCCGGCCAGTCGGGGAAGAGGGCGGCCATCTCCGCCTCCGATTTTAGGTAGAATTCCTGGGTTTCAAACCGCATCCGGTGGGGGTCCTCCACGGTTTTGCCCATCTGGATGCACATGAGCACGTCTTGGATGGAGGCGTCCTCCCGGGTGAGGTAGTGGGCATCGTTGGTGGCCACCAGGGGGATCCCCGTCTCCTGGTGGAGGCGGAGCAGGCCCTGGAGGACGGTCTTCTGCTGGGGGATGCTGTGGTCCTGGATCTCCAGGTAGTAGCTGTCCGCCCCGAAGAGGTCCCGCATCTGGAGGGCGTGGGCCTTGGCCCCCTCGTAGTTGCCCCCCAGCAGCAGCCGGGGCACCTGGCCGGCCAGGCAGGCCGACAGGGCGATGAGCCCCTCGTGGTAGCGCTCCAGCAGTTCCCAGTCCACCCGGGGTTTGCTGTAGAACCCCTCGGTAAAGCCCCGGCTGACCAGGGCGGAGAGGTTGCGGTAGCCCACCTCGTTCCGGCAGAGGAGGATGAGGTGGTAGGGGTGGTCGTCCAGCTCGTGGACCTTGTCCAGCCGGGTGCGGGGGGCCACGTAGACCTCGCAGCCGATGATGGGCTTGATGCCGGCGGCCTTGGCGGCCTTGTAGAAGTCCACCGCCCCATACATCACCCCGTGGTCGGTGACGGCCACGGCGGTCTGGCCCAGGTCCTTCACCCGGGCGATGAGGTCGGGGATCCGGCAGGCCCCGTCCAGGAGGCTGTATTCGGAGTGGACGTGCAGGTGGACGAACGCCATTGGCGGTCCCTCCCTTCTCTGGGATGCTTGGTATGGGGGATCAGGCCTGCTGGGCCCGGATCTCCTCCACGATCTCCATGGCGGTGATGATCATCACATCACAGCGGTTGGTCAGGCCCATGTCCCGGGCCACGGGGGTGTTGTCGTCGGCGTGGATGTCCGCCTTCAGCAGGGGGCGGCAGCGGACCTCCCCGAACTTCTCCCGGAACCGGGCCTGGAAGGCCTTGGCCAGGGCGCCGGTGCGGCGCTTGCTGCCCACGGGGTCCTCCGGGTTTACGGGGGTGATCATCCCCAGGGTCATAATGGCCCCGGTGATGGCGCCGCACAGCTCTCCCGTCTGGGCGCCGGCGCCAAAGCCGCCCCCCAGGTCGAAACTGGCCTGCTCGGTGAGGCCGGTGAGGTCGGTGTAAGCCGCCAGGACAGACTGGCAGCAGTTGAAGCCTTGGTGGTGGTACGCAGCTGCTTTCTCGTAACGATTCATGGGGTGGGATTCTCCTTTGGATAGTATAATTTGCAATATATTTTTCGAAAAGAATGGAGGGCGGGGGTACGGGGGTACGGACCCTTCGGGTGGTCGGGGCTTTTCCGGTGCCTCGGGGCGCAGCGCCCCGGGGCCCCGCCTGCCCGGCGGGGGTCCCCATTTCTC
>URCB01000091.1 GCA_900546255.1 uncultured Eubacteriales bacterium
AGTGCATCCACGAGATGAAGCTCATCATCGACCTGATCAACAAGGGCGGCGTGGCCATGATGAACTACTCCATCTCCGACACCGCCGAGTACGGCGAGTACGTCTCCGGCACCCGGGTGCTCCCCTATGAGGAGACCAAGGCCAACATGAAGGCCGTGCTCCGGGACATCCAGGACGGCACCTTCGCCGGCAAGTGGATCGCCGAGAACAAGAATGGCCGCACCTTCTTCAACTCCAAGCGTGCCCTGCTGGCCCAGCACCCCATGGAGACCGTGGGCGCCGAGCTGCGCAAGAACATGCTCTGGGGGGACGATGTGGACCCCGACACCGCTTCCAACTAACTTCCCCTGCCCTGGCCGGGTTTCTCCCCCCGGCCAGGGCTTTTTTGTCCCCAGGCAGAAGAAAGGCGCCTCCCCAAACGGGAGGCGCAAAAGCAGGAGAATGGAATGAACGATGTCATGACGGACAACACCTTCCGCCGTCTTTTATGGTATCCCATTTTTTCCCAGTGGTCAAGGGTGGCTCCGGTCGAACCCTGTCGAAGGGTCCTGGGAAAGTTACTTCTCTTTTTTTCACAAAACCTGGTGACTTTTTAGGAAGTCTATGGTATACTGTGAACGTAAGGGAGGGGAACTCCCCCCACCCTTGCCCCTACGAAAGGAGCTGACATCCATGAAATTCACCTTTACCGACAAGAAAGTGAACATCCCCAACCGTGTGCACACCTATGCGGAAAAGAAGATCGGAAAGTTGGACCGGTATTTCCAGACCGAGCCGGAGGCCTCCATCGTCTTTAGCGTGGAAAAGGGCCGGAACAATCTGGAGGTGACCATTCGCTCCGGCGCCACCGTGATCCGGGTGGCGGAGAGCACCTCTGATATGTTCGTCTCCATCGACGCCGCCGTGGCCTCCATCGAGCGTCAGCTGCGCAAGAACAAATCCCGCCTGGAGAAGCGTCTGCGGAAAGGGGCCTTTGACCAGCCCAACGACGCCTTTTTCGTCCCTGACGTGGACGCAGACGAGGAGCCCAGCTACCAGCTGGTGCGCACCAAGCGCTTCTTCTTCCGTCCCATGAACGTGGACGAGGCCATCCTCCAGATGAACCTGGTGGGCCACACCTTCTTTGCCTTCCGCAACGAGGATGAGGGCGGCGCCTTCTCCGTGGTCTACAAGCGCAACGACGGCGGCTACGGCATCATCGTGGATCAGGATTGATTCTCCCGCGCCCGTGACACGAAGGGTTCTTCTCATACGAAGCCAAACATAGGAAACCGCCCCGGCAGCCAACGCTGCCGGGGCGGTTTTGCTTCTCCTTACACTTCAAAGAAGAAAGGAACGGCAGAGGTACTCTCGTCCTCCGACTCCGAGTTGGTGGCAGGAGCGGGCTCCTGTCCGTAAGGGTTGTTGGGATCGGCAGAGTCACACCCGGCCAGGAGGGCCAGAGACAGGACCATTGCCATACACAGGATAAGCCATTTCTTCATGGGGGATTCCTCCTTCTATTGTTCTCAACTCTCTCCGTAGCAAGAGGGATGACCATAGAAATAGTATCCACCTATTGGCCTGGTTTTGCAAGGTTTTTTCCGAAGTTTCCAAGATTTTTTCGAGTTTGCACCAATCGAATTTGTAAATTTTGTGCAAAATTACAATATTTTCTTTGGATAAACTTTCCTGTGAAATCAGTTTCCTCGGGGGCCGTCAGGCCTTAGTTTTCCAGCTTTAGGTCCCCATCCTTGATCCAGCCGGCCTTGCGGCAAGGGATGCCGATGAGCCAGGTGAGCACCCCGGGCAGGACGAAGCAGATGAGGATCATCCCCAGCCAGTCCATCCCCCCGATGGGGCCCCGGAGGCCCTGGGCGATGTCGTTCACCCAGCCGGTATACACCCCGATGGGACCCACCAGGCCGCAGGTGCCCATGCCGGAGGAGACGGCGGTGCCGTTCATCTGCAGCTGGAACAGGCAGGTGGCAATGGGCCCCGTGATGGCCGAGGCCACTGTGGGGGGGATCCAAATCCGAGGGTTGCGGACGATGTTGCCCATCTGGAGCATGGAGGTGCCCAGGCCCTGGGACACCAAACCGCCCCAGCGGTTCTCCCGGAAGGAGAGGATGGCAAAACCCACCATCTGGGCGCAGCACCCGGCCACCGCTGCCCCGCCGGCCAGGCCGGTGAGGCCCAGGGCCGCGCAGATGGCGGCACTGGAAATGGGCAGGGTGAGGGCCACACCCACAATGACAGAGACCAGGATCCCCATGAAGAAGGGCTGCAGCTCCGTGGCCCACATGATGACATTGCCCACCGCCGAGGCCGCCGCCCCGATGGGGGGGGCGATGAGGTAAGCCGCCCCAATGCCCACCAGCACGGTGACGATGGGGGTCACCAAGATGTCCACCTTGGTCTCCTTTGAGACCAGCTTGCCGCACTCTGCGGCGATGATGGCGATGACCAGCACCGCCAGGGGACCGCCGGCCCCGCCCAAGACGTTGGTGGCATACCCCACCGGGACCAGGGAGAAGAGCACCAACGGCGAGGCCTGTAAGGCCGAGCCAATGGCCACCGCCATGGCCGGGCCCACCATCAGAGAGGCCAGGCCGCCGATGGTGTAGCCCACTGCGGCCTCCCCCGACCCCACGGTGACCACCGTGGCCGAGAGGAAGCCAATGTGAAACTGGGTACCCAAGGTGTCCAGAATGGTGCCTACCAGCAGGGTGCAGAAGAGGCCTTGGGCCATGGCGCCCAGGGCATCCACCCCGTAGCGTTTGGCGGAAAAGACGATGTTTTTCCGCCGGAGGAAAGCGCGAAATCGTTCCATAGGTTCTCCTTTTCTCTTCGTATCTAAAAAATAGACCTTGCATATGTCTTGACACATGCAAGGTCTATTGTACAGTTTCTCTAGGGCCTTGTCAATCCCCAGTTTCCCCGTTTTGGGTGTAGAGGACGCCCAGCCTGTCCAGCTCCTGGCACACCCGGCGGTAGGCCTCTTCGTCCGGGCAGCGGAGGTGGTGGAGGTGAACCCCCCCGGTGAGGGCGGAGAGAGGGACGGTCTCCCGAATCTTCTCCACAAACTGCCCCACATCGTACCGGGAGGCCAGGCTCAGCTGGCCGGTGAGCTGCCCATAGATGGGGTGGTCCACCACCACGTCGATGACGGTGCAGCCGTGGTCCACCATGGTCAGCAGTTCCGCCTCGGTCTGCCCGGCGGTGTGGAGGCAGGCCACTGCCCGGATCAGCCCGGTGGTCTCCCCCAGTTTATACCCCCGGGGGGTGGCCACAATGTCCAGCCCCGCCGCCCGGAGCAGGGCGATGTCCCCCACGATGATCTGCCGGCTCACGGAAAACCGGCCGGCCAGGGCGGTGGCGCTGATGGGGCGGTCCGCTGTGAGAGTTTGGGCAATGATGGCTCTTCGTTCCTCCGCCTTCATGGGCAGCCTCCTTTCCCGGGATTACTTGTGGTGGGTGATCAGGTCGTACTTGGTGTTCCACAGTTTCTGGGAGAGGTCCACATAGTAGTTATGGGGGTTGTCGAACCGCTTCACCTCATCCCACAGGGTGTCCATCTGGTCGCTGCAGTACTGCTGGATCTCCTCCAGCTTGGGCAGCTGGTAGACCAGCTTGCCTTCCAGGAAGATGGGCACCTGGAGGGGCTTGGCCACGAAATTGTGGATGGTCTTCTTCTTCCAGGTGGCGTCGGGATCGAAGATGGTGAGGCTGCCGTCGGGGTTGCGGTTGCTGTCCACATCCTCGTCGTAGGTGCACAGCCAGTCGCCGATGGCCTTCCCCGTCTCCCCGCCGTAGAGGCGGTAGACCTTTTTATACTGGGGGGTGGTGATCTTGGAGACGTTCTCGCTGAGCTTGATCTTGGGGATCACATTGCCCTGGTCATCCTCGTAGGCCACCAGCTTGTACACCCCGCCAAAGACGGGTTCGCTCCGGGCGGTGATCAGACGCTCGCCCACCCCGAAGGTGTTGATCTGTGCCCCCTGGAGGAGGAGGTCCTGGATGATGAACTCGTCCAGGGAGTTGGACACGGTGATGGTACACTCGGTCCATCCGGCCTCGTCCAGCATCTGGCGGGCCTTCTGGGTGAGGTAGGCCATGTCCCCGGAGTCCAGGCGGATGCCGCATTTGGTGATGCCCTTGGGCTTGAGCACGTCGTTGAAGGCCCGGATGGCATCGGGCACGCCGCTCTCCAAGGTATTGTAGGTGTCCACCAGAAGGACGGCGTTTTCGGGGTAGATCTCGCAGTAAGCCCGGAAGGCCTCGTACTGGGTGTCAAAGGTCTGCACCCAGGCGTGGGCCATGGTGCCCCCGGCGGGCACGCCGTAGAGCTGGTCGGAGATGGTGCAGGCCGTCCCCTTGCACCCACCGATGAAGGCGGCCCGGGCCCCGTCGATGGCGCCGCTGGACCCCTGGGCCCGGCGGGAGCCGAACTCCAGCACTGCCCGCCCCCGGGCGGCCCGGACGATCCGGTTGGCCTTGGTGGCGATGAGGGACTGGTGGTTGATGGTCAGCAGCAGATAGGTCTCCAGCAGCTGGGCCTGGATGGCAGGGGCCCGCACGGTGAGAATGGGCTCGTTGGGGAACACCGGGGTCCCCTCGGGGATGGCGAAGATGTCCCCGGTGAACTTAAAGTTTGCCAGGTAGTCCAGGAAGTCCTCGTCAAAGATCTTCCGGCCCCGGAGGTAGGCGATGTCCTCGGGGTCAAAGTGGAGGTCCTGGATGTACTCAATGACCTGCTCCAACCCGGCAGCGATGGCATAGCCCCCATTGTCAGGGACGCTGCGGAAGAAGAGGTCAAAGTGGGTGATCCGATCTTTGTACCCGGCCTTGAAGTATCCGTTGCCCATGGTGAGCTCATAGAAGTCGCACAGCATGGTCATGTTCAGTTTCTTATTTGTATTCATGGTAGTAAGCTCCTCAGCTTTCTGGGCGGGGATGCGTCCCGCTGAAATCAAATCGGCTGGCCTGTCGGGGGTTCCGACGGCAAGCCGGCCCAGGGATAAAATCGTCTTATTATATGCCAAAACAGGTGACAAGTCAATAGAGGGTTTTCCGCCCCGGGCCCGACCGCTGGCCGCCGCCATTTGGGGGTATTATAGCCGATCCCTGGGAAAACTGCAACAAATTCCAGCAAATCCCTCCCCTTTCCCCTCCAGTTCTGCAAAGTTTCTTGCAGGTCTTGGGGCATGATCCGCCCCAGGCCGCATAGGAATAGAGGGTATGGAAAGGATGGGATTGCTATGAAATGGTTTCGCCATACCCACGACAGGCCACGAAAGATCCTCCTGCTCTCCAAACGCTGGCTGGCCATCCCCGGGGCGCTGCTGTGCGTGTGCGCCCTGTGCCTGGTGACCACCCTGCCGGCCTACGTCACCGCCTCGGCCCCCCAGCGGCAGCTGCCGGTGTACTGCGTGCAGCGGGACTACAAGGTGTGCTCTCTCACCTTCGACGCCGCCTGGGGCAATGAGGACACCCAGGAACTCATCGACATCCTGGACCAATACAACGCGAAGGCCACCTTTTTCGTGGTGGGGGACTGGGTGGAAAAATACCCCGAGTCAGTAAAAGCCCTGTCCGACGCCGGCCACGAGGTGATGAGCCACTCCAACCACCACGACCACTTCAACACCCTCTCTGCCCAGGAGATCATCGACGATCTCAACGCCTGCAACGACAAGATCGAGGCCGTCACCGGGGTGCGGCCCACCCTCTTCCGGCCTCCCTATGGGGAGTACGATGACCATGTGATCTCCACCGTCCGGGGCATGGGCATTCAACCCATCCAGTGGGACGTGGACAGCAGATCGGAAGAGCACACGTCTGAACTCCAGTCACTAATCATATCTCGTA
>URCB01000092.1 GCA_900546255.1 uncultured Eubacteriales bacterium
GGTGGGGGCCGGCGTGGGGGCGGTGGCCCTCCTCTGGTCCCGGCTGCCGGACTACGTCCGCCAGCGGTTTTTGGTGGTCTTTGACCATGACCTGGACCCATTGGGCACGGGGTTTCAGCAGGCGCGGAGCTTGCTGGCCATCGGGTCCGGACAGGTCACGGGGCAGGGGTACCTTCAGGGGACCCAAACCCAGAGCGCCTCTGCCTCGGCCCTACCTGCCCGGCACACGGATTTCATCTTCTCCGTGGCGGGGGAGGAGCTGGGCCTGGTGGGCTGCCTGGCCATTTTGGCCCTGCTGGGCGCCATCCTGCTGCGGTGCGTGTGGCTGGCCCGCCGAAGCCGGGACCCTCTGTTCACCTCGGTGGCCATGGGGGTGGCGGGGATGTTCGGCGCCCAGACCCTTTTGAACGTGGGGATGTGCCTGTATGTGGCCCCGGTGGTGGGGGTGACCCTGCCGTTTTTCAGCTACGGCGGCTCCTCCCTCCTAATGGCCTTTGGGGCGGTGGGAATTCTGCTTTCCATGCGCCAGGGCGAGCTGGGAGGAAACGGCAGCTGGCTGCGGGGATAACCGGGCCTGAGCGGGGGAGACTATGGCCAAGGTTCCAAGGAGGTTTGTCCCATGACAACATCGCGTTTCCTGCGGCGGCTGGGCTTTCTGATGGTCCTGGCCGCCCTTTCTGTCTCTATGGCCCTGCCGGCCCTGGCGCTCTTCGACCGAGAGGAGGCGTCGGGGGAGGGGGCGCCCATTGCCGAAGCCTTTTCCCTCACCACTTACCGGGATGTGGCGGTGAGCGGCACCTTTTCCGGGGTGGATCCCCAGGGGGAGGCGTTGACCTTCCGGGTGACCAAGAACCCCGCCCGGGGGTCGGTCACCTTGGCGGAGGAGGGGTCTGCCCGCTTCACCTACACCCCCTATGAAAACAAGACGGGGAAGGATTCGTTTTCCTATGTGGCAGTGGACCAGGCGGGCAACGTCTCCCAGCCGGCGGAAGTCTCGGTGAAGATTGAAAAACCCCGCACCGATGTGACCTACGCCGACATGGCGGGGCACCCCGCCCACAAAGCAGCCATCACCCTGGCCGAAGAGGGCATCTTCGTGGGGGAGCAGATGGGGGAGACCTGGTTCTTCCGCCCTGACACGAAGGTGACCCGGGAGGAGTTCCTGGCCATGGCCATGGACCTGGTGGACCTGGATGCCCTGCCGGAAGGGGTGACCACCGGGTTTGCCGACGAGGACAGTATCTCCGTCTGGGCCCGGCCCTATGTGGCCTCGGCCTTCCAGGCGGGAATGGTCCAGGGAACCGGCACCCAGGCCGGCGGCACCACCTTTGATCCCGGCCGCACCATCACCGGCACCGAGGCGGCGGTCCTCCTGGACCGGCTGCTTCAAGTGTCGGATGTGGCCGACACCGGAGCCCTGGAGGAGGGGGCTGCCCCCGCCTGGGCCTGGCAGTCGGTGGTGAACCTGGAGGCCGTGGGGGTGCTCACCCCGGAAAATGACGGCAGTTTGACCATCACAGGGGAATTAACCCGGGGTCAGGCGGCAGAAATGTTGCAATCTGCCATAGAAATGCTGGACTTTCGGAAAAATTTTTGGTAAACTAAACCTGTGAAAGTCTTTGCCTATGGACGCGGAGCCCGACACGATGGGTTCCGCGTCCTCCACAAGAAAGAGAGCGCGCCATGGAGCAAGCTGTGATTTCCTCGCCGTTAGGCCCCCTGACCCTGTTTGCGGAAGACGGCCACTTAACCGCTCTGGTGTACGGAGACTATGGCGGCTACGACGACCTGCCTCTCTTCCGAGAGGCGAAACGCCAGCTGGAGGAGTATTTCGCCGGCCAGCGGCACACCTTTTCCTTACCCATGGCCCCGGACGGCACCGAGTTTCAGTGCCGGGTGTGGCAGGTGCTGCAGGACATCCCCTATGGAACTGCCATCTCCTACCGGGAGTTGGCGGATCGCGTGGGGTCTCCCCGGGCCTTCCAGGCCGTGGGCCAGGCCAACGGGCGGAACCCGCTTCCCATTCTCATCCCCTGCCACCGGGTGATCGCGTCCAACGGTACCCTGGGCGGGTACTCCGGCGGGGTAGAGCGTAAGCGGTACCTTCTGCAGCGGGAAGGGGTTTCCGTGCCGGAACCCAAGCTTCGAAAGCCAAGACGGAAAAGGGAGGTGGGCGCCCATTGATTCCCAACCCAACCACCAGGTCCTGTGGGCTGTCACAGAAGCCAGGCGTTTTCCATTCATGTCCCCCGTCCGGACAGGTCCCCGGACGGGGGTGTATTTTGCGGCAAAGGCGGTAGAAAAGGGGAAAGTTTTCTGCACTTTGAATGGCAGATATTCTATTGTGGCCTGGTTTGGCTGGGGTTTTGTCATTTCCTACAAAACCCCAGCCCTTTTGGCGAAACTGTGAAAAAGAATTGTAAAAATATATTTTACTTGATATGATATCCACAAAGGAGGCGAGGGTATGGATCGACGGACCAAAGGACTCTTCCTGCTGGTGGGTGTCGTGGCGCTGGTGGCCATCGGTGTGGCGATTTGGGCACTGCTGTTCCGGACCCCTGCGCCCCCAGCCATTCCCGACATTGCCCCTGCGGTGGAGGACAATGCCCAGCCCACAGGGGAAGGGGAGGATAAAATGCCCCAGGCCCAGGGCGGCGGAGCGGTCAACCTCACCTATTCCGATCAGGTGACCCTGTCTTTGGGAGAGGGGACCTTGTCTTTGCAGGTGACCAACCCCGCCCGCTCCAACCAGAGTATGCTGCTGCAGGTGGTGGTGCAGGATGTGGTGGTGGCGCAATCTGGCACACTGCCCCCGGGAAACCGGTTGGAGGCGCTGCCGCTGTCGGAGGGGGTCCGCCTCTCTCCCGGTCAGTATGAGGGGCGGTTTACCATCTGGTTTTACCACCCGGATGGGAGCCGGGCCCAGGTGAGCACGGAGGTTCCCATTGCCCTAACGGTGTTGTAACAGGCCGCGTTCCCCGCAGCCTTGCCGGGGAACCCATAACAAGGAGGATGAGACGATGAAAAAATTCCTCGCACTTCCCCTGGCTGCCCTGCTGCTTCTGGCGCTGTCCCTCCCTGGGATGGCGGCGGGAGAGCAAAAGAACCTTACCGCACCAGACCAACAAACCCAGATCCAAGTCACCGGAAAATACGAAGAGAAGACGGCAGAGCCCGTCTATAGCGTGGACATTGCGTGGGGGAGCATGGCCTTTACCTATGCCCCCTCCAACCCGGGGATTTGGGATCCTGACACCTTACAGTATGAAGGAAAATCTAGCACCGGCGCGTGGATCCCTGCATACGCGGCGGGGGAGGGCGGAAATGACCTGGCGGCCAATGCCATCCGCTTCACCAACCGTTCCAACATCAAAGTTGCCTTTACCGTCAATTTTAAAGCCAGTGAGGACTACAGTGGCCTCAAAATGAAATTCCTGGAGCACGGCACCGCCCCCACGCTGCACTCGGCGGAGTCAGGGACGGCTCCCTCCTACACCCTGCTGGTGACCATGGAGGGTACCCTGGACCGTTCGGTGACCGAGGCGGTCCCCTTGGGGAACATTGTGGTAGGCGTGTCTCCCTGAGGACAGGCGTGAGCAACCACCCTCCGTTTGCGTACCGTAAGAGAAATATAAGGAAACGGCCATACACACCGGAACCTCTGGCATCCCCGGGCTTTCCTATGGAAAGTCCGGGGATGCTTTTTGGGTTTCCCCTCTGTTTCGTGTGCCGGGGAGAGGTATTTTTGCAGTCCCTTTTGAAACATCTTGCACAGACAAGATGTAGAAAATACAAAAAAACTGCTACAATTTTTGGATTGTGGAGGGAAATGCAGATATAGTATACTACTTCTGCCCAAAAAGACACCCCTAGGATTGGGAAAAATTTACAAATAAAAAGAAGCGCTTGACGGCCTGTCAAACGCGAAAAGGGAGAAGCGTATGGAATTGATTGCACAAATCAACGGTGCGGTGAACGGCTTTGTGTGGGGCGCCCCCATGCTGGTGCTGCTCATCGGCGTCGGGATTCTCATGACTGTGCGGAACAGGGGACTGCAGTTCCGGAAGTTCGGCTATGCCATGAAGAATACCATCGGCAAAATCTTTCACAAAACCCACGCGGGGGAGGGGGAGATTACCCCCTTCCAGGCCGTTTCCACGGCCCTGGCCGGCACGGTGGGCACGGGAAACATCGCCGGCATCACAACTGCGGTGACCTTGGGCGGCCCGGGTACGCTGTTTTGGCTGTGGGTCACGGCCCTCATTGGCATGGCCACCAAGTATTCTGAGGTGCTCTTGGCGGTCAAGTTCCGGGAGCGGAACAAGTACGGGGACTGGGTGGGCGGCCCCATGTACTATATTAAAAACGGTTTGGGAAAGCACTGGAAATGGCTGGGCGTCCTCTTCTGCGTTTTCGCGGCCTTGGCTGCGCTGGGAACGGGCAACGCCATTCAGGCCGGCAACATTGTAGGGTCCATCCACACGGCAGTTCTGACTTTCCAGCCGGATTTTGCCGGGGAGCAGACGCTGAACCTGGTGCTGGGCATTGTGCTGGCCGTGCTGGCGGCCATTGTGCTCTTCGGCGGCGTAAAGCGCCTGGGGGCTGTGACGGAGAAGCTGGTGCCCTTCATGGCGGTGGTCTACATCCTGGCCTGCCTGGCGGTCATCGTGTACAATGCGGATGCCCTGCCCAAGGTGTTCCATGATATTTTTGTGGGCGCCTTCACCCCCAACGGAGTCACCGGCGGCGCGGTGGGCTCTGTGTTTCTGGTGATCAGCTGGGGTATGAAGCGGGGCATTTTCTCCAACGAGGCGGGCCTGGGCACCGCACCCATGGCCCATGCCACCACCTCGGAGCCGGAGCCGGTGAAGCAGGCCCTGTACGGCATCTTCGAGGTGTTCATGGACACCATCGTGATCTGCAGCCTCACAGGCCTCACCCTCCTCTGCTCCGGCATCAACCTGAACTACGGCACCATGGGGGAGACTGCCCTGGTCTCGGAAGCCCTGGGAACCCTCTTCACCCAGAGGGGCGGTGCCCTGGTGATTGCAGTGGCCCTGGCCCTTTTCGCCTTCTCTACCATTCTGGGGTGGGCGCTGTATGGCTCCCGGTGCTGTGAGTTCATCTTTGGTCACAAGGCCATCAAGCCCTATCAGATCCTGTATGTCATCGTCATTGTGGTGGGCGCCACCGTGGACCTGGAGTTGGTTTGGGACATCGCTGATACCCTGAACGGCCTCATGGCACTGCCCAACCTCATCGCCCTGGCCCTCCTGTCTGGGGTGGTGGTGAAGTGTACCAAGGCGTATTTCGCCAAGGGAACCTCCCTAGAGGAAGCCGAGTGACGGCACAGGATGCGGAAGAGAACGTATCGCGGATCACAGACGAAAAAAGGGAGACACGACTGTGGGTCGTGTCTCCCTTTTTGGAGGGGACGGTTAAAATCAATATTTGGTATTGACAGTACCGGTGCAGAAGAATCACCCAACCGGCCTTTTGACCGGCGGCGCTTTTGCGCCGTACAAGCGTTTTCGCGCAAGCGAAAACCTTGGCGCAGGGCGAATTCACTTTGCCCGAGCATTCCAATACCGAAGGGTGAAGCAGGCCTTTGGCCTGCGGAACCCAAAAAGAAAGACACGACTTAGGGCCGCTCCTCATAAGGACATCTTAAAACTAACTCAAGAATGACCGATTGAGAGAGGCTCTGGGGTGTCTGCCTCAAAAGTTCATAGTGGGGAAACAGCCGCAAGCCGGACAAAAAACTGGCTTGCGGCTGTTTTGCTGCTTGGGGTATAGCTTGAAAAACTGAAGTAGCCGGATAACGACTGAAAGCAGGGCCTCGTACC
>URCB01000093.1 GCA_900546255.1 uncultured Eubacteriales bacterium
AACCTCTCCCCTCTGGCCCTCTTTCCCCCCGTTTCTCGGGAGAAACGGGGGCCCCCGCCGGGTAGGCGCCCTACGGGGCGCTGCGCCCCGAGGTCTCGGAAAAGCCCCGCCCACCCAAAGGGTACGCAGTACCGCCATCCCGCTCCGGCAGGCCAGGGCCCCACCAAACGGCCCCCTCTTTTTTTGCGCAATTTTGTGCAACTTTTTTGCCCCCACCGTGTACGCCGGCGTGCAACTTTGGCCCCGGTTCCCCCGGGGGTGAGAGGAGGTTTTGCCATGCCCATCCCCCATGATTTCCCCCCTGGGGCGGGGGATCTGCGCCCCTTTACCCGAGACACCCGGCTGTGCCGGTTCCTGGTGCTGCCTACGGCCCTGCTGCGGTGGGGCCTCTCCCCCGGGGCGGTGCTGGTGTATGCCCTGCTGCTGGACCGGGCCAAGCTCTCCCAGCGGTCGGGCTGGACGGACAAGCGGGGGTGGGTGTACACCGTCTTCCCCATCCAGGCCCTGTGCCAGGCCCTGGGGCGGGGAGAGACCACCCTGAAACGCTGGATCCGGGAACTGGAAGCCCGGGAGTTGATCTTCCGCACCGTCCCCCTGCCCGGGGGCACGGCATGGACCTTTGTCCAGGTGCCCAAATTCTCCGTGGCGGAGGAGGGGACGGAGGAGCCCCACCAAGTCCGAGACCCCTGGGAGGAACCCGCCTGGGCCCCCCGCCCCGGGCAGCCGTCCAAAGACGACATCCACCGGATGTTCCAGACCCTCACGGAGGAGTTATCCACACCCCAGGCCGAATCCGGCCCCGGTCCGGATTTGGCGGACCCCAGGCCAAATCTGGCCGGGGGAGGGGCCGAATCTGGCCCCCTATTCAAGTAACTTAACCAAGTGAGTAAATCAATCAAACTTCTCATGGGGGGGACGGGAATTGGCCGGGGAAGGGCGGGAATGTGGAAAACTTCCCGGCCCAGTCCTTTGCCCTTCCGGGCAGGAAAAGAGCGCGCCGGTTGGGGCGCGCTCTGGAAAACAGGGGAGGTTATTCCGGCTCCTTCAGGAAGGCCAAGGTCTCCCCCAGGGCCTGGCACTGGCGGAGGAGTTCCGGGGTGCCGGCGGCGACCTTCTCCCGGTCCCCCTCCCGGCCGGCCATCTCCAGGGCCTCGGCGTCGTCCCCCAGGTCCATGGCGCCGATCCACCGGGCGGCGCTCTTCAGGCTGTGGACCTCGATGACGTAGTCCTCCCACTGCTCGGTCTCCTGGGCCTTCCGGATCCGCCGCAGGCGGCCGGGGATCTGCTCCCGGAAGAGGAAGAGGGTCTTGCGGTAGACCTGCCCTGTGCCGCAGTAGGACATGCCCCGGGCCACGTCGATCCCCGGCAGGCGCTGGAGGTCCTCGGGGATGGGCTCGGCCACCAGGTCCCCCAGGGCGGGGGCGGGGGCCTTCTGCTTGTCCTCGGGGATCCAGGCCCGCAGGACGTTGTCCAGCTTGTCCAGCTCGATGGGCTTGGGGAGGAAGTCGTTGAACCCCTTCTGGAGGAACTCCTCCCGCACCCCCTTCATGGCGTTGGCGGTGAGGGCCACAATGGGCACCACGGCGAAGTAGGGGTCCTTCCTCCCCATCTCCCGGATGCGGGCGGTGGCCTCCACCCCGTCCATGCCGGGCATCATGTGGTCCATGAGGACCAGGTCGGGCCAGACCTGGGTCATCTGGCGCAGGGCCTCCTGGCCGGAGCGGGCGGTGTAGACCTCCATCTCGTAGGGCCCCAGCAGGCCCTGGCAGACCTTCAGGTTCAGGGGCTGGTCGTCCACCACCAGCACCACCGCCTCGGGGGCGGTGAAGGAGTTGTAGTTGCGGTTGTTCTCCCGCTGCTCCCCGTCCCGGTAGGGGCCGCAGGGGGTGGGGGCCACCACCTTTTGGGGGATGCGCACCCAGAAGGTGCTGCCCTGGCCGTAGGTGCTCTCCACCCCCAGCTGGCCGTGCATCAGCTGGGTGAGCTGCTGGCAGATGGGCAGCCCCAGGCCGGTGCCCTCGATGTGGCGGTTGGCCTTTCGGTCTAGGCGGCCGTAGCTCTGGAAGATATAGGGCAGGTCCTCCTGGCGGATGCCGATGCCGGTGTCCTCCATGCGGATGTAGAGGGCCCCGTCCTCCCCCTCCGGGTCGGGCTCCCAGGTGACGGTGAGGGTGATGGTCCCCGTCTGGGTGTATTTGACGGCGTTGGAGCCCAGGTTCATGACGATGTGGGTGAGGTTGATGTCGTCCCCGTAGAGGGTGTTGGGGATGGTCTCGTCCACCTGGGCCCGGAAGGTGAGCTTCTTCTCCTGGGCCCGCATCCGGAGGATGGTGATGATGTCGTGGAAGGCGGAGAGGACCCGGTAGCTCTCCGGGGTGATCTCCATCTTCCCCGCCTCGATCTTGGACAGGTCCAGGATGCTGTTGATGTTCTCCAGCAGCACCCGGCCGCTGCCCCGGATGTCCCGGAAGCAGTTGTCCTTCTCCTGGCTGCTCTCCTCCCGCAGGCCCAGTTCGGACATGCCCAGGATGGCGTTGAGGGGGGTGCGGATGTCGTGGCTCATGTTGGCCAGGAACTGGCTCTTGGCCTGGCTGGCGGCCTGGGCGGCCTGGGCGGTGACCCGGGCCTTCTCCTCCTCCTGGCGGAGGTTCACGGTGGTGGTGTTGTCCTCAAAGACCCACAGGGTCTTCTGACTCTCCGGGGTGTAGCCGGGCATGGCGAACACCCGCAGGCGCAGCCAGGTGTCGTCCCGCTTGTGGAAGAGGAGCTCCACCTGCCGCTGGGTCTGGAGTTTTTGGCGGAGGTTGTCGTAGTCCGTCACCGCCCGGAAGGAGGCCACATAGTCCGGGTCCATGAGCTCCTGGCAGTAGAGGTCCAGGGTCTTGCTCTGGCAGTGCCCCGCCCGCTGGAGCAGCTCCTCAAAGTACCGGGGCACCTTGATGCTCCGGGCCAGGTCCTTTTCCAGGTCCACCACATAGATGCCCTGGTAGTAGTCGGAGATCACGTGGACGAAGTCCAGCTCCTCCTCCGACTCCACCAGCTGCTTGGCCTGGAGGAAGAGGGTGTGCTCCTTCTCCTCCAGCCGGCGCTTCTCCTCCAGCTGGCGCATCTTCTCCTCGGTGACCTGGCGGACGAAGACGTTGCACATGGCCTTGTGGCTCACCGGGTCCCAGAAGCAGAAGAACTCCGCCGAGTGCCACTCATAGCCCAGGGCCTGGTCGCTCTTCACCCGGTACTCCTCCACCGGGGGTTGGCTGCCGGCCAGGAAGTCCGTCAGCAGGGCGGTGCGGCCCATGAAGAGGCCGTACTTCTCCCGGTCCTGGGGGTGGATGGTGGGCAGGATGACCTCCTGGAGGATGGCGCTGTAGGGCTTGACCTGCACCACCGGGGCAAAGAGGGCCTGGTAGGCCGGCTCCCCCCACAGCAGGCGGAGGGTGTCGTCCTCCAGGGAGATCTCCAGGCCGGCGATGGTGTTGTCGGTCATCCGGTCCAGGAGTTTGGCGGCCTCCTCCCGGCGGTGGCGCTCCTTCACCTCTTGGGTCACGTCCCGGATGGCGCCGATGGCGGTGGTCACCTCGTTGTCCGGCAGGGGGTTGATGCGCAGCTGGATCCAGGTCTCCTCGGGGTCCATGGTGCGCAGCTCCACCTCGCAGCTCTGGCCCAGGACGGCCTGCTCCAGGGCGGCCTGGAAGGCCGGCTCCCACTGGGTGGAGCAGTTGAGGTAGGACAGCAGCCGCCGGGGGGTGTCCAGGGTGGTTTTCTTCTGGCCCCGGGGGGTGGGGGTGATCACCCGGATCATCCCGCTGGGCAGCAGCTCGAACAGCCGCACGTCCCCTTGGGGGATGGCGGCGCTCACCAGGGCGTCTCCCCGGGCCTCCTCCTGGGTCATTTTGTCCCGGTCCATGCGGTTGCGGATCTTCCAGTACAGCAGCACCGCCACGGCGGACAGGGCATAGATGAGGATGAGGAGGTTGTACTCCACCTGGAGCTGCAGGACCACCGTCGTGGCCACGAAGGTGACCCCTAGGATCATCAGCACTTGCAGCAAGCTCAGGGAGCGCTGCTGGAGATTTTTGCCCGGTTTTTTCACCGTGCCTCCCCCCTTTCTCGGGTGTGGATTTCAAACGCGTTGGTTGGCCTGGGGGCCGGCGCAGGGGGGCTTCCCGCTGCCCCCTGCCGGCCTGGCGAAAAAACGGCCCGCCGGCGAGGCGGGCCGTTTCCTGGGCTGGCTGCCGCCGTCTTACCGGGCGGAGACCAGTTTCTTCAGCCCCCGGCCCAGGCCCTCCACGGTGAGTTGGTACATGTCCACGGTGTTGCGGATCATCTCGATGGTCTGGTAGCCGTAGTCGTACTCCCACATGGCCTCGGGGATGGGGTTGAACCACACCATCTTCTCAAACCGGTTGTGGAAGCGGTTGAGCCAGGTGAGGCCCGTCTCGGCGTTGTACCGGTTGTAGTAGGAGCTGCCCCCCACCCAGGTGAGCTCCGAGGGGGCCATGGAGGCGTCCCCCACCACGATGACCTTATAGTCCCGGCTGAGGTTGTTGATGATCCACTGGGTGGGCACCGACTCGCCATAGATGCACCGGGGGCCGGTGTAGAGCTCCGAGTACCAGCAGTTGTGGAAGTAGTAGATCCGCAGGTCCTTGAAGTTGTTGGCACGGTTGACCGCCTGGAAGAGCTGGGTGCACAGCCGGGTGTAGGGGATCATGGACCCGCCGGAGTCGAAGAGGACCATGACCTTGATGTCGTTGGTCCGGGGCCGGTCGAACTCCAGGTGGAGGTAACCGGCGTTGTTGCAGGTCTCGTCGATGGTCCGGTCCAGGTTGAGCACGTCCATGGGCCCGTCCTGCCGGGTGGTCATCTGCCGCAGCCGGCGGAAGGCCAGTTGGAAGGACCGCTGGTCCAGCACATTGTCCTCCCGGAAGTCCCGGAACTCCCGCTCGCCGGCCACTTGGAGGGCGTGGCGGTGCTGGCTCTTGCCCCCCACCCGGATGCCGGTGGCGGCGTAGCCGGAGTGGCCCATGGTGGAGGTGCCCCCGGTGCCCACCCAGTACTGGCCGCCGTCGTGGCGCTCGTGCTGCTCCTTCAGGCGCTCCTCCAGCATTTGGCGGAGCTTGTCCAGGTCGAAGGTGGTGCGGGCGTCCACCTCGTCCTTGTCGTACTTTTTCATGTTCTTGGGGTCGTGGAGCCAGTCCATGAGTTCCTGGGGGATGTCCTCGATGTGCTGGATGCGGTCGAAGTAGTCCAGAAAGACCTCGTCGAACTTGTCAAAGTCGGCCTCGGTCTTTACCAGGATGGCCCGGCTGACGTAGTAGAACTCCAGCAAGCTGTTCCGGCACAGGCCCTTTTCCAGGGCATCCATCAGGGAGAGCCATTCGTTCATGGACACATGGAGGCCACGGGCCCGCATGAGGTAAAAGAGATCTAAAAACATGGTGTTTTCTCCTCCTAAATCGAAGGGTTGGTCCGGCTGGACCGGGGGTGCGGCCCCGGGCGTGGGGCCGGGGGGGCTGCCATCGGTAGGTGGTCTCAGCTGGACCAGCGCAGGTTAGCACCTGCGAGGTGGGTTCCCGCCCGGTCCCGGGCGGGGATCCAGGCTTTCTCTAGAG
>URCB01000094.1 GCA_900546255.1 uncultured Eubacteriales bacterium
TTCGAAAAAGCCCCGACCACCCGAAGGGTACGCAGTACCCCACCGCCCCCCGCCGGGGGAGCCGCCCCTTCTCACGTCAGCGGCTCCGGCTCCCCCAGAATGGTGGCCTCCGGCTGGAAGATGGCCCAGAAGAAATCCTTGTCCCGGGCCAGGACCTCCCGGAGTTCCCGGTAGAGCTGCCCAGGCCGGTCCTCCCCCTCGGCGGCCACCCCCCAGGCCTCCAGGCCCAGGGCCTCGGCCAGGTACAGGGCCCGGGAGAGGTGGTAGTCCTGGGTGACGATCACCAGGGACTCCACCCCGAAGATCTCCCTGGCCCGGTACAGGCTGTCGTAGGTGGACAGGCCCGCGTAGTCCAGGGTGATGGCCTCCGCCGGGGCCCCCAGGTCCTGGGCCACCCGGTCCATGGTGGCCAGTTCGTTGTAGTCGGCGCTGCGGTTGTCCCCCGACAGCAGCAGTACGTCGGACCACCCGGCCCCATAGAGCTCCACCCCCCGGGCCAGCCGGTCATAGAGCATGGGGGTGGGGGAGCCGTCGGCATACACCCCGCAGCCCAGCACCAGGATGCAGTCCACTCCTTCCGGGGGCGTGTCCCCGGTGGTCAGCACCCGGTCCCGGGTGGATAGGACCACATACCCGCTGAGCCCCAGCACCCCCGCCAGGAGCAGGGCACAGCAAAGCGCCAGGACCGCCAGGCCCCGGCGCAGCCGCCGCCTTTTGGGGGGAGGGGTGTCTATTGGTCCTTGTTCCGATGCTGGAAGAACAGCACCCCGGCGCAAAACAGAATGCCGACGATGAGCCCGATGACCATACTGAGCCTCCTTGGTGGTGGGATGGGAAGGGGGGGCAGGACTATTCTCCTTCCCCGTCCAGGTCCAGGTCTTCGTCCTCGTCGGGCTCGCCCCGGACATAGGTCACCCGGACGGTGGAGGAGCTGAGCATGTCCACCCGGTACTCCTGCCAGCCTTTTTCGGCCTGCTTCCGGTTGCCCTCCTCCAGCATTTGGGTGACGTCCTCGGTGTCCAGGCCGGTGTAGGTCACTTTCTTCTGTTCCATGGGAATTTGCCTCCTTTAGCGGGGCCGCCCGGCCTGGGCGGCCTTGATAATGATGGCGCACTCGATGCGCTTCTTGAAGAGTTCGCAGCCATACTCATAGGTGCCGTTGATGTCGCCGCTGGCGTGGTAGGCGTTGGCGGCGCACCCTCCGGCGCAGTAGAGCCGGGCCCAGCAGTCCCGGCAGGCGGGGTTGGCCACCACGTTGCACCGGTGGAACTTCTCCCCCATGGTGGTGTTGGTGACCCCCTTCCACACGTCCCCCATGGAGTAGGCGGGGTCGTTGACAAACTGGTGGCAGGGGAAGAGCTCCCCCCAAGGGGTCACCGCCAGGTACTCCGTGCCGGAGCCGCAGCCGGACATCCGCTTGTGGAGGCAGGGCCCCCCCTCCAGGTCCAGCATGTAGTGGTAGAAGGTAAAGGGCCGGCCCTCTTCCTCCCGCTTGAGCATCTCCTTGGCCAGGATCTCGTACTGCTCGAAGAGGACGGGCAGGTCCTCCTCCGTGAGGGCCCAGGGCTCGCCGGGGGGGCTCACCACGGGCTCCATGCTCAGTTCGGTGAAGCCCAGGTCGGCCATGTGGAAGATGTCGTTGGTAAAGTCGGTGTTTTCGTGGGTGAAGGTGCCCCGGATGTAATAGTCCCGGTCCCCCCGCTGCTGGACGAACCGCTGGAACTTGGGCACGATGAGGTCATAGCTGCCCTGGCCGGCGTAGTTCTTCCGCAGGCGGTCGTGGACCTCCTTCCGCCCGTCCAGGCTGAGGACTACGTTGTGCATCTCCCGGTTGCAGAATTCGGTGACCTCGTCGTCCAGCAGCACCCCGTTGGTGGTGAGGGTGAAGCGGAAGTGCTTGTGGTGGGCTGCCTCCTGGCTGCGGGCGTAGGCCACCAGGTCCTTGACCACCTGCCAGTTCATCAGGGGTTCCCCCCCGAAGAAGTCCACCTCCAGGTTCACCCGGGAGCCGGAGTTCTGGATGAGGAAGTCCAGGGCCTGCTTGCCCACCTCGAAGGGCATCAGGGCCCGGTCCCCGTGGTACCGGCCCTGGGCGGCAAAGCAGTACTGGCAGTTGAGGTTGCAGGTGTGGGCCACGTGGAGGCACAGGGCCTTCAGGACGGGTTTGGTGTGCTGGAAGGCCTCCTGCTCCACGTCCTTCCACAGGTCTTGGGAGAAGAGCTTGCCGGCGGCTTTCAGGGCGTCGATGTCCTCCAGGCAGGCCAAGACCTCCCCCTGGTCCACGTCCGCCCGGTGGCCGTACTTGGCCAGGATCTGGGCGACGATGGCCTCCCGGGGGGTGGTCTCGTAGAGGGCGATGATGTCATAGGCCACCTCGTCCACCAGGTGGACCGAGCCGCTGTACACGTCCAGGACGATGTTGTAGCCGTTGAGTTTGTATTGATGGATCATAAGCGTCTGGTCGTTCCCTTCCGCCCCACGAAAAAAGTGCCGCTTGATCGGGCCCGATCAGGCGGCAGCTTTCTCCGTGTGGTCAGTTCTCTCAGCGGTTGCTGTTTTCGCACTGCTGGTTGGCAAGGCCGCAGGAGGTCTTGCAGGCAGACTGGCAGGAGGTCTGGCATTCGCCGCAGCCGCCGGTTTTCAGGCTCTTGGCCAGGTCCCGGGTCTCCAGGGTCTGGATTCTCTTCATGGGAAACCGCTCCTTTCTATCATGGCGCGCCCCGCAGGGCGACGGCATCGTAAATCAGACACATTATACTGTACTCGCCCGGGGATGTCAATGCCTGGGCCGGAGCCGGGGTGCGGGGGCGGCGAAAAAAATCCCAACTTTTTTCCCAAAAGGGCTTGACAAACGGGAGATTTATGTTATTGTATTAAGCGTACAGTACAATAGTACAGAGGTACAGTCCGGCAATCACAAACAGCAGTATCGTATCAGGAGGGATGGATATGCCTTGGCAATTCCGCAATGACCTCCCCATCTACACCCAGCTCATCGCCCAGATCCAGCAGAGGATCGTCAGCGGCGCCCTGCTGCCGGGGGAGCGCTTGCCCTCGGTCCGGGACCTGGCCGCAGAGGCGGGGGTGAACCCAAACACCATGCAGCGCGCCATGATGGAGATGGAACGGGAGGAACTGGTCCACAGCCAGCGCACCGCCGGCCGCTTCGTCACCGAGGATGGGGAGCGGATCCGGCGCCTGCGGGAGTCCCTGGCCCGGGACCAGGTGAAAGACTTTTTAGAGGGGATGTTCCAGCTGGGCTTCCAGCTGGAGGAGATCCTCACCTTTGTGCAGACGGAAGGAGAGAAGCAACGTGAGCATTCTGGAGAGTAAAGGCCTCGTCAAGCGCTTCGGCGCCACGACGGCCTTAGACGGGGTGACCTTTGCCATTGAGCCCGGCCGCATTGTGGGCCTCTTGGGCCCCAACGGCAGCGGCAAGACCACCCTGATCAAGCTGGCCAACGGCCTGCTGGTGCCCACCGCCGGGGAGATTTGGGTGGACGGCCAGGCCCCGGGGAAGGAGTCCCACGCCGCGGTCTCCTACCTGCCCGAGCGGACCAGCCTGCCCCTGTGGATGACGGTGAAGGAGCTGCAAACCTTTTACCACGACTTCTACGCCGACTTCCAGGTGGAGCGCAGCGAGGAGATGCTGGACCGGCTGGAGATCTCCCCCAAGCAGCGGATGAAGCAGATGTCCAAGGGCACCCGGGAGAAGGTCCAGCTCATCCTCACCATGAGCCGCCAGGCCAAGCTTTACCTGCTGGATGAGCCCATCGGCGGGGTGGACCCGGCAGCCCGGGACTATATCCTGGACACCATCATTCGAAACTACAACCCCGAGGCGGCGGTGGTGATCTCCACCCACCTCATCGCCGACATCGAGAAGGTGCTGGATGAGGTCATCTTCATCGACCGGGGGCAGATCCTCTTCCAGTCCTCGGTGGATTCCATCCGGGAGGAGAAGGGCATGAGCGTGGACGCGCTGTTCCGGGAGGTATACAGATGTTAAGAAAGCTGATTAAGTATGAGTTCCGGGCCACGGCCCGGGTGATGCTCCCCCTGTACCTGGTGACCATCGTCCTGGCTCTGCTGACCCGGGGGGCTTCCCTGTGGCTGGAGCTGGCCACGGCAGACATGACTATGGGGGAGAGTATTCTGGGCTTCCTGGCCGGCCTGGTGGCGGTGGCCTTCGTCCTGGCCCTGCTGGCCACCTTCATTGTGGCGGTGGTGCTGGCGGTGTTCCGGTTCCGGAAGAACCTGCTCACCGACGAGGGGTATGTGATGTTCACCCTGCCGGTGTCCCCCCACAGCCTGGTGTGCTCCAAGCTCATCGTCTCCACGGTGTGGTTCCTGGGGGCGGTGGTCATCGACGTGGTGGCCCTGGTCTCCCTGGTGGCCGACGTGGCCATGTTCCAGGAGATGGGCCGGATGTTCCGGGAGGTCTTTGACAACCTCACCGCCTACTACCTGGGCAACGGGGTGCTCTTCCTGGTGGAGCTGGTGATCCTCTTCCTGGTGGGCTGCGCCTACACCTGCCTGAGTTTCTACACCCCCCTGGCCATTGGCCACAGCTTTGCCCAGCACAAGATGCTGCTGTCGGTGGCCTTCTTCTTCGCCATCGAGGTGGTGGTGCAGATGATCTCCGGCATCGCCCTCATCGCGGGGCTGCCTGCCCTGGATAACCTGTTCTTCTGGGCCAACACCAACCTCTCCCCGGCAGGGGCCATCCACGGGTTCATGTGGGGCTGCATCGGCTACACCGCCGTCTTTACCGTGGTCCTCTACTGCCTGACCATCCGGATGCTCCACCGGCACCTGAATTTGGAGTAAGGCGTGGAATCGAAAGAAAGGCAGGGAAATGATCATGCGAAAGTGTTTGGCGATTGGTCTCCTCTTCTGCGCCTTGTGCGCCCTGGCTGGGTGTTCCGATGAGGAAGTCGTAACCCAGTTCAACGAGGTGCTGCAGGCAGCCGGGGAGAAGGTTCTGACCAGCGAGGCAGACCTGCAGGGAACCCGCACCTTCGGGGAGGACGGCTACGTGGGCACCTACCAAGCCCAGTACGACGGGTTCACCGGGGAAGAGACCGTGTTCGGCGGCACCGCGCTGGAAAGGGACGCCGGAAACGAGGTGACCCTCTCCTGTACCCTGACCCTTGCGGAAGGGACGGCGCAGGTGCTGTTCCAGAGTGGGGACCATCCGCCGGAAGTGCTTTGCGACACAGCGGGATCCCATTCGGCGACCCTCTCCCTTCCCTCCGGCGGCAACTATATCATCGTGCAGGCAGAAAATGCGACAGGTTCCATCCAACTAACGGTGGAATAAAAAGTGGGGATACCCTTCGGGGTATCCCTCTTTTGTGGGGGGGCGGGGCTGCGTACCCTTCGGGTGGTCGGGGCTCTTACGGT
>URCB01000095.1 GCA_900546255.1 uncultured Eubacteriales bacterium
CTCTAGAGAAAGCCTGGATCCCCGCCCGGGACCGGGCGGGAAACCACGTCGCAGGACCCACCCTGCGGCGGTCCCAAAAGGGACCACCTCCCCCCAAAATTCCCCCCTGCAAGGCTTGTATTTGTCAGGCAATGCGTATATAATATAGGTGTATACAAGTAAATCGTCGGGGAGCTTGTGTGACAGGCTGAGAGGAGGGTACCACCCTCGACCCGTGTAACCTGATTTGGGTAATGCCAACGGAGGGAAAGCATGCGCACAGGCGCAGTGGGACGTTGCCGGATTGGGTTACGTCCCATTTTTGATGCAGGAGGTGTTTGACCCCATGGTAACCATCAACGGCAGCCCCACCCCCGCCGACGGGCAGACCCTTGCGGCGTACCTGACCCAGGCGGGGTACGACCCCGCCCGGGTGGCGGTGGAGCGGAACGGGGACATCGTCCCCAAAGCCCAGTACAGCGCCACCACCCTGGCCGACGGAGACGTGGTGGAGATCGTCCGCTTCGTGGGAGGGGGCTGACATGGGCCCCCTTCCTACCCCTGCGGCCTGGCAGGCCGCCCTGGAGGCCCGCCACGGCCAGGCCCTCCAGGCCAAGTTCTCTGCCGCCACCGTGGCCATCTGCGGGTTGGGCGGGTTGGGGTCTCACCTGGCCCTCTCCCTGGCCAGGGCGGGGGTGGGGAAGCTGATCCTCCTGGACTTTGACCGGGTGGACCTGACCAACCTCCACCGCCAGCAGTACAAGGCCAGCCAGATCGGCCAGCCCAAGGCCCTGGCCCTGGCGGACAATCTCCGGGAGGCCAACCCCTACCTGGCCCTGGAACCCCATGTAGTCCGGGTAACCGAGGACAACCTGGCTCCCCTCCTGGCCGAGGCCACCTTGGTCTGTGAGGCCTTCGACCAAGCCGAGGCCAAAGCCATGCTGGTCAACGCCGTGCTGGAGCGCTTCCCGGAGAAGTTCCTGGTGGCCGCCTCGGGCATGGCAGGGCTGGGCTCGGCCAACGCCATCACCACCCGCCGGGTGAGCCGCCGGTTCTACCTCTGCGGGGACGGGGTAAGCGACGTGGCCGACGGCCTGGGCCTGGTGGCCTCCCGGGTGGCAGTGTGCGCAGGGCACCAGGCCCACATGGTCCTGCGCCTTTTAGCGGAAGAATACGAACCTTGAATCTGAGAAAGAAGGGATTTCTATGCAGCAGCATACCAACGATCCGCTGGTCATCGGCGGGCACACCTTTACCTCCCGGTTCATCCTGGGGTCTGGGAAATACTCCCTGAAGCTCATCCAGGCCGCCGTCCAGGACGCCGGGGCAGAACTCATCACCCTGGCCGTCCGCCGGGCCAACACCCGGGACCAGGAGAACATTTTGGACTACATCCCCAAGGGAGTCACCCTCCTGCCCAACACCTCCGGGGCCCGGAACGCCCAGGAGGCAGTGCGCATCGCCCGGCTGGCCCGGGAGCTGGGCTGCGGGGACTTTGTGAAAATCGAGATCATGCGGGACAGCAAGTACCTCCTCCCCGACAACGCCGAGACCATTAAGGCCACAGAGACGCTGGCCAAGGAGGGGTTTGTGGTCCTGCCCTACATGTACCCCGACCTGAACGTGGCCCGGGACCTGGCCAACGCCGGGGCCGCCGCCATCATGCCCCTGGGGGCCCCCATCGGCTCCAACAAGGGCCTGGCCACCCGGGACTTTATCCAGATCCTCATCGACGAGATGGACCTGCCCGTCATCGTGGACGCGGGCATCGGCCGCCCCTCCCAGGCCTGCGAGGCCATGGAGATGGGGGCCGCCGCCATCATGGCCAACACCGCCCTGGCCACCGCCGGGGACTTGCCCCTGATGGCCGCCGCCTTCCGCCAGGCCATCGAGGCAGGCCGGAAGGCTTACCTCTCCGGCCTGGGCCGGGTGCTGGTCCGGGGGGCCGCTGCCTCTGACCCCCTCACGGGCTTTCTCCACGATTAAGGGGGCGGGCAGACCATGGAAAACCAATTCTTTGTGGACTCCCAGGCCCTCTCCCCTGCCGCCCTGGAGAAAAAGCACCGCCTGGAAAACGACCCCACCTCCCGGAAATCCCACATGGAATACCTTCCGGGGATGGAGGTGCTGGACTCCGACCTGAAGGACAAAGTCCTGGCGGAGATGGGGGCCTACGACTACACCCGTTACACCGCCGCCGATGTGAAGGCCGCCCTGGAGCACACCACCTGCTCCCTGGAGGACTTCAAGGCCCTCCTCTCCCCTGCCGCCGCCCCCTTCCTGGAGGAAATGGCCCGGAAGGCCCACGGGGAGACCCAGAAGCACTTCGGCAACACCGTCTACCTCTTCACCCCTCTGTATATCGCCAACTACTGTGAGAACTACTGCGTCTATTGCGGCTTCAACTGCTACAACCACATCCAGCGGATGAAGCTCACCATGGAGCAGATCCAGCACGAGATGGAGATCATCGCCCAGAGCGGCATGGAGGAGATCCTCATCCTCACCGGGGAGAGCCGGGCCCAGAGCGACGTGGCCTACATCGGCGAGGCCTGCAAGCTGGCCCGGAAGTACTTCCGCATGGTGGGGCTGGAGATCTACCCGGTGAACACCGAGGAGTACCGTTACCTCCACCAGTGCGGGGCGGACTATGTCACCGTCTTCCAGGAGACCTACGACACGGACAAATACGAGCAGCTCCACCTCCTAGGCCACAAACGGGTGTGGCCCTACCGCTTCGATGCCCAGGAGCGGGCCCTGCGGGGTGGGATGCGGGGGGTGGCCTTCTCCGCCCTCCTAGGCCTCTCTGACTTCCGGAAGGACGCCCTGGCCACGGGGCTGCACGCCTACCTCCTCCAGCGGAAGTACCCGGCGGCGGAGATCTCCCTCTCCTGCCCCCGGCTGCGGCCCATTGTGAACAACGATAAGATCAACCCCCTGGACGTGGGGGAGAGGGAACTGTGCCAGGTGCTGTGCGCCTACCGCCTCTTCCTCCCCTTTGCGGGGATCACCGTCTCCTCCCGGGAGAGCGCCCGGTTCCGGGACGGCATCGTGAAGATCGCCGCCACCAAGGTCTCCGCCGGGGTGTCCACCGGCATCGGGGACCACGAGGAGAAGTACACCGGCAAGTCCACCGGCGCCCAGCAGGGGGACGAGCAGTTCGAGATTGCCGACGGCCGGAGCTTTGCCCAGATGTACCACGACATGGACGGGGAGGGCCTGCAGCCCGTCCTGAACGATTACCTCTATGTTTGACCTTCTCTGCCTCACCGACCGCACCCTGTGCCGGGAGCCCTTCCTGGACCGGGTGGCGGCCATCGCCGCTGCCCGCCCCGCCGCCCTGATCCTCCGGGAAAAGGACCTGCCGGAGGACCAGTACCAGGCCCTGGCCGCCCAGGTGATGGCCCTGTGTCAGAAGGCCGGGGTGCCCTGCATCCTCCACACCTTCGTGGGGGCGGCCCGGGCCCTGGGGGCCCGGGCCATCCACCTCCCCCTCCCTGTGCTGCGGACGCTGTCCGCCGGGGAGAGAGCTGCCTTCCCCGCCCTGGGGGCCTCCTGCCACTCGGTGGAAGAGGCCTGGGAGGCGGTGGCCCTGGGGGCCACCTACCTCACCGCCGGCCATGTGTTTGCTACCACCTGCAAGGCCGGCCTTCCCGGCCGGGGAGTGGAGTTTCTGGCCCAGGTCTGCGCCGCGGTCCCCTGCCCGGTGTATGCCATCGGCGGGGTGGGGCCGGAGAATCTCCCCGCCCTGGCTCGGGCGGGGGCAAAGGGAGGCTGCGTCCGGTCCCCCCTCATGACCTGCCCCGATCCCGGGGCCTATCTTCGCCAGTGGAAGGAGGCAGCCGCCCATGTCCTTTGACCCCAAGCTGCTGCAGCTCTACGCCGTCACCGACCGGCAGTGGACCGGCCGGCAAACCCTGATCCAGCAACTGGAAGCCGCCCTGCAAGGGGGCGTCACCCTGGTCCAGCTCCGGGAAAAAGATCTGGACGACGCTGCCTTCCTGGCCGAGGCCAGGGATGTGGTGGCCCTCTGCCACCGGTACGGGGTGCCCTGCCTGATCAACGACAACCTCCCCGTGGCCCTGGCCGCCGGGGCAGACGGGGTCCACGTGGGCCAGGAGGACCAGCCCGTGGCGGACATTCGCCGCCAAGTGGGGCCCGATTTCCTCATCGGGGCCACCGCCAAAACCCTGGACCAGGCCCTGGCCGCCCAGGCCGCCGGGGCGGATTACCTGGGGGTGGGGGCCTGCTTCCCCTCCCCCACCAAACCCAACGCCAAGGGGATCACCCGGGAGGCGCTGGCGGATATCTGCGCCGCCGTCTCCCTCCCGGTGGTGGCCATTGGGGGAATCACCCTCCAGAATGCCCGGCAGCTCCAGGGGGTGGGGATGGCTGGGCTGGCGGTGATCTCCTCCCTCTTCGCCGCCCCGGACATCACTACGGCCGCCCGGGACCTGCTGGCCCTGTCCCGACATCTCACGGAAGGAGGGGCGCCATGAAAACCGCCCTCACCATCGCCGGCAGCGACTCCAGCGGCGGCGCCGGCATCCAGGCCGACCTGAAAACCATGACCCTCAACGGGGTCTATGCCATGAGCGTACTCACCGCCCTCACCGCCCAGAACACCTTGGGGGTCACGGGGATCCTCCCGGTGCCCCCGGCGTTTCTGGTCCAGCAGATGGACGCGGTGTTTTCCGACATCCCCCCCGACGCGGTGAAGATCGGCATGGTGGCTTCCGCCCCCCTCATCGAGGCCATCGGGGAGCGGCTGCGGTTCTACGGCGCCAAGCACATCGTCGTGGACCCCGTTATGGTCTCCACCAGCGGCTCCCGCCTGCTGGACGGGGGGGCGGAGACCACCCTGACCCGGGTCCTCTTCCCCCTGGCAGAGGTCATCACCCCCAACCTTCCTGAGGCAGAGGTCCTCTCCCACCGAACCATCCGCCGGGAGGAGGATATGGAAGCCGCCGCCCAGGCCATCTACGAGGCCTACGGCTGCGCCGTCCTGTGCAAGGGAGGTCACCGGGTGAGCGACGCCAACGACTATCTCTGGGACGGCACCGCCGGCCAGTGGTTCCGGGGGGAGCGCATCCACAACCCCAACACCCACGGCACCGGCTGCACCCTCTCCAGCGCCATGGCCGCCAACCTGGCCAAGGGGTTTTCCCTGGCGGACAGTGTCCGCCGGGCAAAGACCTACCTCTCCGGTGCCCTGGGGGCCATGCTGGACCTGGGGCAGGGAGCGGGGCCCATGGACCACGGGTTTGCCCTGCCCGCCCCCTGGCGGGAGGAGGGGCCCCTGTAACAGGGGGCCCCGGTCCCGGAGGGTACCCTTCGGGTGGGTGGGGCTCTCACGGAGCCTCGGGGCGCAGCGCCCCGTTGCCCCGCCTGCCCGGCGGGGGTCCCCATTTC
>URCB01000096.1 GCA_900546255.1 uncultured Eubacteriales bacterium
CCTCCGGCTTTCTCCGGAGAAAGCCGGGCTCCCGCCCGGAGTCGGGCGGGAAACCCACGTCGCAGGGCCCACCCTGCGCCGGTCCAAACCAAGACCACCTGCCGATACGGCAGCCCCCCACCCCACTGGAATCGGAAAGGAGAATCCCCCATGAACCCCTTCACCGCTGCCATTTGGCAAACCACATCCCTCCCCTACGACAAGGAGGCCAACCTCGCCCGGGCCCTGCGGGCCATGGAGGCCGCCCATGCCAGGGGCGCCTCCCTCCTGGTGCTGCCGGAGATGTTCCTCACCGGCTACCTCATCCGGGATCGGTTGGAGGAACTGGCCGAGCCGGTGCCTGACGGCCCCTCCCTCCTCGTGCTGCGGGAAAAGGCCCGCGCCCTCTCCCTGGGCCTGGTGGTGGGCCTGCCTGTGGCCCACCCCGGCGGCAAGCCCTACAACGCCCTGGTGATGATCGACCGGGACGGTTCCGTGGCCGGCCTCCAGGGGAAAACCCACTTCTTCGGCGGGGAGGAGAAGATGTTCGACCCCGGCCCCACCCTCCGGGCCTTTGACACCTCCTTCGGCCGGATGGGCCTTCTGGTGTGCTACGACGGGGAGTTCCCGGAGACCGCCCGCTCCCTGGCCTTGGACGGGGCCAAACTCATCTGCATGGGGGCGGCCAACATGACCCCCTATGAGGACTACCACTTCGTCTACATGCACACCCGGGCCATGGAAAACCGGATCTACACCCTCTACTGCAACTATGTGGGCACGGAAAAGCGGTTCCACTACTGCGGCCAGAGCGGGGCCTTCCACCCCACTGGGAAGATTTTGGCCCAGGCCGACCCCCGGAGCGAGGCCCTGCTCCTGGCAGACATCGACCTGGCGGACACCACCGCCCAAGACGATTTCCTCAACTACCTCCGCCACCGCCAGACCCAAGTGTACCACCCAGACCTGCTGGGGTAAGGCCCCGCCTGGTATAAACCCCGCCCTTTCCGTCCATACTGGGGGAAACGGAAAGGAGTGGTAACCATGGTAAAAGGGGTCACCCGCCGGGTGGTGGTGGTCCGCGCCCCGGACCAGAAGTACTTCGAACAGGCCATCTTCCTGCTGCGGGAGGAGGCCGAATCCCCGGATCCCCCGGAGGAACAGGTGCTCAAGCAGGCCCAGGCGGTGGCCGACGCCTATCTGCTGCGCACCTCCCCCTGGGCCCGGTGGCGGCGGGCCTGGGTGCCCGCCCTGGCCGCCCTGGCAGGGGGCGCAGGGGCCTCCCTGCTCTGGTGGGTGGGCAGCGGCAGTTTCCCCCTTCCCTTTTGAGCCCGCCAGTGGTATACTCAGACGGACTCCATATAGACAGACAAGGAGCGTCGCCATGGACAACATCATTCTCATCGGCATGCCCGGGGTGGGCAAAAGCACCCTGGGGGTTCTGCTGGCCAAAACCCTGGGCATGACCTTTCTGGACACGGACCTGGTCATCCAGGAGCAGGAGGGGGCCCTCCTCCGGGACCTCATCGCCGCCCGGGGCATTGAGGGGTTCCTGGACCTGGAGGGGGAGGTGTGCGCCCATCTCCAAGCCCACCGCACCGTGGTGGCCACCGGCGGGAGCGTGGTCTACCGCTCCCAGGCCATGGCCCACCTGCGGGAACTGGGCACCGTGGTCTACCTGAAGCTGGGCTACCGGGCCCTGGCCAAGCGGCTGGGCAGCCTGAAACGCCGGGGGGTAGTCCTCCGCCCCGGCCAGACCCTGCGGATGCTCTATGAGGAGCGGGTGCCCCTCTACGAGCAGTACGCCCACCTCACCATCGACTGCAGCGGCCAGGATGTGGAGCACACCCTGGACCGGGTGATGCGGGCCTTGGAAAAACGCGGCCAAGGATGAGAGCAGCCGCTTCCCCTCGCGCTGGGGAAGCGGCTGTTTTTTTCGATTCAGGCCGCAGGCCGAAGGCCCCGGCGGTCTTCCGGGATAAAGCGGCGGAAGTAGGAGACCTTCCGCAGAGCCCGCAGCAGGGGCAGCCCCAGCCCATAGCAGGACACCGCCTGGCCGATGCCCACCCACAGCGCATTGGCTGCGAAGAGGGGGAGAAACTGGTCGGAAAAGCCCACCTCATACCAGGCCAGCATCCCGCCCAGGAGTACCATACCGCACACCACCGGGGGGAGAGGGGCCAGCCAGGTCTTCGGGGCCTTCTGGGTCAGCAGGGCGGCCACCAGGGTGCCGGCCGAGCCCAAGACCGCGTCCAGGGGGCCGTAGGGGCTGAGCAGGTTTGCCACCAGGCACCCCACGAAAACCCCCGGCCAGGTGCCGGGGAACAGGAAGGGCAGCACGGTGAGGGCTTCTGAGAACCGGAACTGCACCGGGCCATAGGCCAGGTTCAGGGCGGCAGCCACCAGGGTGAGAGCGGCGTAGGCCGCGGCAATCACCCCGTTGAGGGCCAACAGATAGGTTTTTGAGCGCATGTGTCTTTGCCTCCATTTTTGTATTTAGAGTACGGCGCGCGAACCGCACAGCGGCGGAGGGGAGCCTCTCTCCCCCGCCGGTTGGACCGGGTGTGGAAACCAGTCGAGGATACTATAGCACAGAAGGCAAAAAAATGCCAGAGGGAACCCCCTCCGGCCCACAAGAATCCCCGTCCGGGCAGCCCTGGTTCTCCCAAGGCTGCCCGGACGGGGCATGGGTTGTGATGGGACGAAGAAGCTCACCCCAACGGGTCCCGGCTGCGCTCCAGGTGCACCGCCAGCACGGTGCCGTCGTCCTCCCCCTGGCACAGGTCCTGGCTCTGGCGGAGGATCCGCTGGGCCAGGTCGCTGGGGCTGTCCCCCTGGTAGCTGGCCAGCAGATCCCGGATCCACTGGTCATCCCGGCCGCAGAGGATGCCGTCGGTGACCATGACGATCCAGTCCCCCTGGGCGCCCCGGAAGCGGTGGACATCGGGCTTGGCCTGCTCGCCGGTGACGATGCCCGCCGGCAGGGAGGCCCCCACGGCACACTGGATGCGCTTATCCCGGCGGACGTAGGTGGGGGCCGCCCCCTGCTTGTGGACGGCGCACTTGCCGGTGAACAGGTCCACCGACAGCAGGTCGATGGTGGTGCTTCCCCCGGCCTCTCCCCGGAGGGCCAGGGCGGAGGAGACGGTCTCCACTGCCTCCTGAGCGGCCATCCCTGCCCGGAGGAAGTTTTCCAGCAGCTTGGCCGCCTGGGCGCTCTCCTGCTTGGCCCCCGGACCGGAGCCCATGCCGTCGCACAGGAGGAGGAAGAGCTGCCCATCCTCCCGGCGGAACCACAGGCCGGTGTCACCGCTGACCTTCTCCCCCTGCCGGGGGGCCCCGGCCAGACTGGCCAGGGCCCGGAAAGGTTCCGCCTGGGCAAAGCACAGCCGGTCCCCTGCCGTCTCCCCCTCCCGGAGGTGGGTTCCCAGGACCTCGGAGAGTTCCTGGCGGGCTGCCCGGGTTTTCAGTTCCTCCGAGGCGGGCACCTCCACCCGGAGGTGGCCCTCCTTGTCGTAGTAGACCACCCCGCCGGTCAGGTTCATGCTCCGCAGGAAGCCCTCCAGCTTCTCCTGCCGGGGCAGGTCAGGGGTGAGGCCTGCGGCCAGCTCCGCCGAGGCGGTGCGCAGGAGCTTGTCCAGCCGGGCATACTGGCTGCACAGGGCGGAGCGGGTTTCAAAGGTCCGCCGCAACGCCTGCCGCCGCCGCAGGAAGGCCGTGAGCTGGCGGTTCACCTCCCCCAAAAACTCCGGGAAGTGGACGCACCGGTTGCTGAAGGTCCCGGAAAAATCCGTGGCCAGGGCCCGGCCCCGGGCCAGCATGGGCTGGGTGGCGTCGTTGAGGGCGGCCCGGGTGTCCTGGTACTCCTTTTGCCAGCAGGTGTCCCCCAGGACGCACCGGGCGCACACCTTGTCGGCGGCCCGGGTGAAGATCTCCGCCGGGTTTTCCGTGTTTCGATCCTCTGGACGGAGGGTCTCCTTCACGCTGCCGTAGAGGGTGTGGAAGGCCCCGGCCATCTCCTCCACCTTCCGGGAGAGGGCCTGGCGGCCGGCCTCCCAGTCTGGGTTCTGGGCGGGCATGGGGGCAGCGGATGCCCCCTGGGGCAGGCGGAGGGGGAGCACCAGGAAGAGGATGGCCCCCACCAGCGCCTCCAGGGGCAGGCCCATGTGGCGGCCGCCGTCCCAGCTCCACAGCACTGCCACGGCGCAGGCCAACACATAGACCAAGGCCGCCCATCCCTTCCTGCGGTCCCGGCACAGGCCGCAGAGCAGGCCGGCCAGGGTAAAGACCAGGCTGTAATAGGGCTGCTCCCCTGAGGCCAGGTCCAGGGCCACCCCGGCGCAGGCCCCCAGCAGGCCTCCGCCAGTCACCCCCCGCCGGGCCGCCCACAGGATGCCCACCGCCGCCACCAGGCGCCCCAGGGAAAAGGTGGCCAAAATCTCCACCCGGGCCAGGGACATGAGCAGCGTACTCCCCAGCAAAAGCAGGCCAATGGTCTGCCGGGGCGAGAGGGCGTGCAGGCCGTCTAAAGTCTCCGGCCACTGGGTGAACACCACCCGGTATCCATAGGCCGCCACCCCGGTGAACAGGACCTCCGTGACAAAGTACACCATGTCCTCCCCGTGCCATCCCTGGCCCCCTCGGGTGACGATCCCCGTCAGGGCGCACAGCAGCATGGCGATGGCGGGCATGAACCACACCCGGCGGTAGGCCTTGGTGTCATAAAAGGCGAAGGCCACGGAATAGGTTAGAATGGCAGAGGCCGCGTAGCGCATGCCGTCGGTCAGCCCCTCCAGGCACAGGTAGCCCAGGCAGGTCCCCGCCAGGGTGCAGAACCCACTGAGGCCCGACCCCGCCGCTGCCACCGCCGCCACCCCGAAGGGGGCATAGAGGCCAAAGATCTCCGCCCCGGCCAGCACGGCGCCCAAGAGGAATCCCACCCCCGCCTCCGCCAGGCCTAAAAAGGCCCGCCGGGAGACGTTAACCTGGTCCCGCCGGGGAAAGCGGAGCAGCCGCCCCCCGGCCCGTTCTTTCGTTGCCATGGTGATCCCTCCTACAGATCGATTTTCGAAAGGTGTGCTCCGATTATACCGGTCTGTGGCGGAAAAGGCTGTCAAAGGCTGGATGGGGAAAGTTGGGACCTTTCCCCAGCATTTGCCCTCCTCCCTTTTTCTTCGGGGGGAAGGGGCGGCATTCCAGAAAAAAGCCCCCCGAAAGGAGGGGGGCGGCCTGGCCGGGGAGGGCCAGGCGGGGGGTGTTGGGACGGTGGGTGGTTCCTTCCAGAACCAGCGCAGGTTAGCACCTGCGAGGTGGGTTCCCGCCCGGTCCCGGGCGGGGGATCCA
>URCB01000097.1 GCA_900546255.1 uncultured Eubacteriales bacterium
GAAATGGGGACCCCCGCCGGGCAGGCGGGGCAACGGGGCGCTGCGCCCCGAGGCAGCTTCGGAGCTGCCCACCCGAAGGGTACGCAGGACCGGCGGTCCTAGGCCCCCGGCCCTATCTACCGATGGAAACGGTTTCACACTTTGGCAACAAACCCAAAACACTTTCCCAACAGGCGGGGGGTATCTTGATCCCAACCCGCTTCCTCAGGGGGCCTGACTGTAGACCCCAGAGAGAATCAGCTGCCCGGTGAGCTGGGCCATCTCCTCCGGGGACTCCTGGGCACCTCGCTCCAGCCAGGCCCGGATGAGGCCCACCGCCCCGGCCACCACGAACTCCAGGGCATAGTTGCCCTCTTCGGGCCGGTCCGCCAGGCCGCTCAGGTTCGGGTACCGCTGGTAGAGTTCCCGCCACTCCGCCAGGCACTTGTGGTAGATAAGGGTGTTGAGCCGTTGGGAAAACCGGTCCACGGCCTGCCGGGCCAGGAATACCTGGCAGAGGTCCTTGTTCCGGCCCACAAAGCGAAACACATCCCGCAGGATGGGGGTGATGTCCTGCTGGAGAATGTCGGAGGCGTAACTGTCCAGCATGTCCTCCAGTTCCTGGAACATCTCCTGCTCCATCTGCTCCAGCATGTCGTAAAGGTCCCGGTAATGGGTGTAAAAGGTACCGCGGTTTACGTCGGCCAGGTCGGTCAGTTCCCGAACGGTGATGGAGGACAGGTCCTTTTCCAGCAGCAGCTGGGCCAGAGCCTGGCGCAGGCGGGCCTTGGTGCGGCGGACCCGCCGGTCTGTGGTGGTGCCTTCCATAGCGGTTCCCTCCTTGTAGAAATTTCCAGTTTTCCAACAGGACACTGGGCGAGTGTTGTTTTTTGGACAAAATTCAAAAAAATTGACGGTTGTATCCTGGGTTTTTGTTATTATACTAAACTTATCAGATTTATTCAACACCTGTTCTTTACCAGACAGGAGGGCAATTATGGCATACATTGCATTGGACCATGTAGAGAAGCTTTATCACGTGGGGGAGGTGACCATCACTGCGGTGAGTGACATCTCCTTCACCGTGGATAAGGGGGAGTTTGTGGTGGTGGTGGGCCCCTCCGGGGCGGGCAAAACCACCGTGCTGAACATTTTGGGCGGCATGGACAGCTGCACCAGCGGCACCATCACCGTGGATGGCCAGACCATCAGTTCCTACGGCCCCAAAGAACTTACCGTCTACCGCCGGTTTGACATCGGCTTTGTCTTTCAGTTTTATAACCTGGTGCAGAACCTCACGGCCCTGGAAAACGTGGAGCTGGCCACCCAGATCGCCAAGTCCCCCCTCCCGCCGGAGGAGGTGCTGGCCCATGTGGGCCTGTCCCACCGGCTGCACAATTTTCCCGCCCAGCTTTCCGGGGGGGAGCAGCAGCGGGTGGCCATTGCCCGGGCCCTGGCCAAGAACCCCAAGCTGCTTCTGTGCGATGAGCCCACCGGTGCCCTGGACTATGTCACCGGTAAGGCCATCTTGAAGCTCCTCCAGGACACCTGCCGGCAGCAGGGGATGACGGTGATTGTCATCACCCACAACACCGCCATCGCCCCTATGGCCGACAAAGTGATCCACGTGAAAAATGGACAGGTGGAGCAGATCGACTTGAACCCCAACCCCTTGCCAGTGGAAGAGATTGAGTGGTAACTGCCGGGGATTCATTCGCAGCGGAAAGGAGGAAACAAGGTGAAACGGATTCGCAATCCCTTCAAGGGGAGGGCCTCTGCCCTGGGGCAGCGCCTCACTGGGCGCATTCGGAACCGCTTGGTGACGGATACCCTGCGGGAAGTCCATCATACCTTCCCTCGTTTCCTCTCTCTGCTGGTGCTCTCGGCGTTGGCAGTGTGCTTTCTGGCAGGGCTGCGGGCCACTGCCCCGGATATGAAACTCTCTGCTGACGCCTATTTTGACCAGCAGAACCTGATGGATCTCCACATCGCTTCCACCCTAGGCCTGACCCAGGAGGACGTGGACGCCATAGCCGAGGAGGAGGGAGTTGCCAGTGTCCAGGGCGCTTATACCATAGACGCTCTGGTCCCCATGGACAACCAGGAGATGGTGGTGAAGGTTCTCTCCTACTCTGGAGAGGGGGACGTTAACCAGCCTGCTCTGGTGGAGGGCCGCCTGCCGGAAGGGGAAGACGAATGTCTGGTAGAACCCCTCTTCCTGGAGCTGTCTGGCCTGTCGATTGGAGATACCATTTCGCTGGACACCGGAGAAGGGGACTATGCCGACGCGTTGTCGGTGGAGGAAGTGACCATCGTAGGGACGGCAAACTCCCCTCTGTACATTGCCTTGGACCGCGGCTCGTCCACCCTGGGCACCGGGTCTGTGGATGCTTTTCTGATCCTGCCTGTGGAGTCTTTTACCATGGACTACTATACCGACGCGTACCTCCTTGCCGAAGGAGCGTCGGAACTGGAGACCTACAGCGACGAATACGAGGAGCTGGTGGATCAGCTTGCCCAGCAGCTGGAACCGCTGTCCAAGGAGCGGTCTGCCCTGCGGTATGATGAGGCCAGCCAGGCCATCTCAGACGCAGAGGATGAACTGGCCCAGGCCGAGGAGGAGGCCAACCAACAGCTGACCGATGCAGAGGCAGAGATCACTTCCTCCCGCCAAGAGCTGGATGACGCGAAGAAACAGCTGGAGGATGCCAAGAAGCAGCTGGACAGCGGCGAGGCCCAGTATGCTGCCGGGATGGAGCAGCTGGAGTCCGGCTGGCAGGCCCTGGACGCGGCCAGCCTGGAACTGGAGGACGGAAAGGAACAGTATGAACAGGGGCAGACGGCCTATCAGGCCGCTTTGGCCCTCTACCAGATCCAAGCCGCTGCGGTGGAGCGCCAGCTGGAAACCCAGGCGGAGCTGGAAGCCTCGACGCAAGCCAGAACCCAGGCTACCCAGGCGGCCCTGCAAGCGGCGACGGAAGCCGCCTTAGAAGACCCCCTTTCCTACATGGAAGTGTACAACCGGGTCTACGAAGAGACCTATCAGAGCGTTTACGACACGGCCTATGCCCAGGCTTACGCCCAGGCGCAGGAGAACTCCTCCCAATGGCAGGAACTGCAGACCAGCAAGGCGCAGCTGGATCAGACCAAGGCCCAGCTGGATGCCGCCAAGGCACAGCTGAACCAGGGGGAAATCGAATACCGCGCCGGTGTGCGCCAATTGGAGAGCAGCCAGCGCCAGCTGGAGGCCTCCCGAGAGGAACTGGATCAGGGGTGGGAGGACTACGAAACCGGCCTGCAGCAATGGGAGGACGGGGAAAAGGCCTATCAAGAAGGCTATGAAAGCTACACCCAAAGCCGGCAGGAGGCAGAGGACCAGCTGAAGGATGGCCGCAAGGAAGTGGAGCAGGCCAAGCGGGACCTCACGCTGCTGGAGGATGGAGAATGGTACATCCTGGACCGCAACACCAACACCGGGTATGTCAGCTACAGCATGGACGCCGACCGGATTGCCAACCTGGCGGCGGTATTCCCCTTGATCTTCTTCCTGGTGGCAGCTTTGGTGAGCCTGACCACCATGACCCGCATGGTGGAGGAGCAGCGCACCACCATCGGTGGGCTGAAAGCCATGGGCTTTTCCCGGGGGAGCATAGCCATAAAGTATGTGGGCTATGGGTTCCTCTCCAGTGTGATTGGTGCGGTGCTGGGGTTGGCCGTTGGCCTGACGCTGCTCCCCTGGATTATCTGCACTGCCTGGAGTGCGATGTATACCATAGGAGACATTCACTACAGTTTTGAAGCGGCCACCTCTTTGCTGGCGGCGGGGGCTGCGGTGGGCACTGTGACCCTGGCTGCTTTGCTCGCTTGCTTCTCTACCCTGGCAGCTACGCCGGCGCAGCTGATGCGGCCCAAGGCCCCACCGGTGGGGAAGCGAATCTTCCTGGAGCGGATCACCCCGCTGTGGCGGAAGCTGTCCTTCCATTATAAGATCACCCTGCGTAACCTGTTCCGTTATCAAAAGCGATTCTGGATGACGGTGGCAGGGATCGGCGGCTGTGCTGCCCTTATCGTCACCGCCTTCGGGGTGCGGGGCTCCATCATGGGGGTCATGGAGGAACAGTTTGACGTACTGTACCATTACTCTGCGCAGGTGGGCCTGGTCGATGAGATCACCCCCCTGGAATTGGAAGAAGTAGAGGATACTTTGTCTGAAAGCGGTCTGGTGGATGACTCCCTCGCCTGCCGGGTGGAGACCGTCACCGCCCAGAGCGAGAGTTACACCTTGGACTGCTACCTCCAAACCACCCCCAGCCAGGAGGAACTGAGCCGTTTCGTAGAGCTTCGCCACCGCACCGATGACGTCCCCGTCACACTGCCCGATGATGGGGCCGTGATCACCGAAAAGATGGCCTCGCTCCTGGGGGTGGAGGTGGGAGACACCATTACCTTAGACGGAGAGAGCCGCGTCACCATTACCGTGGCGGACATTACGGAACACTATGTCCAGCATTACATCTATGTCAGTGACACCTATTATGAGACCCTCTTTGGCGAGGCGCCTACCGCCAACACCGTTTTGGTGGACTTTCCCGTGGAGGAAAGCGGCGCCGGGGAACTGGAGTCCCAACTGGTGTCTCTGGATGGGGTGTCTTCGCTTACCCTTCTCTCGGATACGGCGGACACCTTCTCCTCCAGTATGGAGAGCGTGGACTATGCCGTGATCCTGATCATCTTCTGCGCTGCGGCGCTGGCGTTCGTGGTGCTGATGAACCTCACCAACATCAACATCACCGAGCGCCTGCGGGAGCTGGCCACCTTAAAGGTGCTGGGCTTTTACAACCGGGAGGTTTCCGCCTATATCTACCGGGAAAACGCCATCCTCACCGTATTTGGCGTGCTGGCCGGCATGGTGCTGGGCAAGTTCCTCCACCAGTGGCTCATCCTCACGGTAGAGGTGGATATGGTCATGTTTGACCGAGTGCTGGATCTCTCCAGCTATCTGTGGGCTGCTGTACTGACGGTGGTCTTCTCCTTGGCGGTGAATCTCACCGCTCGGAGGAAGCTGCGGGATTTGGATATGGTGGAGGCGCTGAAGAGCGTGGAGTGAGGAATTTTGGGAGGGGCACCTGGGGTTTGCCTTCGTTCGGGAGGGCAGAGTACGGGGGTGTCAAGTTGCCTGCTTGGTGGGAGGCCCCTCCCAAAATTGGGGGCTGCACCCCGAACCGCGCCGGCGGAGCCGGCACTCTCGGGGTGAGAGGAATATTTTCCCCGGTACATGCCCGGGGAAAA
>URCB01000098.1 GCA_900546255.1 uncultured Eubacteriales bacterium
CCCCGAGGCCTCGTAAGAGCCTGGACCACCCGAAGGGTACGCAGTACCGCACCGCTCCCCCGCCCGGGACCGGGCGGGAAACCACGCCGCAGGTCTGGACCTGCGGCGGTCCTAACGGAACCCCCTGCCGATCCGGCAGGGAGCCCCCCCGGCCCCGCCGGGCGCGGGCCTACCGGAACCGCCCCGTGGGCGGCATCGCCGCCACCGCCCGGGCGGGCCGCTGGACCCGGCGGTAGACCAGGCGCCCCTTCTCCACCCGGAGCTCCGCCAGCCCCTGGGACACCAGGTAGCGGAGGTAGACCTCACTGGCGTGCTCGAAGTAGGCCAGGGTCCGGGGGTTCTGGGTGCCCACCTGGTAGGTTTGGCAGATGGCCACGGTGAGGTCCTTGGGGGTGGTGGGGCCCGTCATCAGGTCCGCCAGCTCCTCCATCCGCTGGCGGAGGAACTGGAGCTCCAGGTCGATGAAGGGGCGGATGTCCTCGTAGATCCCCTTGTGGGCCACCACGTAGCAGGCCGCCTTGGCCTCCCGCAGCTTCACCATGGAGTCCAAATACGTCTCCATGGACAGGGCATAGGGGAACTTGGCGTAGTGGAGGGTGCGCCCGGTCATCATGGCGTCGGCCACGTAGAGGACGTCATCGGGGGTGCGCACGCAGATGTGGTCCACGGTGTGGCCCGGGGTGCGGAGGATGCCGAAGGTGGCCCCGAAGAGGGTGACGGCCTCCTCCCCCGGGAGGATCACCCGGTCGGGCACGCAGGGGGCGGTGCCCAGCTCGGGATAGTCCGGGAAGAGGGCCATGGGAAAGTTGTTGTATTGCAGCTGGAGGCCCAGGGGGGAAAAGATCTGCCCCGCCTCCCCCAGGCTCATCACCACCTGGGTGCCCCGGGTCTTTTGAAAATAGGCGTGGGAGCCCATGTGGTCGATGTGGGTGTGGCTGCCCAGGATGGCCACCGGGGTGAGGCCGGCCTCGTCCAACGTGTCCTCCAGGTCTTCCCGCTGCTCCACGGTGCCGGTGTCCAGGAGGACGCACCGGTGGTCGTCCAGTTTGTAAAGGGGGATGAGCTCCCAGCTGTCCAGGACCCAGGTGTTCCCCCGTACTTGTGTGAGTTTCATGGCGATCCCTCCCTCATGGGCTGCCCAACCGGGCCGCCCCGGTGATCCAGAAGCTGCCCAGCACCGTGTCCCCCCGGTAGAGGACGGCCAGCTGCCCTGGGGTGGGGGCCCGGGCAGGGGCCAGCAGCTCCGCCCGGGGGCCGTCCGGGGTGAGAAGGAACCGGGCGGGAGTCTCGGTCTTGGAGTGGCGCAGGCGGAGGGTGACCCCCTCCCCGCTCTCCAGGGGGGCCAGGGGGTTCCATCCCTCCCCCCACACGGCGTGGGCCATGAGGTCCGTGCCGTCGGAGAGGACCACGGTGTTCTCCCCCGGCCGGATCTCCGAGACGAACAGCCGGTGCTCCGCCGGGATGCCCAGCCCCCGGCGCTGGCCGATGGTGTAGTGGTGGATGCCCTTATGGGTGCCCAGGACTTTGCCCGCCCGGTCCACAAAGGGGCCGGGGGGCGGCACGGCGCCCCGGTCCTCCAGCCAGGCGGCGTAGTCCCCGTGGGGGATGAAGCAGATCTCCATGCTGTCCGGCTTTTCCGCCACGGGCAGGCCAAAGTCCCGGGCCAGCTGGCGGACCTGGGTCTTGGGGTAGTCCCCCAGGGGGAAGACCAGCTGCCCCAGCCAGGCCTGGGGCAGCCGGGCCAGCAGGTAGACCTGGTCGTTGGCGTGCTCCCCCCGGCAGAGGGTGGGGGCTCCGTCGGCCCCTGGGCGGATGCGGGCATAGTGCCCTGTGGCCACGAAGGGCGCCCCCACCTCCTCCGCCCGGCGGAAGAGGGCGGGGAACTTCACCGTGGGGTTGCACCGGGCGCAGGGCAGGGGGGTGCGGCCGGCCAGGTAGTCGGCCTGGAAGGGGGCCATCACCTCCCGCTCCAATGCCCCGCGGATGTCCCCGGTGGAAAAGGGGATGCCCAGGGCCTCCGCCACGCTCTGGGCGTCCTCTCTCCCCCCCAGGCCGATGTCCAGCCAGTGGCCGTAGACGGTGTAACCCGCCTCCAGAAGGAGGCGGGCGGCCACGGCGGAGTCCACCCCGCCGGACAGGCCCAGGACCACCGCCTTAGTTCCCATGGTTCCACCCCTTGGGGGCCACGGCGGGGGCCCCGTCCAGGTCCATGAGGGCCAGGTCCCCCCGGTCGATGAGGTACTCCAGGTAGGGGCGGATGTACCGCTCCAGGTGCATGGCCCGGGCTGGGTGGCCCACCGGCAGGTCCATGGTGGTGATGACGGCGGCGTAGAACTGGCTGTAGGTCATGGGCTCCCTCACCAGGGCGGCGCAGGCGGCCAGCTGGTTCTGGATGTGGTCGATGTTCTTCTGGGCCAGGTCCCGGACGGCGCCGTACCGCACCCCGCTGTGGCAGAAGATCCAGGCGTCGTAGGGCTGGTCTTTCAACAGCTCCTTGGTGGCCAGGTCGTCGGCCATGTCAAAGACGAAGGGGACCATGGCCTCGGCCAGCACGTCCTCGGTCATCAGGGCGTCCCCGGCAAAGCAGACGTTGTCCGGGGTGATGATGCAGATGTGGTCCGGGGCATGGCCGGGGGTGCGGAGGATGCCCAGGGGCACCCCGCAGAAGTCGATGGCCGTCTCCCCGAAGGCGATGACCCGGTCCACGGGGCAGATGAGGTTCTGCAGCCGGGGGATGGTGCGCACCATGCCCATGGTGAAGTTGAAGAGGTGGTTTTTCAGGCTCTGCTCGCACCGGACGATGTCCGCCTCCAGCTGGGGCAGGCAGGTCTGGGCGCCGTAGGTGTCTCGGAAGTAGCGGGTGGTCTCGTGGTGGTCGTAGTGCATGTGGGTGCACACCACCCCCACCGGGGTGAGACCGGCCTCCTGCAGGGCCGCCTCGATCCCCGGCCGCAGCTTGGTGGAGCCGGGGTCAAAGAGCAGGCAGGTCTTCTCGTCGATCTGGTACAGGCCCACCAGCTGGGGGCCTTCCAGGATCCAGGTGTTTCCCTTGACGTTGGTTCGTTTCATGGTTCCTCTCCTGTGGGGTCGTGGGTTTCCAGCCGTTCCAAGTGGATCATCAGGGCGGCCACGTCTGCCGGGGACACCCCGGAGATTCGGCTGGCCTGGCCCAGGCTCCGGGGGCGGAGGTTGGCCAGCTTCTGCCGGGCCTCCAGCCGCAGGCCGGTGAGGGCCTGGTAGTCCAGGTCCTCCGGCAGCAGGCGGCCCTCCAGGCGGCGCATCTCCTCCACCTGCCGCTGCTGGCGGGCGATGTATCCGGCGTACTTCAGGGAGATCTCCACCTGCTCGGTGACCGCCCGGGGCAGGGCGGGCCGGTCGGGGTCCAGGGGGGCCAGGTCGTCGTAGGTGAGTTTGGGCCGGCGGACCAGGTCCGCCAGGCGCTGGCTGTTCTTGGCGGGTGGCTCCCCCTTGGCGGCCAGCAGAGTATCCAGGGCCGGGCCGGGGGCCACGCCGGTGTGCTCCAGGCGGCTGACCTCCCGGTCCACCTGGCGGTATTTCTCCTGGACGGCCTCGTACCGTGCCCGGCTCACCAGGCCGATCTGGTAGCCGATGGGGCACAGCCGCTGGTCGGCATTGTCCTGGCGGTGGAGGAGGCGGTACTCGGTGCGGGAGGTCATCATCCGGTAGGGCTCGTTGGTGCCCTTGGTGACCAGGTCGTCGATGAGCACCCCGATGTACCCCTGGCTCCGGTCCAGGATGAGGGGGGGGCGGCCCAAAATCTTCAGGGCAGCGTTCACCCCCGCCACGAAGCCCTGGACGGCGGCCTCCTCATACCCCGAGGAGCCGTTGAACTGGCCCGCCCCGTAGAGCCCCGCCACCTTCTTGTGCTCCAGGGTGGGGTGAAGTTCCGTGGGGTCCACGCAGTCGTACTCGATGGCGTAGGCCGCCCGGGTCATCTCCGCCCGCTCCAACCCCGGGAGGGTGTGGAGCATCTGGAGCTGCACGTCCTCCGGAAGGGAGGAGGAGAAGCCCTGGATGTAGATCTCCTCCGTGTCCAGCCCCATGGGCTCCAGGAAGAGCTGGTGCCGGGGCTTGTCGGCAAACCGGACCACCTTGTCCTCGATGGAGGGGCAGTACCGGGGGCCCACCCCCTGGATCACCCCGGAGAAGAGGGGGGAGCGGTCCAGGTTGGCCCGGATGATTTCGTGGGTCTTTTCGTTGGTATAGGTGATGTAGCAGCACACCCGGTTGGGGGGCGGAGTCTGGGTAGAGAAGGAGAAGGGTTCCGCGTCCTCGTCCCCCACCTGCTTTTCCAGCTGGGAGAAGTCGATGGACCGGGCGTTCACCCGGGGGGGCGTGCCCGTCTTAAACCGGCGGAGGGTGAGGCCCGCCTGGCGGAGGCTCTCGGTGAGGGCGTTGGCCCCGAACATCCCGTCCGGCCCGCTCCACTTGGCCACGGGGCCGAGGATGGTCTTGCCCCCCAGGTAGGTGCCGGAGCAGATCACCACCGCCTGGGCCCGGTAGAGGGCCCCGGTGTCCGTCTGGACCCCGGTGACCTGGCTGTTCTCGGTGAGCAGGCGGGTGACCTCCCCCTGCTTCACCCAGAGGTTTTCCTGGGTCTCCAGGGTGTGCTTCATGATCTTCTGGTATTCCCGCCGGTCGGCCTGGGCCCGGAGGGAGTGGACCGCCGGCCCCTTGCCCCGGTTGAGCACCCGGTACTGGATGCAGGCCTGGTCGGCGGCCTTGGCCATCTCCCCGCCCAGGGCGTCCAGCTCCCGGACCAGGTGGCCCTTGCCGGTGCCCCCGATGGCGGGGTTGCAGGGCATGTTGCCCACCGCGTCCAGGTTGATGGTGAAGCACAGGGTGGCCAGCCCCAGCCGGGCGCAGGCCAGGGCGGCCTCAATCCCCGCGTGGCCGGCGCCCACCACGATCACCTGGTAGGTGCCGGCCTCGTAGGCCGGGATGTCGTGCAGGGTGTGTTCGTCCATGGGTCCTCCTTCTATCCGTTCCGGATGGGGTATGTGCGTACCCTTTGGGTGGGCGGCTCCGAAGCTACCTTGGGGGCGCCCCAACGTGGGGCCGGGGGCCGCTGTCGTTGGCAGGTGGTCCCTTCTGGGGCCTTCGCAGGTCAGGCCCTGCGAGGTGGGTTCCCGCCCGGTCCCGGGCGGGGGATCCAGGCTTTCTCTAG
>URCB01000099.1 GCA_900546255.1 uncultured Eubacteriales bacterium
CCGGCTTCCCCTTCTTCCTGCCCAAGGGCATGGTGCTGAAGAACACCCTGCTGGAGTACTGGAGAGCGTGCCATAAGCGGTACGGCTATGTGGAGATCGCCACCCCCATCATCCTCAACCAGGACCTGTGGCACCGCTCCGGCCACTGGGACCACTACAAGGACAACATGTACACCACCGTCATCGACGGCGAGGACTATGCCATCAAGCCCATGAACTGCCCCGGCGGCATGCTGGTGTATAAGAACGAGCCCCACTCCTACCGGGACCTCCCCCTGCGCATGGCAGAGCTGGGCCTGGTCCACCGGCACGAGATGTCCGGCGCCCTCCACGGCCTGTTCCGGGTGCGGTGCTTCACCCAGGACGATGCCCACATCTTCATGACCCCCGACCAGATGAAGGACGAGATCAAGGGCGTGGTGAAGATCTTCGATGAGATCTACTCCACCTTCGGCCTGACCTACCAGATCGAGCTGTCCACCATGCCCGAGGACCACATGGGCGATGAGAAGATCTGGCACTTTGCCGAGGAGACCCTCCAGGCCGCCATCCAGGAGATGGGCAAGGACTTCATCCTCAACCCTGGCGACGGCGCCTTCTATGGCCCCAAGCTGGACTTCCACCTGGCCGACTCCCTGGGCCGGACCTGGCAGTGCGGCACCATCCAGCTGGACTTCCAGATGCCCGAGCGCTTCGACCTGGAGTATGTGGGAGAGGACGGGGAGAAGCACCGCCCCGTGATGATCCACCGGGCCCTGCTGGGCTCCATTGAGCGGTTCATCGGCGTCATCACCGAGCACTTTGCCGGGGCCTTCCCGGTGTGGCTGTCCCCGGTCCAGGTGAAGGTCCTTCCCGTCACCGACCGGGCAGCGGAGTACGCTGACCAGGTGGCCGCCCAGCTCACCGAGAACGGCTTCCGGGTGGAGGTAGACCACCGCAACGAGAAGATCGGCAAGAAGATCCGGGAGGCCCAGCTGGAAAAGACCCCCTACATGCTGGTGGTGGGCGACCGGGACATGGAGAACGGCACCGTCTCTCCACGGCACCGGGCCGCTGGCGACCTGGGGGCCATGTCCCTGGCAGACTTCCAGGCCAAGCTCCGCCGGGAAGTGGACGAGAAACTGAAGGACAGCGACCTGTAATCCCCCGTGGCAGCAAGCAAGGAAACCCTGCGGGACCGGCTCATTGTCCGTACCAGCGTGGTGGGCATCGTCACCAACCTCTGCCTGGTGGCCTTCAAGTTGTTGGTGGGGGTGTTGGCCAACTCCATTGCCATCATCCTGGACGCCATGAACAACCTCAGCGATGCCCTGTCCTCGGTGATCACGATTCTGGGCACCAAGCTGGCCGGGCGGCCGCCGGATGCCAAGCATCCCTTCGGCTACGGCCGGGTGGAGTATTTGACGGGGATCCTCATCGCGGGGATCGTCCTCTTCGCCGGGGCCAGCTTTGCCGTGACCTCGGTGGAGAAGATCTTCCACCCCGACGAGACCCACTACACCCTCCTCACCGTGGTCATCATCGCCGTGGCCATCGTCACCAAGATGGTGCTGGGGGCCTACACGAAGAAGATGGGGAAGGAGACCGACTCCAGCGCCCTCACCGCCTCCGGGGCGGATGCCACCTTTGACGCGGTGATCTCTGCCGGCACCTTGGCAGGGGCCCTGGTGACCATGGCCAGCGGCGTGGTGATCGACGGATGGATCGGCTGCATCATCTCGGTGGTCATCCTCAAGGCCGGTCTGGAGATGCTGCTGGACACCCTCAGCAGCATCGTAGGCCGCCGGGCGGATGCCCAGCTGGCCCAGGAACTGAAAACCCGGCTGTGTTCCATCGACGGCATCCTGGGGGCCTATGACCTGGTGCTCCACAACTACGGCCCCACCCGAGCCATGGGTTCGGTGAACGTGGCGGTGTATGACTGGCACACGGCGGCGGACCTCCACGCCCTGAGCAAGAAGGCCCAAGCCCTCATCTGGGAGGAGTACCGCATCTACCTCTACATCGGGTTCTATGCGGTGAACACCCATGACGATGCCCTCCGAGTCCTGGAGGACCAGGTTCGGGGGGAGTGTAAGGCCTATCCGGAGGTCCTCTCCATCCACGCCTTCTTTGAAAACCAGGAGACGGGGACCATCTCCTTTGACGCGGTGGTGGACTTCGCCTGCCGGGACAGCCTGGCCCTGATCCACCGGATGGAGGAGGAGCTGGCCGCCAAGCACCCTGGCCGCCGGTTTGCCATCAAGATCGACCGGGCCTACAGCGACTAACCCACAGGAGGACACCCCTATGTTTTTGGAAACCACCCCCGAGGGAAAAATCTACAAGGAACTGGCGGAGGACCATTTTGCAGACCCCCAGGGTCTGGGCAGGTATGCCCTCTTTCTCCGGCCGTCCCAGGGAGATTTGATCCCCGCACCCCAGATGGAGCCCAGCCTCCTCCTCTCCGGCCGGTACCGGCCGGTCACCTTGGAAGGGCGGAACCTCTTTGTCACCAAGGACTTCTATGCCTTTTTCAAGCACCTGGAGGAGCCGGGGATCGAGGCCACCCACAAAGGGGTGGTGGTCATCGCCATGAACAAGCTCCGAGAGGTGATGCTGGAGGTCCCCGAGGTGCTGGACAACGCCCGCCTCACCGGCGATGGCAAGACCCTCTACCTGATAAAAAACAAACGGACCAACCTGGGATAATACCCCAGACTTCTGATGAAACAGGACCCGTTCCCCCCAAGGGAACGGGTCCTGTTTCATCAATCAAGCGCCAGCAGGTCTGTAAGCTGCCCGGCCTGGATGGCAGGGAGGTGCCGCTGGATGGTTTCCACTGGCCAGTCCCACCACCGCAGGGCCTGGAGGGCGGCGATGGTCTCGTGGGGAAACCGCTGGCGGATGGGGCGGGCAGGCACGCCCCCCACGATGGTGTAGGGGGGCACGTCCTGGGTCACCAGGGCCCGGGCGCCGATGATGGCCCCGTCCCCGATGGTGACGCCGGACAGGATGACGGCCTCATAGCCCACCCACACGTCGTTGCCCAGGACGATGTCCCCCTTGTTGTCCCAGGCCTCGGTGACCCGCCTCCCATCCAGCCCCCACTCGGTGAAGAAGATGGGGAAGGGATAGGTGGACAGGGACCCCAAGGCGTGGTTGGCGCTGGTGAAGAGGAAGACGGCCCCGCAGGCGATGGAGCAGAACTTCCCCATCACCAGCCGGTCCCCGTTGACGGGGTAGTGGTAGAGGACGTTGTTCTCCTGGAAGGCCCGGGGATCGTTGCGGAAGTCGTGGTACATGGTAAAGTCGCCCACCTGAATGGCGGGGTTGGTGATGACGTTTTTCAGGTAGACGGTGGCTTTGTCCCCAGGGCGGGGATAGATGAGATGGGGGTTCATGGCAAGGCTCCTTTCCCGGTGGGGGTTGATAGGGGTATCCTACCCCACCCAGCAGGGAAAATCTATCCCCAAAACGCTGCCGAACCAAAGTCGCACAAAAGGGCGGCCCCATGCCATGGGGCCGCCCAGAACATTTTATTTGGTGTAGACGATCCGCCGAATGGAAGCGGGGGAGAGGTGGTACTGCTCCCCCAGCACCTCCGGGGAGACGCCTTGGCGAAAGGCCTGGCGGATGGCCCGGTTGCGGGCATCCAGCATCTGCCGGGCGCCGGAACGCTCCCCCCAGCCCTTGCGCTGGGTCCCGTCGGTGGGGATGTAGAGGTATTCCCCCTGGACATAGCGCTGCAGCTCCTTCACCAAAGCCTCGGGCAGCAGGTCGCCTGCATTGCGGTATCGCACGTTGGCCGCCTCCTTGGAAAGGGATTCCGAAGGGCAAAGCCAGCGGCTGGGCGCGACGGAAGGTCACTCCCTGCAAGGGTCGCGCCGCACTGGCTTTGCAGGGAGCTGCACTTGGTTGCGCTGCATGGGTTCACGTCCTTTCCAGAAGAGCGGGGGTCAGCCCTCCCCCGCGGCGATGATGTCCACCCCCAGACCGAAGGGGTCGGGGAGGACCACCTGCCCCCAGAGAACCGGCCCTGCCGGCGCGGCACAGCGCCGGAGGACTGCCATACAGGACAGGAGGCGGTCTTTGGGCACCCCGGCGCTGGTTTTCACCGGCAACAGGGTGCCGTCGGGCCGTTTCAGGGTGGTGGTGAGGACCCGCTTGGGGGCGGTGGCCTCCTGGCGGGCGTAGTCCGCCCCCTTGGGGCAGCCGTTGCCCTGGGCCTCCCCGTGGGGAAGCAGGGTCACCCGGCACCCCTTGGGGCAGAGGACGCAGGTGGTCACCCCCGGCTGGGGCAGGCCCTTGGCCATGGCGTTGGTGGTCTCCGGGGGCATGGGCACCAGGGCCTGGCCTTGGACGAAGCGGGCGGCATTCTCCCCGGCGGCGTGGCCTTGGACGGAGACGAAGTCCGCCAGGTCCATCACCTTCCGGCTGTTGCCGCAGGCAAAGATCCCGGGGACAGAGGTCTGGAGAAACCGGTCGGTCACCGCCCCGTTGCTCCCGGGGTCCAGAGACACCCCGGCCTGGGCGGAGATCTCGTTTTCCGGGATCAGGCCCACGGAGAGGAGGAGGGTGTCACAGTCCACCCGCTGCCCGGTGCCGGGGATGGGGCGGCCGGCCCCGTCCACCTGGCTCAGCTCCACCCCCTCCAGCCGCCTGGCTCCGAAGATCCGGGTGACGGTGGTTTGGAAGTGGAGGGGGATGCCGAAGTCGTAGAGGCACTGGATGATGTTCCGCTCCAGCCCCCCGGGGGCGGGCTTCTGCTCGGCCACGCACAGCACCTGGGCCCCTTCCAAGGTGAGCCGCCGGGCCATGATCAGGCCGATGTCCCCGGACCCCAGGACCACCACCCGGCGGCCCACCATGAGGTTCTTGGTGTTCATCAGGTTCTGGGCGGTGCCGGCGGTGTACACCCCCGCCGGCCGGGTGCCGGGGATGGCGATGGCCCCCCGGGTGCGCTCCCGGCAGCCGGTGGCCAGCACCACCGCCCCCGCCTGGCAGCGCAGC
>URCB01000100.1 GCA_900546255.1 uncultured Eubacteriales bacterium
CCTATGTGCCCTTTGAGGGGCAGGGAAGTCCAGCGGGGTGGGGGCGGGGTTCCCCGGCAGGCCGGCCTGCTGCCACTGGGTGAAGAGCCCGTCCCAGTAGGCCTGGGCGGCAGCCGCCCGAGGGGGGACGTGCCCCCCGTCCGCCCCCGCCAGCAGGGGGAGCAGGCCGGCCAACAGGTCCAGGAAGGCCCGGGCGGTCTGGCGGCCGGTGGTGCGGTCATAGGCCAGCAGCCGGGGCAGGAAGGGGGGCAGGGGGAGGGCTTCCTCTGCCTGGGACACCATGTCCCAGAAGAGGGTCTCCTGGGGCTTGGGGCCGGTGTAGAGGGTGTTGTACCACCCCCCGTGGGCCGGGGTGAGGGGGCTGCCCCCCGCCTGCCACAGGGCCAGGGCGCACCGGCGGAAGAAGGGGTCCCCCTGCTGCCGGAACAGGGTGCGCAGGCCGGGGTCCGGCAGGGCGGCGAGGAAGGGGGACACCTGGGCAGTATAGGCGTTGTGGAGTTGTTCTGGGGTCATCACGGGCCTCCTTTTCCGAGGAAAACCGAAGGAAAATGGTGGATTTTTTGGGCAATTCCCACAAGGATTTCTGGCCGCCCTCCCGGGGGCCGGGGCCGGGGAGGGGGCAGACTTAGTGGTTCCCCCCGGGGGCGGGCACAAGAAGCGGGCCCCGGGGGCGTTTTCTCTACTATACTGGAAAAGCCCTGGCGGGTCAAGGCGGGCCCGGCCGCCAGGAGTTGGCGGTTGACGATATTTGCAGAGCTGTGGTAAAATACATTGAATTATAGGGATTTTTCGTCCCGGCCCCCCGGCCAGGGACAGACCTTCGCCCACGCAAGGGCCGCAATCCCGCCAAAGCCATTGTCCGCTTTGCCCATCCACTTGGAAGGAGGAAATCTGAATGGAAACCAAAAAGGTCACCCTGCGCAGCCAGACCGTCCAGTGCCCCCATTGCGGAGAGTACTATTCCGTGACCTATAAATACTGCCCCTTCTGTGACGCCGGCCGCCAGGAGGAGGAGCGCCGCCTGGCGGAAAAGAAGAAAAAGAAGCAGGACTTTTTCGGCAACCTCTTCGGCAGCCACGCCGGGAACAAGAAGGAGAGTAAGCCCGAAAAGTCCCCCAAGGCCCCCTCGGAGGAGGAGGGCGTCCAGGACTACGACCTGCTGGAGGCGGTCCAGCCCAAGCCCAAGCAGGTCCGCCCCTCCCGGGACCATGCCGAGAAGAAACCCACCGTCAAGGAGACGGCCAAGAAAAAGGCCCCCACCCGCCGCCGGGGTCCCCGGAAAAAGACCAGCGAGATGACCGAGGAGGAGAAGGCCGCCGCCCGGGCCGACCGGGAAGCCCGGGCCGCCGCCCGGAAGCGGGAGCGGGACCGCAAGGCCCGGGAGGCTGCCCTGGCCGCCGCCGCCCAACCGGCCCAGGAGGCCCAGCCCGACCAGGTGGAGATGACCGCCACCCCCGGGGAGACGGGCCCGGTCTTTGACCAGCCCACCGTGCCGGAGACCTTCGGCTATGACCAGCCCCCCCTGGTGGAGCCGGACCCCGCCGCCTTCACCCCCACCCCCGTGTCTGCGGAGGGCCCGGTGGTGGAGCCGGAGCCCGCCCCGGTGCAGGAGACCCCTGCCTTCACTCCCGCCGCCCAAGGGCCGGCGGAGAGTGAGTGGGACGCCCTGAAAGACCTGAACACCCTGGCCGGCCAGCCGGAGGCCGCCCCGGAGATCCCCGAGGCCATCCCCGCCCCCACGGCGGAGATCCAGGTGGGCCAGACCACCGTGGAGCCCGCCGCCCCGGCCCAGCCGGCCCAGGCAGACCAGCAGCCCCAGCCGGCCCCCCAGGCAGAGCCGCCAGTGAACACCGAGGAGGACCTGGATGCCCTCCTCCGGGAGGTGCGGGACCTGCTGGCGGAGAGCCCCGTCCCCACCCTCACCCAGGAGCAGCTGGAAAAGCCTGCCCAGCCGGTGGAGGAAGTGGCCATCCAGGAGGAGCCCGAGGCCGAAGCCGCCCCGGAGGCCCCCGCCCAGGAGGTCCCCCAGCAGCAGGCCCCTGCCGCCGAACCCCCGGTGGAGCAGGCGCAGCCCCCCCAGGAGGAGGCCCCCCGGGCCGACTTCGACGTGGAGGAGCCCACCATCCACATCGGGGAGATCCCCACCCAGGCCCTCTGGCAGGGGGACGGGCAGGACAAGCCCGCGGCAGAGAACTATGCCGACGTGATCGATGACCAGCCCACCCAGGTCATCCCCACCCAGGAGATCTCCAAGGAGATCCAGGCCCAGCAGGCGGCCAAAGCCCAGGAGGACGAGGCCGCAGAGCCCCAGCCGGCCCAGGAGGACCTGCTGGAAGCCGTGCTGCCCCCCCAGGCCAAGGCCCCCTCTGCGGAGGAGAAGGCCGCCGCCCGCCGGGCCGCCCGGAAGAAAAAGAAGAAGCAGGGGATGAACCCTGTTCTGCTCATCGTGTCCCTGATCATCGTGGTGGCCGCGGTGTTCATTGTGGTGCGCACCGTGGTGCCCGCCTTCCAGACCGGCATCTTCAGCAGCCAGCAGGCCGCAGAGGGCCTCACCCTGGACCGGGAGACCCTGGACCTGGCAGAGGCCGGGACCACCATGACCTTGGTCCCCACCTTCTCCCCCGAGGGGTCCACCGGGACGGTCACCTGGTCCAGCAGCGACGAGGCCGTGGCCACCGTGGACGGCCAGGGCATGGTCACCGCCGTGGCCCCTGGCACCGCCACCATCACCGCCACGTTGGAAAACGGCCAGTCGGCCCAGTGCACCGTCAACTGCACCTGGGATCCTGAGGCCGCAGCGGACGGCGAGGAAGCTCCGGCGGAGCAGACCACCGTGGGCCTAAGCGCCAACGACATCACCCTGGACAGCGCCGGGGACAGCCAGCAGCTCACCGTCAACGGGGCGGAGGGAGAGGTCACCTGGGCCAGCGAGGACACCGCCGTGGCCACCGTGGACGACCAGGGCAACGTCACCGCCGTGGCCCCGGGCCGCACCACCGTCACCGCCACCGTGGGGGACCAGACCTTCAACTGCGCCGTGCGCTGCATCTGGTAAAAGGAGAACCTCTATGCGTGAGACGATAGAAACCCTGAAAACCCGCCGCAGCTGCCGGGCCTACCAGCCCCGGCAGGTGGAGGAAGGGCTCTTGCAGCAGGTCTTGGAGGCCGGCCTCTATGCCCCCAGCGGCCGGGGCGCCCAGCCGGTGGTCTTCGTGGTGGTCCAGGACCAGGCCACCCTGGCAGAGCTCTCCCGGCTGAACGCCGCCGTCATGGGGGCGGACACCGACCCCTTCTACGGCGCCCCCACCGTGATCGTGGTCCTGGCCGACCGCAGCCGCCCCACCTGGGTGGAGGATGGCAGCCTGGCCCTAGGCAACCTGATGAACGCCGCCCACGCCCTGGGCCTGGGGTCCTGCTGGATCCACCGGGCCCGGGAGGTCTTTGACAGCCCGGAGGGGCAGGCCCTCCTGCACCAGTGGGGCCTGGAAGGGACGTACGCCGGGGTGGGCCACTGCATTCTGGGCTACCCCGCTACCGACCTGCCGCCGGCCCCGCCCCGGAAGCCCGGCCGGGTGGTCCGGGTGTAAGGCCCCCGCCCCGGACCCGGAGCGGGACAGAAACCGCACGCCGTATCAACATCCAACGCCCCCAAGCCGAACCTCGGCTTGGGGGCGTTGCTGCGTCCAGGGACGGGGGGCTTACCGGATCTGCCCGTCTCCCAGGATGATGTACTTGTAGCTGGTGAGCTCCTCCAGCCCCATGGGGCCCCGGGCGTGGAGCTTCTGGGTGGAGATGCCCATCTCACACCCCAGGCCGAACTGGCCCCCGTCGGTGAACCGGGTGGAGGCGTTGACGTAGACGGCGGCACTGTCCACCAGTTTGGTGAACAGGTCTGCGTGGGCCCGGGTCTGGGTGAGGATGGCCTCGCTGTGGCCGGTGGAGTGGCGGTTGATGTGGTCGATGGCCTCCTCCACGCTGCCCACCACCCGGACGGCCAGGATGTAGTCCAAAAACTCCGTGTCGAAGTCCGCCGGCCCGGCAGGGGATCCCTTCCCCAGGAGGGCCAGGGCCTCGGGGTCCAGGCGGAGTTCCACCGGCGGCTGGCCGGCGGCCCGGCGGCGGTCCACCAGCCGGTCCCACAGCTGGGGCAGGAAGGCGGGGGCGATGTCCCGGTGGACCAGGCAGACCTCGGCGGCGTTGCACACCGAGGGGCGGCTGGTCTTGGCGTTGTCCACGATGGTGAGGGCCTTGTCCAGGTCGGCGTCGGCGTCCACGTAGAGGTGGCAGATGCCGGTGCCCGTCTGGATGCAGGGGACCTTGGCATTGTCCACGCAGGACTGGATCAGGGAGGCGCCCCCCCGGGGGATCAGCAGATCCACATACCCCACCGCCCGCATCAGCTCGTTGGCGGAGTCCCGGGTGGTGTCGGTCACCAGGCTCACCAGGGCGGCGGGGAGGTGGTGCTTTTCCAGGGCCTGGTGGAGGGCGTCCACAATGGCGGTGTTGGAGTGGATGGACTCCTTGCCCCCCCGCAGCACGCACACCGACCCCGCCTGGAAGGTGAGGCTGGCGGCGTCGGAGGTGACGTTGGGCCGGGACTCATAGATGATGGCGATGACCCCCAGGGGGACGGACACCTTGTTCACCTGCAGCCCGTTAGGCAGGGTGTGGGAGGCCAGGGTGCGGCCCACCGGGTCCGGCAGGGCGGCCACCGCTCGGACGCCGGCGGCCATGTCGGCGATCCGCCCCTGGGTGAGGCGGAGGCGGTCCTGCATCACCGGGGCGATGGTGCCCTGGGCGGCCTCCAGGTCCTGGGCGTTGGCGGCCAGGATGGCCGGGGCGTTGGCCTCCAGGGCGTCGGCCATGGACAGCAGGACGGCCTTCTTCTCCTCGGTGGACAGGGCGGCCAGGGCGGGCTTGGCGGCCAGGGC
>URCB01000101.1 GCA_900546255.1 uncultured Eubacteriales bacterium
GAGAAATGGGGACCCCGCCGGGCAGGCGGGCCCCCGGGGCGCTGCGCCCCGAGGCTTCGGAAAAGCCCCGACCACGGGAAGGGTACGCAGCACCCTACCGCACCCCCTCCGTGGCGGCGGTGTACACCCGGATGGGTTCCCCGGTCTCGGTGTCCCGGGCCTGGGTGAGGTAGGTCCAGCCGCACTTCTCATAGAAGGCCGTGTGGTCGGTGACCAGGTACAGCCGGGGGATGCCGGCGGCCCCGGCCTCCCGCCGGGCCAGGTCCAGCAGGGCCCGGGCCAGGCCCTGGCCCCGCCAGGCCTCCTCCACAAAGAGGGCGCAGAGGTTGGGGGTGAGGTCCGGCCGGTCGTGGAAGTCCTGGGGGATGAGCCCCACCCCCGCCACAATCTCCCCGGCGGGGGAGAGGGTCACATACCACTGGGGCACCCCCGGGCCCTGGTCCAGGCTGGCCTGGATGCTGGCCCGGTATTCCGCCTCCGGCACCCCCCAGTGGGCGGAAAACCACCGGGCGGCCCGGTCCCCCAGGTCCGGCCGGGCGGCCAGGGAGACCATCACGCCTGACATACGGTGGTGAGGGCCCCGGTCTCGGTGTCGATGACGTAGCCGCCGATGCGCACGTCCTTGGGCATGAGGGGGTGGTTGCGGATGGTGTCCACGGTGTCGGTGACCGACTGCTCCACGGTGTCAAACCCCGCCAGCCAGCGCTCGAAGTCGATGCCGCAGTACTTCATCAGGTCGATGGACTCCTGGGAGATGCCCCGGGCCTTCATGTGCTGGATCATCTGCTCGCTGTCGATGTGCTGCACGCCGCAGTCGGTGTGGCCGATGACCATGATCTCCTCCACCCCCAGTTCGATGATGGCCACCAGGAGAGAGCGGATCACGCTGCCGAAGGGGTTGGTCACCACGCCCCCGGCGTTCTTGATGATCTTCACATCCCCGTTGCGCAGCCCCAGGGCGGCGGGGAGGAGCTCCACCAGCCGGGTGTCCATGCAGGTGAGGATGGCGATCTTCTTGTTGGGGTACTTGCTGGTGCGGTAGGGCTCATACTTCTTCTCCGCCACAAACTGCCGGTTGTAGGCCAGGATTTCGTCGATGATCATTGGGGGTTCTCCTTTCGTTGCACAGGGGTGTCGTCGATGACCGCCTCCTGGTCGGTGGCCTCCAGTTTGAAGATCACCGGCCGCAGGCCGTCGTTGCAGCTGCAGATGGCCACGCCGGGGGTGCGGATCCAGTCGCCGTAGTAGAACAGGTCCCCCTCCGCCCCGTGGGCCAGGGCAAAGACGTATTGGTACATGGCCTTCCAGGCCTCGTCGCACAGGCCCTGGGGTTTGGCGTAGTCCCCATAAAAGACCTGGCCTGCCTGGAGCATGGGGCAGGGGCCCAGGCCCTCCACCCCGTATTCCCGGGCCAGGTCCTGGTCCAGGGTGGTTTTCAGGACGGTAATTTTCACTTTCTTCATGGAATGCTTCTCCTCGATTTTACCAAGATTTTGCTTGCCCCGGGCAGGCGGGGCGTGCTACGATACCCTTGTAAACGGGCCGCCGGTCCCTTGTGGGATCTGGTGCCATCCGCTCCCCCAACCAGGAAGGAGGTCCCCCACCATGCGCACCCACCGATGCCGATTCGCCTGTTTCACCATTGCCCAGTGGGAAAAGGAGGCCGCCTGGCTCCGCCAGCAGCACCAAAAGGGGTGGCAGTTCACCCACCTCACCGCCGGGGTCTTCTACCACTTTGCCGCCTGCCCGCCGGAGGATGTGGTCTACCACCTGGAGTACCAGGACCAGAAGGACTTAGAGGCGGAGCCCCTCCAGTCCCTCCACCGCCGGGGGTGGGCTTATGTGGACCGGTTCACCCAGTACTTCTACTTCCGCAAGCCCGCCAAGGACATCTCCCCGGAGGAGGCCGCCCTCCTCCAGAACCCCGCCGCCCAGCTGGGGATGGTCCGCCGGGTGTTTTGGGGGCGGATGTTCCCCCTGTTCCCTTTGGTGGGCGGGGTGTTCCTGCCCCAGTTCGTCCTCACCCCGCCGGTGGACCGCACCGTGGCCCTCCTCTTTGCCCTGGTGCTGGTGGCCTATGGGGCCGTCTTTCTCCAGTTTGCCCGGCAGTATCTCCGGCTGCGCCGGGCGGTTTAGCCCAGCCTGCCTCCCCCGGCCAACCGCCGGAGGGGGACTCGCCCAGAAAAACAGGGGTATTGTATCACATCGCCCTCCCCCGCGCAACGGCGCGGGGGAGGGTATTTCCATGGCGCCCCGCCTCTTCTTGCATAGCCGTTTCAAAAACCTTGCACTTTTCCCGGTTTTCCCCTGTAGTTTTTCAACAATTTTTGCCCTCCCCCACGGTCAGGCCCCCTCTTGAATCATAAATTGCACAATTTCTTTCCGCATTTTGTTTTTTTGTTGTCTATTTTTTATCTTGACGTTTTTGAGGAAATCTAAGATAATAACCGTGCTCTCACAAAAAGAGCGCAACCCCTTGCGGCTCAATGGGTTGACAATTCATTTGCAAGCGTACTTGCAATTTCCTTCGCTTTTGTCCGCTGCGGTTCCTTCCTTCTTCTCCGTGGCGTGACTGACATAAATCCTTCCATTATTACTCACCAAAAAAGCCTTTCGGGTCACGCCCGAAGGGCTTTTTTGGTGCTGTCCATCTGGCCCTATCAAATAAAACAGGATTGGCACTGGCCTCAAGGTCAGCTTTGTGCTACCCTAAATCCAATGGCGGCCCAGGCCGCCCATCGGAACCGGACGGGCCGCGCCCCGTCCACACAAGGAGGAATTGTTCACCATGAAGCGCATTGTTTCCATTCAAGATATCTCCTGCCTGGGGAAGTGCTCCCTCACCGTGGCCCTGCCCATCATCTCCGCCATGGGGGTGGAGACTTGCGTGGTCCCCACGGCGGTGCTGTCCACCCACACCGGCGGGTTTTCCGGCTTTACCTTCCACGACCTGACCCAGGAGATCCAACCCATCTCCGACCACTGGCAGAAGGAGGGCATCGCCTTTGACGCCATCTACACCGGCTACCTGGGCTCCTTCGAGCAGATCCAGCTGGTGAGCCAGTTCTTCGACCGCTTCGGCGGCGGGGACACCCTGGTCTACGCCGACCCCGCCATGGCGGACAACGGCGTGCTGTACACCGGCTTCACCCCGGAGTTCGCCCTGGAGATGGGCAAGCTCTGCGGCAAGGCGGACGTCATCGTCCCCAACCTCACCGAGGCCGCTTTCATGCTGGGGGAGGAGTACGTGGGGGACGACTATGACGAGGCCTACGTCCACGCCCTGCTCAAGCGCCTGACCGGCCTGGGGTGCAAAACCGCCATCCTCACCGGCATCAGCTACCAGCCCGGCCAGATCGGCGCGGTGGCCTACGACTCGGTCACCGACACCTATGCCAGCTACTTCAACGAGAAGCTCCCCGTGCGCTTCCACGGCACCGGGGACGTGTTCGCCTCCGCCTGCGTGGGGGCGCTGATGAACGGCAAGGACCTGGCCGGCGCCCTGAAGATCGCCGTGGACTACACCCTGGAGTCCATCCGGGAGACCACGAAGGACCCCAAGGCCAACTGGTACGGGGTGAACTTTGAAAGCGCCATTCCCATGCTGGTCCACAGCCTGGGACGATAATTCCGCTTCCCCATGCAACTTGGGCCCGGCAGACTGCCGGGCCCAAATTTTTTCCCGCGGGGGAAAGAAACCGCCGTCTTGGTGGTGTATATAGGATAGAAAGCGGATCGGAAGGAGGGGGCTGCCATGAATCATGCGGAAACCCAGTGGCTTCACGCCCTCTACCTCACCCACGCCGAACCCCTTTACCGCCTGGCCCGGGCCAGGTTGGGGGACCCCCACGAGGCCCAGGACCTGGTCCAGGCGGTCTTTCTGGCCGCCGGTCAGAAGGCGGCCACCCTCCAAACCCACCCCAATCCCCTGGGGTGGCTGCTCCAGGCCCTGCAATATGAGCTCAGCCACACCTTCTCCAAGCGGGCCCGGCGGGCCGGGCGGGAGGTTCCCCTGGACACCCTCCCCCCAGGGCAGGCCGCCGCGCCGGGCCCCAGTTTGGGGCTGGCGGAGGTCCTCCCCACCCAGCTTTCGCCCCGGGACCGGGAGATCCTGCTGCTCTACTACGAGGAGGGCCTGTCCTACCAGGAGATGGCAGACCGGCTGGGCATCCCCCTGTCCACCTGCGGCACCCGGCTGGCCCGGGCCAAGGCCCACTGCAAAACCTATCTCACCCAGCCCCCCAAGGGGGGCGACGATGCCCAATAGGAGGAACGGCCATGTCCCACCCATCCGTCGCCCGGTCTCTGGTGTTGGAGACCACGTTGTTTCCCGAGGACGTCTCCCTGGACCGCCTCCAGGCCCTGCTGGACCAGTGGGAGGGGGACGCACCCGCCGAACCCTTTGATCCCCAGACAGGGTGGCGGGCCTTCCGGCGGGCGCACCCCGCCCTCTTCCCCCGCCATCCGGCGGGCCGGGCCCTCCCCTGGCTGGCTGGGGCCGCTGCCGCCCTGGCGGTGGCCCTGACGGGAACCGACTTGCTGACCCCGGCCCCAGAGGAGCAGGGGCCCTCGGTCTCGGTCTCCCTCGATCCCCAGGAGGCCTGGCGGTACGCGCCTTTGTACGACCTGCTGGGGGTGCGCACCCTGGGGGCCGCCCTCCCCCTGCCCCCGGCAGAGCTGCCCTTGGAAGGCCGCCTGGAGACCGGGCCGGCGGAGCTTCCCCACCAGGCCCAGTTGGAGGAGGGGCCGTATCGGGAGCCCGACCCGGGGGTGGAGGAGGAGATCACGGAATTTGTGATCCCGTAACCATCTCGGTAGGTGGTCCCGTTAGGGCCGTTGCAGGGTGGACCCTGCCACGTGGGTTCCCGCCCGGCCCCGGGCGGGGGCCCGGCTTTCTCCGGAGAAAGCCGGAGGAAAGA
>URCB01000102.1 GCA_900546255.1 uncultured Eubacteriales bacterium
GGCAAAGCCGTCCATCTCCACCAGCAGCTGGTTCAGGGTCTGCTCCCGCTCGTCGTGGCCGCCCCCCAGGCCGGTGCCGCGCTGGCGGCCCACGGCGTCGATCTCGTCGATGAAGATGATGGCGGGGGCGTTCTTCTTGGCCTGGTCAAACAGGTCCCGCACCCGGCTGGCGCCCACGCCTACGTACAGCTCCACAAAGTCGGAGCCGGAGATGGACAGGTACTGGCACCCGGCCTCCCCGGCCACAGCCCGGGCCAGGAGGGTCTTGCCGGTACCCGGAGGGCCCACCAGGAGGACGCCCTTGGGAATCCGGGCCCCCAACTGGGTGTACTGGGCGGGCTGGCGGAGGAAGTCCACCACCTCGGCCAGCTCCTCCTTCTCCTCGTCTGCCCCGGCCACGTCGTTGAAGGTGACGGTGCGGCCGGTCTCGGCCAGGGTGCGGGCCCGGGCCTTGCCGAACTGGGCCGCCGAGGGGCCGCCGCCCCCGCCGCCCTGGGCCCGGCGGAAGAAGAGGAAGTACATCAGCAGGGACATGACCACCAGGATGATCACCCAGGTGAGGATGGTGCTCATCCAAGCCGGGGAGGGGCTGTCCGGGTAGTCGTAGTCGGAGATGATCCCGTCCTCATACTGCTGCACCACAATGTCATTAAAGTCGTCATAGAACAGCTGGAAGCTGTAAATGGAGTATGTCACCACATTGTTGCCGTTGACCGGTTCCTTCAAGGTCAGGGTGAGGATGTCCTCATCCACCTGCACGGTCTCCACCTTCTCCTGCTGGAACAGGTCCCGGATATCCGCATAGGAATATGTGGTCTGGTGGGTCGTGGTGCGGAAGATGCTGGTGGCGCAGAAGATCAGCGCCAGCACGCAGATCAGCAAAACGACCCCGCGGAAGGGATTGGCGTTTGGTTTCAAAAAATCACTCCTTATCGGATGGAAGGTCCCCCTTCACGCCGCCGCTGCAACACGGAGAGGTTCCTGCCAAACCGTAGTTTTCGGGAAGGTACCGGCCTTTCCTCGGCTCCCCTTTGGGGTTCGGCCAAAACGGGCCAGGCAGTATGGAGGTCCGTCCCGCGCAGTCCCTCACTTCTGGTAGACGCTGGGCTTCAGAATGCCCACATAGGGCAGGTTGCGGTACTGCTGCTCATAGTCCAGCCCATACCCCACCACGAAGGCGTCGGGGATGGTAAAGCCCACATAGTCCGCCTCCAGGGGTCTGACCCGCCGCTCGGGTTTGTCCAGCAGCACGCACAGCTTCAGGGATGCGGGGTTGCGGCTCTTCAGTTCCGCCACCAGTTTGGAGAGGGTGTTGCCGGTGTCCAAAATGTCCTCCACCAGCAGCACGTCCCGGCCGGCGATATCGTCGTGGAGGTCCAGCTGGATGTTGACCTTCCCGGAACTCTCCGTCCCGTGGTAGGAGGAGGCGGCCATAAAGTCCAAGGTCAGCGGGAAGTCCAGCTCCCGCACCAGGTCGGCCATAAAGACAAAGCAGCCGCGGAGAACCCCCACCACCAGGGGGGCCTTGCCGGCGTAATCCCGGCGGATCTCGCCGGCCAGTTCCTTCACCCGGCGGGCCAATGCCTCCTGGGAAAAGAGGATCTCTTGGATATCCTGTTCCATCATGTTTCCTTCGGTCCTTTCTCGTTCTCTGTTTCCTCAACGTCGGGGGTGGGGCGGTGCTTCGCGGTGAGCTGAATGTACAGGGCAGGCTGGCCGGGCTGGGCCAGGCGGGGATAGTTGGGTCCCAGGCCAGCCGCCCCCAGCAGGCCTGCCTCGTCTGCCAGGACGGGGAGCATCTCCCGGTTCTGGCGCGGGATCTTTTCGTCGATGTACCATTTTTTCAGGGTCTTGGTCCGCCGGCCAGGCAGGCGGAGCTGGTCCCCCACCTGACGGGGGCGGAGAATCAGGGGATAGGTCACCGTGCTCTGGGCGATGTGCCAGGCATACTCCCCCTGCTCCGGGGGATCGGGGCAGAGGGTCTCCTCCACGGTGATGGTCCAGCCGTTGTCCAGGGGGAAGGTCCCCGGCCCGGTGATCAGCCGCAGGGAGAAGGCCGCCGGCATGTTGGCCGCCGGCGACATCACCAGCCGGTCATACTCCCGCCACACGAAGAGGTCCCCCGGCAGGTTGTGGGAGGCCGAAGGGGAGGTGGAGGCCGCCAGGGCCAAAATCTGGTCCAGATGGACCGAGGAGATCTGGTAATACTCCACCTTGGCCAGCAGCAGCTTCACCGCCCGCACGGCAATGGGGTGGTCCAGCGCCGCCAACGTGGAGGCCGGGATGGACACCCGCCCCTCCGTCACCCTGGCCTCCTGGATGGCCCGCTGGGCCATGCCTTCCAGCAGATCCCGGTCCTCCCGGAGGTGGTCCAGGTTGGCGGTGAGGGTGGAGATAAACGCAGGGTTGAGTTCCTGCAGCACCGGCACCACCTCCTGGCGCAGGCGGTTGCGGGCATAGGTCAGGTCAAAGTTGGAACTGTCCTCCACATGGGGGATGCCCTCCTGCTCCAGGTAGGCCGCAATGTCGCTCTGAGGAATGGCCAGCAGGGGGCGGATCAGGATCCCCCGCACCGGGGGGATGCCTGTGAGCCCATCCAGCCCGGCCCCCCGGACCAGGTGGAGGAGGACGGTCTCCGCATTGTCATCGGCGTGGTGGGCGGTGGCCAGCTTGTCGGCCCCCAGATCCTGGGCAGCCTGGGTGAGGAAACCGTAGCGCATGGCCCGGGCGGTCTCCTCCACCCCTTTGCCCTGCTCCTTGGCCTCCTGGGCCACATCCCCTTGGCCGATGATCAGGGGGATGTTCCGCTTCTCGCACCACTCGGTGACGAAGGTCTCGTCCCGCTGGGACTCCTCCCCCCGCAGCTGGTGGTTGAAGTGGGCGGCGTGGAGGTGGAGGTCCCGCTCCTGGGCCAGCTTCTCCAGCACGGAGAGCAGGGCCATGGAGTCTCCCCCGCCAGACAAGGCCACCAGGATGGTGCTGCCTGGGGGGAGCATGTTGTATCTGTCGGCAAAGGCCGCCGCCTGGGCGACCAGATCAATCGGGTTCTTCATAGTTACGCTCCAAGGAAGAGAAGGCAGTGAACTCCGGCAGCCACTGGAGGGGGATGGTCGTGGTCTCCCCTCGCCGGTTTTTGGCGATGATGCACTCGGCCTGGTTGCGCTTGTCACTGTCCTTGTTATAATAGTCGTCTCGATAGAGGAACATGACCACGTCGGCATCCTGCTCGATGGCCCCGGACTCTCGCAGGTCCGAGAGCATGGGCCGCTTGTCCGAACGGCTCTCGTTGGCCCGGGAGAGCTGGGACAGGCACAGGACGGGCACATGGAGTTCCTTGGCCATGATCTTCAGGGCCCGGCTGATGTCTGCCACCACCTGCTGGCGGTTCTCCCCGGCGTATTTGGTGCCGCTGCCGGAGGACTGCATCAGTTGGAGGTAGTCGATGACCACCATCCCCAAATCCTCCACCCGCCGGCACTTGGCGTTCATGTCCGCCACGGAGAGGGAGGGGTTGTCGTCGATGAAGATCTTGGTGTGGGCCAGGGCCGCAGAGGCCAGGGTCACTTTGTCCCAATCGTCGGGGGAGAGTTTCCCCGTCATGAGTTTCTTGTTGTCCAAAAATGCCTCGCTGGAGATCAGCCGGGTGGCCAACTGCTCCCGGCTCATCTCCAGGGAGAAGAACACCACGCTTTTCCCCGAAAACTTCCCCGCGTGGAGCAGGACGTTCAGGGCGAAGGAGGTCTTGCCCATGCCCGGCCGGGCGGCCAGGAGGATGAGCTCCCCCCCGTGAAAGCCGGTGAGGGTGCGGTCCAAGTCCCCGAACCCCGTGGCCATGCCGGGGATGTCGCTGTCGGACATGGCCAGCTCCTGGAGGCGGTCAAACACATCCACCAGGATCTGGGCCAAGGGTTCCAACCCCTGGGCGGCCCGGCCTTGGCGGATGGCATAGATCCGCTGCTCCGCCAGATCCAGCACGGCCTGGCCGGTCTCTCCCCCCTCCTGGACCAGGGTGGTGAGTTCCCCGGCGGTCTCCGCAATGCGGCGGAGGAGGGCCTTGTCCTTGACGATGCGGACATACTCCTTCACATTGGCCGCAGTGGGGGTGATCTCCATGAGCTGGAGCAGGTAGTTCCGGGAGGTGTTCTCATCATAGACCCCCCGCTGCTTCATCTGGTCCAGCACCGTCACCGGGTCAATGGTGGCGGAGAAGTTGAACATAGCGTAGATGGTCTCGTAAATCTCCCGGTTGGTTTTCAGGTAGAAATCCTCCGGGTGCAGGGCCTCAATGACATCGGGGATGCACCGGGCGTCAATGAGCATGGCGCCCAAAACCGACTGCTCGGCCTCCACACTGTGGGGAATCTGGCGAAGCAGCAAACTCTCCTCCATGACGGGAAACACCTCCTCTCCAGGGAACTTGTTGTCTTTGTCACGTTCGAGGGGCGATTCCCTCCGGCATCCTAAGACCGATTTGGGCCGCATTCTCAAGAAAAACTATGCTCAAAAAGCATCCCCCGAAAGAAAGTCCCCAAATCAGGGCACCTACTTGGGCCTCGAACTAGCCCCACAACCGTTTCACTGCGCCTCTAACCCCAAAATGAGCGAGCGAGCAGCGAGCGGGCCATAAAATGGGGGGGCGGGGGCCACCCCCCGCGACTCTTTGCGTCCGGGCTTTCTCTAGAGAAAGCCTGGA
>URCB01000103.1 GCA_900546255.1 uncultured Eubacteriales bacterium
CATACGAGATATGATTAGTGACTGGAGTTCAGACGTGTGCTCTTCCGATCTGCGTTGGCGGTGGTGCGGATGATCCAGGCCTTCTCATGGGCGGGGGAGGCGAAGGCCGGGGCCTTTTCCAGCAGCTTGAGGAAGACCGTCTGGCAGATGTCCTGGGCGTCCTGGGTGTGGTTGAGGTAGGTGTAGGCCAGGCGGAGGATGAGGTCGGCATAGGTCTCTGCCAGGCGCTCTGCCTCCTGGCGGTCCAGGGTAGGGGACATGGGCTCACTTCCTTTCCGGCGCCCTTGCAGCGGGCCTTTCTACTAGGAATACGATTGGAGGGGGGAAAATCCGTCAAAGATAGGAAAAAAAGCTGCCGCAGGGATGCGGCAGCTTTTTGTAGGTAGAGAGAAAACCTCGTAGAGTTCGCGGCGCGCACGCCGCGAAAAACGTGCAATCCGTTTTCTCTGGCGACATGCGCGCCGGAGAAAACACTGCTCGGCCTGCAAACGTGGGAGCCATCCGCCGCAGGCGGCTGGCGACTGCGCTGCAGCAGGCCGCCATCCCCTCTGCCGGAAAAGGCGTCAGCCTTTTTCGGCAGGCGTAAGCTGCCGCAGGGATGCGGCAGCTTTTGGGTTGGGCACAGGGGCCGGGGATCATTCGTCGATGTAGTAGTAGTCGGTGAAGCTCCCCGTCACCACGGTGCCGTCGGCCTGGGTCCCGGTGTAGGTGAAGGTGAAGGCCAGCAGGGGATAGGTGTTGCCCGCCTCGTCGGTGTAGTATTCGGTGGCGGCAGCCAGGGCGGCGGCCTCGTCGTAGGTGAGCTCGATGTAGCCAAACCCGCCTTGGTTATAGCCCATGGCGGCCATGTAGGCGTTGACCTCCTCAGGGGTGGTGACCTGGAGGGTTTCGCCGGTCAGGCCGTTCACCGTCAGCTGGTCGATGCGGAAGGAGGTGAAGCTGGCAGGGCTGCCGGCCACCGGGTAGAAGAGGAAGGAGGCCACATCCTCGTCAAAGAGGATGGGGGTGTAGTCCCAGATCACCACGGTGCTGCCGGTGATGGCCCCGCTGTCCAGCAGGGTCTGCAGGAGGGTCTTGTCCGAATTCTTCACCGGGGCGTACAGGGCGCTGGCGGAGACGGTGACCGCATCCGCCCGGAGGAAGGTGGTGGTGCTGGCGTTGTACTCCCCATTGGTGACCCCCAGCTGGTCGGTGAGGGCCCAGGGGGACTCCCAGGTAAAGTCCACCCCGTCCTGGTACCCCAGGGACCGGAGGAGGAAGGTGAGGAACTGGGCGGTGGAGACGGCGTTGGAGGCGCCGAAGGTGGTGGAGCTCACGCCGTTGGTGTACCCCTTATTGTAGGCGTACCCCACATAGGGCTGGGCCCAGGTGGGCACATCGGTGAAGGGGGTGTTCCAGGTGCCGGCCAGGGCCTCGTCCTCGGCCCCCAAGAGGCGGACCAGGATGGTGACGGCCTCGGCCCGGGTGGGGGCCCGGTCCAGGGCGAAGTTGGGGGTGCCGTCGGGGTTGGTGCTGGAACCCAGGAAGAGCCCCAGGTTATACAGCAGCTCCGCGTCGTCCTGGGCCTCCTCCGGCGTGGCCGCCAGGGCGGGCACCGACAGGGAGAAGGCCAGGCTCAAGGCCAGGAACAAAGAGACGATTTTTTTCTTCATGATACATCCTTTCTTTGGGTCAGCCCCCACGAGGGGGGCGAAAACAGCGGGACAGGAGTTCGGAGGTATTCTACCATACATCCCCGGAAAAGGCAAGGCGAGGGGGCGGGAGGTCGGTTTAGGACGGCCTCTGAGAGAACAGAGAGATGAGAAACGCGCCCACCGTACACAGACAAATGACGGGAGTGAGCAGGATCTGACCCAGGAAAAGGAATGCCACTCCCAACCCTGCGGACAGGAAAAAGGTTCCCGCTGCCCGCAATCCTGGGTAGGATATGGCTTTTTGCCGGGCGATGGCATAGACCAAAAAAGCGCCGGTGACACATATCCCGAAAAAGTATAACCCAGGGTGGAGCAGGGACAGAAGAATGGTGGGAATGAGGGAAAGCAACAGGGCCGCAATCGCCATCAGAAACACCTCTTTCGAAAAGCAATCCATGGATCATTACATCTAGTATACACATATTATACAAAACGGGGAAGGCGCTGTCAACGGAAAGGGAGTGGGTCCCTTTGGAGAGACCGAGGTATAGAGACGGCCGCTTCTGCCATACTACCGGTGTCTACTCTATACCAATAAGGAGGCGATCCCATGCCATGGATCGGCCCAAAGGGGGAGGCGGTCCCGCCCCACCCCCGGCCGGAGCCCCGGTTTGAGGGGGACCTCACCGCCGACCGAATCCGCTGGATTTTCCGGGACAGCGCGGACTTTGGCGAGCGCCCCGTCCTCATCGGCGGGGACCCGGCCAAGAGGACCACCGTCTTTTTCCTCAACGGCCAGGTGCGCAACGAGCGGATGAACGACTACATTCTCCGCCCCCTGGCCACCAGCCCCCTGCTCCGGGAGGCCACCCCCCAGGCGGCCTTCCGGATGATGACGGAGGGCATCGTCTACACCCAGCTGGTCCAGGTGTGCACCACCCTGGACCAGGCGGTGTTCGCCCTGATCAACGGCAGCGTGGTCTTTGCCTTCCCCGGGGAGGGGAGGATGATCTCCTACTTTGCCGCCACCGAGGAGAAGCGGGCCCTGAGCCCCCCGGAGAACGAGCCCTCCCTCAAAGGGGCCAGGGACTCCTTCGTGGAGTCCCTGCGCACCAACACCTCCCTGGTCCGCCGGCGGCTGCGGGCCCCGGAGCTGAAGATCGCCGAGGTCATCGCCGGCCGCCAGACCGTGACCCCGGTGGACATCCTATATATAGAAGGCATCACCAACCCCGACCTGGTGGCGGAGACCAAGCGCCGCCTGGCCGCCGTCGACACCGACGAGCTCCTCCAAACCGCCTCCCTGGAGGAGCTCATCGTGGACGAGGTGGACACCGCCTTCCCCATGATCGCCTACACCGAGCGGCCCGACCGGTTCTGCGCCGGCCTGGTGGAGGGCCGGGTGGGGGTCATTGTGGACGGCATCCCCCTGGGCTACCTGCTGCCGGGCACCGTGGGCCAGTTCTTCAAAACCGGCCAGGACCGGGCCCAGAACTGGGTGGCGGCCTCCTTCCTGTCGGTGCTGCGGTATCTGTGCATGCTGCTGTCCCTCTTCCTCCCCGCCTGGTATGTGGCGGCGGTGAACTTTCACCCGGAGATGATCCCCGCCCGGCTGGCCTGGTCCATCTCCGAGGCCAAGACCGACGTGCCCTTCTCCACCATCTTTGAGGTGCTCATCATGCTCCTGGCCTTTGAGGCGGTCCAGGAGGCCGGCCTCCGGCTGCCGGGGGCCATCGGCCAGACGGCCTCCATCCTAGGCGGGCTGGTGGTGGGCTCGGCGGCGGTGGAGGCCTCCATCGTCTCCCCGGTGGTCCTCATTGTGGTGGCCATCGCCGGCATTGCCGGGTACACCGTGCCCAGCCAGGAGTTTGCTGCCGCCCTGCGGATCTGGCGGTTTGGGCTGGCCATCGCCGCTAGCCTGGGGGGGCTCTTCGGGGTGATGGCCCTGGCGGCGGTGCTGGTATACCGCCTGGCCCAGCTGGAGAGCTTCGGGGTGCCCTACCTCACCCCCTTCGCCGCCTCGGGGGACGAGCGGGCCCAGGGCCACGGGGTGATCCGCTGGCCCACCCACTGGGTGAAGTTCCGGGAGCGGGCCCTGGGCACCCAGAACCAAAGGAGGCAGGGATGAGACGGATGGCTGCCCTTCTGTTTTTGCTCCTGCTCCTGCTGACCACCTGCCTGACCGGCTGCGCCGGCGCCCCCCAGAGCCGGGAGAGCGGCGCCACCGCCGTGGTGAGCGTCCTGGGGGTGGAGCCGGCGGGGGAGGGCATCCGCCTGCTGGCTGCCGCCGAGGGCCGGGGCGGGGAGGCCCCCTTCCGGGCCGACAGCCGGGGGGACACCCCCGCCGCCGCGGTGGAGGCCCTCACCAACCAGGGGGAGCGGGTGGTGAGCTGCGCCCATGTGGAGCACCTCCTCCTCACCCAGACCGCGGCCGCCACCCTGCCGGCCCTGCTGAGCTACGCCTTTCAGGAGCCCCAGCAGAGCACGGAGACCCAGCTGTGGGTGGTCCAGGCGGACACCCTGGCGGAGTGCTTTTCCGGGGAGGGGGACACCGCCCAGCGGATGACGGTGATCCAGTCCCAGGGGAAGGACCGGCAGACCTTCGCCCCCCTCACCCTCCGGCAGGCCGCCGCGGCCCTGGCCAAGGGGGAGCCGCTGCTGATCCCCGCCCTGTCGGTGGGGGAGGCGGGGCTGGCCTTTGCCGGCTTTGCCCTCTACCAGGACGGGGCCATCACCCGGTGGCTCACCGGCCCGGCGGCCCTGGGGGCCGCCCTCCTGTCCGGGGAGAAGATCCACTGGACCGGCTCCCTGTGGGAGGAGGCCCTCACCCTCCAGAGCACCGGCTGCCAGGTGCACCCGGTGTGGGAGGGCGGCCGGGTGGTGGGCCTGGACCTCCGGTGCCGGCTGGAGGGGGTCCTCACCGGGGGCTGGACGGGGGAGGCCACCGACCCCGCCCCCCTGGAGCGGGAGACCGC
>URCB01000104.1 GCA_900546255.1 uncultured Eubacteriales bacterium
CCCAGCCGCTCCCCCGCCTCCACCGCCGGGCGGGTGAGGATGATGCGGTTGACCTCCTTGGCCCGGAAGGCCGCCACCGCGGCGGCCACCGCCAGGTAGGTCTTGCCGGTGCCGGCAGGGCCCACCCCCAGGGTGATGGTGTTGTTCCGGATGGCGTCCACATACCGCTTTTGGCCCACGGTTTTGGCCTTGACGGGTTTCCCCTTGGCGGTGACGCAGAGGACGTCGGCGGCCAGGGTCTGGATCTTGTCCTCGTTGCCGGACTTCACCAGCTGGATCAGATAGCGGACGTTTTGCTCGTGGATGGTCTCCCCCCGGGCAGAGAGGGAGAGCAGGCCCTGGATCACCTTGGCAGCCTGGTCCACGGCCTCGTCCTCCTCCCCGCTGATTTTCAGCTGGTCGTCCCGGCTCACCACCCGGACGGCCAGTTCCTGCTCAATGATGCGAATGTTCTCGTCGAAGGAGCCAAAGATGTCAATGGCATCCTCCATCCGTTCAATGCTTACCGTTTGCTCGATCATGGATCTCCTTTCTCGCCCCTTTCGAGGCAAACCGTTCTGCTGCGCTTGGCGCCCTTCCCTTAGGGGGTTCCGGCTGCGTCCCCCTCCGGTTCCAGGGGGGAGGCTTCTGGGCGCTGGGCTGGCAGATGCAGCGCCGCCTGCCGGCCAATCTGCTCACTGCACTGGGCCAGCAGCTTCACTTCCAGCATCCCATCCTGCTCGGTGACCTCCCAATCGGTTTGCAGCACCTTCCCCTGGTCCATCTGCTCCTCCAGAGCGGCCAACAGCTGCGCCCGGAGCAGGGCCTCCGCCTGGTCCGGATCCACCGCCACGGATTCCAAGGTGTAGGCCCGGTAGGTCTCCTTCTCCCACACCAGGGGGAGGGTCTTGCCGGGGATGGGGGTCCAAGCTGCTTGTTCTGTTATTGTATCATAGGTTTCATAGGGAATGCCACTCTTTCCGAAAATTTTCACCCGTTTGCCCATGAGGGACAGGGTGTACCGGGTGGTGCGCTCCCCGGTATAGACCTTTTCCGTGGCCGTCAGGGGGATCTGGGCGGTGAGGGTGCGCCAGGTCCGAGCCAGCACCTTTCCCTCTGCGTGGACGATGCGGGTCCCCAAGCTCTCTGTGGACGGGGGGATGGGGTCTAAGTCCATCACCCCGGAGATGAGCACATCCCCCTGGCACACCGCGTCCCCCTCGTGGACCTGGGCATCCCCCGCCCAGGGCTCGATGTGGGTGATGATGCCGTCCGCTGCCGCCACCACGTCGGAGGGCTCCCCCTCCGGCCGGAGGTCCGGCCCCTCCTCCCGCTCCCGGACGATGACCTCCGCCCGGGTACCGTGAAGGTTCAGGGAGAAAAAGGTGAGCTGGTCCATGGCCAGCATCATCCGGTTCTCCACCTCCCGCACGGGAATGGAGGGGGCATAGGTCCCCACCGACACGCCGCACAGCCGGAGCTGGGCGATGATCTCCTCCGCGGAAAGGGCCTGGTTCCCGGTGACATCCACGGTGAGGATGGTGCGAGACCCCACCCCAAACAGCACCAGGCACAGCACCAGCCCCGCCAGCAGGGCATACCGCTTCCGAAACCGCCAGAGAAAAAAAGGCAGCCCCCGCCGCCCTGTCACCTCTGTTTGAAACCCCGCCCCCTGGGCCAGTCCCTCCAGCTGCCGGGCCTGATGGGCGGTGGTTTGGACCACCAGGGTAAACCGGTCCTGCTGGACCATCCGCCACAATGCCAGGTTCCTCTGGGCACAGAGGTTCAAAAAGTCCTCCGGCTGGGCCCCTGTCACCTGAAAGGTCACCAGGCCCAGCAGCCATCCCAGCCATCGCTTCACCGCCTTCTCCCCCCTTACAGCAGTTCTAGTCTGTCCACCCAGCCGGTGATCCGCATTTCCCCGGCCCGCATGGCCTTGATCTCCAGGTCCCGCCCCAGGATCCGGAGGACCCAAGGCCCTCCGTTCACGTGGATCTCTTCCTTCCCATAGGCGAGGATCCCCTTGTAGTTTTCCAGGTAGAGCTCCCGGTCCCCGGTCAGAGAGACTTTGGGGGTTCCCGCCACTCCCTCCGCCGGCAGGTCCAGCAGGGCGGCGGTTTTCTCCCGCCAGGTGAGTTTGCGGGGGGCGTGGTTGGCTTCCTCCTCCCGGTTTGGCACAGGCATCCCTCCTCTGGTTTGGTGGTTTATTCCTATGCACCGGGCCCGGCGGCTATGCCGGGCCCCGCACAGCGCAAAGCGCCCCTGCGTCCACAGGGACGCAGGGGCGCGGAAGAGATGGAAGGGATGCCGTTCCCTTCTGGGACTCACGCCTGCACAGACTCCACAATGGCGTCGGCCAGCTGGTCCAGTTCGGGGGCCTTCTCCTCGTGGAGGGAGGAGGCCAGGGAGAGGCGCTCGTTGAGCACCGTCATGTTTTTCAGCTCCTCCTCCACAAACTGCTGCATCAGGTCGCCGGACTTGCAGGCCCAGGAGCCGTTCTCAATGATGGCGAAGGTCCGGTTCTGCAGGTTCAGGGCCTTCATGTCCTCCAAGTAGTTCTTCATCACCGGATAGATGCCCAGGTTGTAGGTCACCGAGGCCAGCACAATGTGGCTGTACTTAAAGCTCTCGGCGATGAGGTAGGACACATGGGTGTTGGACACGTCCCGCACCGTCACGTTGGTGACTCCACGCTCACACAGCTTGCCTGCCAGGGCCTGGGCAGCCGCCTCGGTGTTGCCGTACATGGAGGCGTAGACGATGAGCACGCCCCGCTCCTCCGGTTCATAGCGGCTCCACTTGTCGTACTTGTCGATGAAATACCCCAGGTCCTTCCGCCACACCGGGCCGTGGAGGGGGCAGATGTACCGGATCTGGTCCAGAATGCCCCCGGCCTTTTTCAGCAGCAGCTGGATGTGGGGGCCGTACTTGCCCACGATGTTGGTCAGGTAGCGGCGGGCCTCGTCCAGCCAGTCCCGGTCAAAGTCCACCTCGTCGGCAAAGAGTTTGCCGTCCAGGGCGATGAAGGAGCCGAAGGCGTCGGCGGAGAAGAGCACCCCGTTGGTGGTGTCGAAGGTGACCATGGCCTCCGGCCAGTGGACCATGGGGGCCCCTACGAAGGTGACGGTGTGGGCCCCAAAGGTAAAGGTGTCCCCCTCCGCCACGGTGATGCAGGGGTGGCTGTCCACATCGAAGCCGAACTGACGCATCAGCAAAAAGGCCTTTTCCGTGGAGATGATCTGCACCTGGGGATAGCGCAGGAGAATCTCCTCAATGCAGGCGCCGTGGTCGGGCTCCATGTGGTTGATCACCAGGTAGTCCAGGGGTTTCTCCCCCAACAGGTAGGACAGGTTCTCCAGCAGCTGCCGGCAGGCGGACCAGTCCACCGTGTCAAACAGCACGGACTTCTCGTCCAGCAGAAGATAGGCGTTGTAGCTCACCCCCTGGGGAATGGGGTGGATGTTTTCAAACAGGGTCAGACGGTGGTCGTTGGCCCCAACCCAATAGAGGTTATCGGTAACCGTTCTTACGCAATGCATTCCTCAGTCCTCCTTTGTCTCGCTGTCTGCGTTCACGCTGGGATGAAATGGTCCTTGCCCTCGCCGCACTCGGGACACACCCAGTCCTCCGGCAGCTTCTCAAAGAGGGTGCCCGGGGCGATCTCCGCGGCCTCATCCCCCACCTCGGGGACGTACTCGTAGCCGCAGCCGCCGCAAACGTAGCGCTTGCCGATGGGTTCCTCCCTGGGGGGGCGGGGGCGCTTCATCTTCACCATGGGGGGCGCCGGCTGCTTCTCTCCGGTGTCCAGGGCGGCGGTCAGCAGGGGCAGGATCTCCTTCACATCCCCCACGATGCCGTAGTCACAGTTCTTAAAGATGGGGGCCCCGGCATTGGTGTTGATGGCCACAATGGTGGAGGCATCCTTGATGCCCTTGAGGTGCTGCACCGCCCCGGAGATGCCGCAGGCGATGTACAGGTTGCCGGAGAACTTCTGGCCGGACATACCCACGTACCGGTTCAGGGGCAGGTACTTCAAGGTCTCCGCCACCGGGCGGGAGGAGCCCACCGCCGCGCCGGCGGCCCGGGCCAGGTCCTCGATAAGGGCCATGTTCTCCCGCTCCCCGATGCCCTTGCCGGCAGAAACCACCCGCTCGGCCTGGTTGATGGGGGTGTCCATGGGGATGCCCACGGTGAAGTCGTGGCCGTCCTTCTTCAGGTGCTCCACCAGGGCGGCCACCTGCTCCTGGGGGGTGCCGTCCCGGAAGATCTTCTGCTTGCGCACCCCGGTGACCGGTGCGGGCTTCTTGGGCCGGCTGGAGGAGCCGCCCCCCTCCTTGGGGGCCTTGCCCAGCAGGTGGGAGGCAATGACCACCCGCTGGATCTCGTTGGTGCCCTCGTAGATGGTGGTGATCTTGGCGT
>URCB01000105.1 GCA_900546255.1 uncultured Eubacteriales bacterium
CTCTAGAGAAAGCCTGGATCCCCGCCCGGGACCGGGCGGGAAACCACCCCGCAGGGGCTAACCTGCGCTGGTCCAAACCAGGACCACCTGCCGATGCAAGGGCCTCAGGCGAGGTAGAGCGCCTTCATCCCCTTATAGGCCATGTAGCAGTCCAGCTTGGCGGTGGTCTCAAAGGGCGCGTGCATGGACAGCACCGGCACCCCGGCGTCGATGGTGTCGATGTTCCGGTTGGCCATGTAGCAGGCCACGGTACCGCCGCCGCCCTGGTCGGTTTTGCCCAGTTCGGCCAGCTGCCAGATCACCCCGTTGTCGGCAAAGACCCGGCGGACATAGCCCACCACCTCGGCAGAGGCATCGGAGGCCCCGGACTTACCCCGGGCGCCGGTGTACTTGCTGATGGACACGCCGTAGTTGAAAAACGCGCTGTTGCGCACCTCATAGACCTCCGCAAAGTTGGGGTCATAGGCGGCGGTGACGTCGGCAGAAAGGCAGAAGGAGGACTCATAGCAAGCCTTCAGGGGGACCCCCTGGGCCTGGCAGAGGTCGCTCATAAAGATGTCAAAGGCGGCCGACTGCATCCCGGTGACCCCCAGGGAGCCGATCTCCTCCTTGTCCGCCAGCACGCACACGGCGGTGCGGCGGGGGGCCTCGGTCAGTTCCAGGATGGCCTGTAGGCAGGCGTAGGCGCACACCCGGTCATCCTGGCCGTAGGCGCCGATCACCGACCGGTCCAGCCCAATGTCCACCGCCTTGGCCGCGGGGACCGCCATCAGCTCGGCGGAGAGGAAGTCCTCCTCCACCATGCCGTACTTCTCCTGGAGCAGGGCCAGGATGCCCAGCTTTACCCGGTCACTGCCTGCCTCCTGGTCAAAGGGGCGGCTGCCCATAAAGAGGTTGAGCTGCTCGGCGGAGACAATGGACCCCATGGTCTTCTTGGCCTGGTCCCCTGCCAGGTGGGGCAGCAGATCCCCCACGGTAAACTGGGGATCGCCAGGGTCCTCCCCGATGCGCACGGAGACAGCCGTGCCGTCCCGGCGCACCACCACCCCGTGGAGGGCCAGGGGGATGGTGGTCCACTGGTACTTTTTGATGCCCCCGTAGTAGTGGGTCTTGCAGTAGGCCAGCTCCTTGTCCTCATAGAGGGGGTTCTGCTTCAGGTCCAGCCGGGGGGAGTCGATGTGGGCCGCACCGATGACGGCCCCCTGGTCCAGCCCCTCCTGGCCAATCACCGCCAGGAGCAGGGACTTGCCCCGGTTGTTCCGGTATACCTTATCCCCGGGCTGCAGCTTCTCGCCCCGGACCAGGGGGCGGAAGCCGGCGGCTTGGGCCTTGACGATGGCGTAGTCCACGCACTCCCGCTCGGTCTTGCCGGCGTCCAGGAAGGTTTTGTAGCCCTCGCAGTAGGTCTGTATCTTCTCCCCTTCGCCAGCCGCCAGACGGTCATACCCGTTTTTGGGGGCGAAAAAGAGTTCCTCCCGCAGCTTCTGGGCGGGGGTCTGTTCCTTTTTTTCCTCCATGGAAATCATCCCTCCTGTAAGATATTCGTAAAGAGCGCCCGGGCCCGTTGGGCGAAGGTCTCCACCGTGTCGGCCTCGGTGCTCTCCAAGGTGTCATCGCAGCGTTCCTGGAACCAGGCGCTGGGCTTCTGGGCCGCCACCCGCAGGCGGGCATACTCCTCTGAGATCCCCTCCCGGGCCATGATCCGCTTCACCCGCAGTTCTTCCGGAGCGGTGACGGCCACGGTGCGGTGGCAGTGGTTCACCAGGGAGCTCTCTAAGAGGCCGATGGCGTCAATCCCCACCACGGGCACCCCGTCTGCCTCGGCCTCTGCCACCTGCTGGGCCACGGCCTGACCCACGTACCGGTGGGTAATGGCGTTGAGGTCTGCCAGGGCCTGGGGATCCTGAAAGACCACCGCCCCTAACTTTTTCCGGTCCAGCTCCCCCTGGGGGGTGTAAACCGGGCCGAAGCGGGCCTCCAGCTCCTGCCGCATGGGCTGGCTGGTGCGGGTGAGGGTGTGGTAGACCGCGTCCGCGTCGATGATCCGCCCGCCCAGAGACACCAGGGCATTGAGGGCCGTGGTTTTCCCCGCCCCGGTGGGGCCGGTGATGCCGATGACCTTCATCCCCTCACCCCTCGCGCAGAACGGCCAGGATCTCCTGGGCGGGGATGGCCCCCTCCCGGAGGATCACCGGTTCCTCCCCGGTAAGGTCCACAATGGTGGACTCCACCCCCAGGGCACAGGGGCCGCCGTCGATGATCCCCTCCATGTGGCCGTCAAAGTAGTCCAGCACCTCCTGGGCGGTCTTGGGGCTGGGCTGGCCGGCGGGGTTGGCCGAGGGAGCAGCCAGGGCAACCCCCGCCTTCTCGATGACCGCTAAGGTCACCGGGTGGTTGGGGCAACGGACCCCCAAGGTGTCCCCCTCCCCAGTGGTGGCGGGGGAGACCACCCCTTTGTCCTCCAGGATCATGGTCAGCGGGCCGGGCCAGTACTTCTCCGCCAGGCGGTAAGCCCCCTGGGGGATGTTCTGGCAGTACTTCTCCACCATCTCCATGCCGGTGACCAGGACGGCAGAGGCCTTGTCAGGGTCCCGTTTCTTGACCTCGTAGAGCATCAGCAGGGCCGGGCCGTCCTCGGCGGAGGCGGCCAACCCGTACACCGTCTCGGTGGGCAGGGCCACCAGCCCCCCCTTCAGGAGCATGGCGGCGGCCTTGTCGGTGTCCTCTAAGGAAAAACGGATGGTTTCCGGTCGATAGTGCATCATGGTTCTTCGCTCCTTTGCTTCTGTGTCTCGTCGGCCAGGATCAGGCCGTCGATGAGTTCGTCCAAGTCCCCGTCCAGGACCGCCCCCAGCTTGTAGAGGGTGAGCCCGATCCGGTGGTCGGTGACCCTGCCCTGGGGAAAGTTGTAGGTGCGGATGCGCTCGTTGCGCATGCCGGAGCCCACCTGGCTGCGGCGCTGGCCGGCGATGGCCTCCTCCCGCTCCCGGACGGCGTTCTCGTAGAGCCGGGCTCTCAGGATAGCCAGGGCCCGGTCCTTGTTTTTGTACTGGCTCCGCTGGTCCTGGCACTCCACCACGGTGCCTGTGGGCAGGTGGGTGACCCGGATGGCGGACTCGGTTTTGTTCACGTGCTGGCCCCCCGCCCCAGAGGCGCGGAAGGTGTCGATGCGCAGGTCGGCAGGGTCCAGGTGGAACTCCGCCTCCTCCACCTGGGGCAGCACCGCCACGGTACAGGTGGAGGTGTGGATGCGGCCGCCGGACTCGGTCTCCGGCACCCGCTGCACCCGGTGGACCCCGCTCTCATGCTTCAGGCGGGTGTAGGCCGTCTCCCCCTGGATCAGGCAGGAGAGTTCCTTGAACCCTCCCAGCTCGGTCTGGTTGGTGGAGACCACCTCCCACTTCCATCCCTGCTTCTCCCCGTACATGGCGTACATCCGGTAGAGGTCGGCGGCAAAGAGGGCGGCCTCCTCCCCCCCTACCCCGGCGCGGATCTCCAGAAACACGTTCTTCCCTTCCATAGGGTCTTTGGGGCGGAGGAGGGTGCGGAGGGTGGCCTCCAGCCGGGCCAGCTCCTGCTGGGCCTGGGCCTGCTCGGCCTGGGCCAGGGGCCGGTACTCCGGATCCTCCAAGAGTTCTTCCAGCCCTGCCAGGTCCTGCTGGACCTTTTCATACTGCTGCCAGGCCTCCACCAGGGGAGCCAAATCCTTCTGCTCCCGGTTGAGTTTGGCCACCAGGTCAGGGTCGGCGTAGGTCTCCGGCTGGGCCAGCTGGGTCTCCACCTCCTCGAAGCGGAGGGCTGCCTTACGCAGCTGCGGTGCCAGGGACGCCATCAGGCCTGTCCGTCCCCTTCCTGGGCCTTGGCCTTTTCCGCCTGCTCCTCCGCTTCCCGGCGCTGGTAGTCGGCCAGGAGGGCCTCGTACTGCTGCATCATAATGCTGTACTCAAAGGCCGCGGCCTCCGACTCGGACAGGGGGGAGGTGTCCACCTCCCCAGGGGCAGGGGCGGGCATCTCGTCGGTCTCGTTGAGTTCGCCCTTGGCGGCCTTTTCGTCCATCAGGTCGAAGAGTTCCTGCATCTTCTCCTCGGTGGAGGAGGGTTTCTTGTTCTGCTTCTGTTGCTCAGCCATGGTCATGGTCTCCTTTTACTCAAAGATATCGTTCACAATTTGTGGGGTGGATGGGGCAAACAATCCGTTGCCGGTGGTAAGTACCCTTTGGGTGGGTGGCTCGGAAGCCGCCCTTGGGGCGCAGCGCCCCGGGGGCCCCGCCTGCCCGGCGGGGGTCCCCATTTCT
>URCB01000106.1 GCA_900546255.1 uncultured Eubacteriales bacterium
GCGACTCTTTGCGTCCGGGCTTTCTCTAGAGAAAGCCTGGATCCCCCGCCCGGGATCGGGCGGGAACCCACCTCGCAGGTTCTAACCTGCGCTGGTCCAAACCGGCCCCCCTGCCGACGGCAAACCAGGCCCCCGGCCCCACCCGGGGCCACCTCTTTTTTACATAGCGTCGGTGTCCATCCAAATGGTCACCGGCCCGTCGTTGACGGAGGCCACCGCCATATCCGCCCCGAACTGGCCGTGTTCCACCTGGAACCCCCGGGCCCGGCAGAGGTCCAGGAAGGTCTCGTACAGGGGGATGGCCACCGCCGGGGGGGCGGCCTTGGTGAACCCCGGCCGGCGGCTCTTGATGTCGGCGTACAGGGTGAACTGGGACACCACCAAAAGGGCGCCCCCTACGGCCTCCAAGTTCAGGTTCATCTTGCCCGCCTGGTCGGCAAAGACCCGCAGGCCGCAGATCTTGTCGGCCAGTTTTTCCGCCTGGGCCTGGGTATCCTCTGGACCGATGCCCAGAAGGACCAGAAAGCCGGTGCCGATTTCCCCCACGGTCTCCCCGTCGATGGCGACGGAGGCCGAGGACACCCGGGTTACCACTGCGCGCATAGGGGTTCCTCCTTTTTGGTCGCGATGCTCTCTTTTGGACAGAGCGTATACAAATTAAAGTATACCACGGGGCGGGAACCCCGTCAACGCCTGCCTGCGCATGGCGGGCAGGGTTGACAGAAGGCGGAGGATAGGCGTAAAGTAAACCAGGAAATCAAACAGGAAGGAAGTCTTTTCGTGAAACGCGTGCTCCTATACATCCTCGGCCTGAACCTCATTGCTGTGGCGGTGGTGCTGAACATCCGCTACGGCCTGGGGGTGGCGGCCTTCAGTTCGGTGATGTACTCCATTTCAGAGATCTATCAGATCTCCCTGGGCACGGCGTCTATCCTATGCTATCTGATCTTTGTGCTGCTCCAGTGCTTGTTCTCCCGGAAGGTCACCCTTCCCTATTTGTTGGAGATCCCCCTCTCCTTCCTCTTCGGTTGGTTGACCGACCTGTACGACTTGGTGATTCCCGCCATCCCGGGGCCCCTGCCCCTGCAGCTGATCCTGTTCGGGGGGACCATGTTCCTCACCGCCATGGGGGTGTTCCTGTGCGTGAAGACCAACCTGGTCCTTACCCCCACCGACGGGATTGTACAAACCATGTCACAAGTGTTTCACCTGCCCTTCTCTGGGGTGAAGAACGGGTTTGACCTCTCCCTGGTGGCCATCAGTGCCGTTCTTTGCCTGGCCAACCACACGCCCTTCTACGGCATCGGGGTGGGAACGGTGCTCTCAGCCGTGTGCCTGGGACGGATCATCCGGCTCTATGAAAAACACCTCTTCCAGCGGGAGGCATGGACCCTCCGTGGGCAGGAAGCAGGATAAGGATTCGTACAACCACCCGGCAGGGGCCAGATTTGGCCCCTGCCGGGAACTTTTTTCCTTCTGCCGCCGTCTAAAGAGGCAAAGAACCCTCTCGCCCTCCTGGGGCGGGAGAGACCAAAGGAGGGTTTGCCCATGAAAACCATCGGAACCATGCTGTGTCTGGCGTCGCTGCTCCTGCTGGCGGCCTGCACCGCCGGCCAAGAGGAAGCGGCCGGCACCCAGGACGCCCCCCTGCCCGGGGCGGCGGTGGCCACCTGCCGGGTGGTGGATGTCCAGGACGACCAGCTGATCCTGGCCGCTGCAGACGGCGGGGAGAACGACGTCTATGCCCTCGCCCTGGGGGACCTCCCCGTGACCTATGAGGACCCCAGTCAGACGGAGATCGTGCCGGGAAACCAGATCCAGATCGGCTACGGCGGCACGGTGGAGGAGACCTTCCCCGCCCGGCTGGGGAACGTGGAGGCTATCCGGGTCCAGGTGGACGGCTTTGACAACCTGTGTGCCCTCTACCTCCAAGTGTTCCAGGACCTGTGGGACACCGACACGGCTTTGAACCAGGGGATCGTCCAGCTGGGCCTGGACCTCTCCCAGACCCGCCTGACCCCGGCGGAGCAGAGCGCCGTGGGGGTGGCCCTGGGGAACCGGTGGGACCTGCCCGTCCACCAGGCCACCTGGGAGGAACTGGTCCAGGCGGGGACCATCGACGGGGAGAACCTCCAGTGGGAGGACGGCCTCTTCCTGGCCATCCGGGAGGAGGACCCCATGGCGGATTCCCTCACCTTCACCGCTGAGAAGTGGCGCAGCGGCCTGGGGGCCTACTACTTCACCGACTGCACCGCCCGGCAGGATGCCGGCGGGCAGTGGTCGGCCTACACCGTAGGGGCGGAGGCCATCGCATAGCAGGGCGCCTCGGTGCCTGTCCCCCTTCCCTCTTTCTCCGGGCGTGGAGCCCGGGGAAAGGGGGCTTTTTTTCTGGGCAAGCCCCGGGGCGTGGGGCTTGCGCTCCTTGAAAAATACCCCCAGTTGTGGTAATCTATACTCTGAATTTCTATCGAATTCTTTATTTTTTTCCATGGGAGGAACCCGTTGTGAGACAGACCCCGACCATTCCCCCGGCGGAGATCACCCGCCAGCTGGCCCTGTGTGACCAGATCCATGCCCTGCTGGACCAGACCCCCGGCCAGAAACTGGCCTTCGTGGACACCTACGGCTGCCAGCAGAACGAGGCCGACTCCGAGCGCCTCCGGGGCTACCTGGCCCGGATGGGCTATGCCTTCTCCGACACCGAGGAGGGGGCCGACCTGGTGCTGGTGAACACCTGCGCCATCCGGGAACACGCCGAGCACCGGGTGTTCGGCAACGTGGGGGCCCTGTCCCACACCAAGCGCCGCCACCCGGGGCAGGTGATCTGCGTCTGCGGCTGCATGGCCCGGCAGGAGCACGTGGCCCAGCGGCTGCGCCAGTCCTTCCCCTACGTGGACTTGGTGTTCGGCCCCCAGCTGCTGTGGCAGTTCCCCCAGTTGCTGCTGGAGAAGCTGACCACCGGCAAGCGGGTCTTTGCCACCCAGGACGTGCCCGGGGCGGTGGCCGAGGGCATCCCCGTGGTGCGGCAGAACCCCCGGAAGGCCTGGGTGTCCATCATGTACGGGTGCAACAACTTCTGCACCTACTGCATCGTCCCCTACGTCCGGGGGCGGGAGCGCAGCCGCCAGCCGGAGGACATTCTGGCCGAGGTCCGGGAACTGGCCGCGGCGGGGTACCAGGACATCACCCTCCTGGGCCAGAACGTGAACTCCTACGGCAAGGACCTGGACCGGGGGGTGGACTTCGCCTGGCTGCTGGAGCAGGTGAACGCCATCCCCGGGGACTTCCTCATCCGCTTCATGACCAGCCACCCCAAGGACGCGGGGGAGCGGCTGTTTGACACCATGGCCGCCTGCGAGAAGGTGGCCCCCGTCCTCCACCTCCCCTTCCAGTCCGGCAGCAGCCGGGTGCTGAAGGCCATGAACCGGGGGTACACCCGGGAACACTACCTGGACCTGGTGGCCCAGCTCCGGGCCAGGATCCCGGACATTGTTCTCACCTCCGACGTCATCGTGGGCTTTCCCGGGGAGACCCAGGAAGAGTTCGAGGAGACCCTCTCCCTCATCGAGGCGGTGCGGTTTGATGCCCTGTTCACCTTCATCTTCTCCCCCCGCCGGGGGACCCCTGCGGAGAAACTGGACGACCCCATGCCCAAGGAGCAGAAGAACGCCAACTTCCAGCGGCTGCTCCAGCGGCAGAACCAGATCTCTGGGGAGAAGCACCAGGCCTACGTGGGCAAGACCCTCCGCTGCCTGGTGGACGGCCAGGGGGAGGACGGCCGCCTCACCGCCCGCACCGCCGGGGGGCGGCTGGTCCACCTGGCGGCGGAGCCCGCCGTCATCGGCACCTGGCAGGAAGTGCGGGTCACCGGCGCCTCCACCTGGGCGCTGTTTGGGGAACTGGCGGCCCGGTGAAGGCACCGGGGGGCTTTGCGGGGCCCCTCTAGCGGGGGGCCGCCGTCATTGGTAGGTGGTCCCGTTGGACCTTCGCAGGGTGGGCCCTGCGACGTGGTTTCCCGCCCGGTCCCGGGCGGGAGTGCGGTACGGTACTGCGTACCCTACGGGTGGTCGGGGCTCTTACGGTGCCTCGGGGCGCAGCG
>URCB01000107.1 GCA_900546255.1 uncultured Eubacteriales bacterium
CAGCCGGTGGGCGGGCCGTTACGGGCGTGGGACAAATGGGCCGCAGGCCAGGCAGAAAAAAAGGAGGCCCCCCGCAGGGTCCCCCCCAACCAGAAAAGGTGGGTCCAGGGAGGAAGAACCTCTTCCTCCCTGGCGCTCTTTCCTCCGGCTTTCTCCGGAGAAAGCCGGGCCCCCGCCCGGGGCCGGGCGGGCCCCCGGGGCGCTGCGCCCCGAGGCCTCGTAAGAGCCTAGACCACCCAAAGGGTACGTAGTGCCACACGCCCGCGGCCCCCCCTCACTCCTCCCGCCGCCGGAAGGAGGCCGGGGCATGCTCCCCCGGTCGGATCTCCCGCACCACCCGGGCGGGCACCCCGGCCACAATGGTGTTGGGGGGCACGTCCCGGGTGACCACCGCCCCGGCGGCCACGATGGCCCCATCCCCAATGGTGACCCCGGGCACCACCGTCACGCTAGAGGCAATCCACACATTCTTCCCGATGACAATGGGGGCGGGGTAGGTGGTGGAGCGCTGCTGGGGGTCAAAGTCGTGGTTCATGGTGGTGAGCACCACGTTGTTCCCCAAAAAGGTCCCGTCCCCCAGGGTGATGCCACCCTGGTCCTGGAAGTGGCAGCCGGTGTTGATGAACACCCGCTTGCCCACGGTGGTGTTCTTTCCACAGTTGGTGTAGAAAGGGGGGAAGAGGCGGAAGGACTTGTCCACCGGCTTGCCGATGAGCCGGGAGAAAATGGCCCGGATCTCCTCCTGGGTGTGGAAGGTGCCGTTGAGATCACAGGTCAGGCGCATGGCCTCCTCGTTGAGGGCCCGCATAAACTGGTGGAGTTCCCCACCCCCCTCAATGGGCTGGCCGGCGTTCATCCGGGCTAAGTAGGTTTGCAGATCCATGGAAAAGCCTCCTTCGTCAAATGGTTCATAGGATAACAGGGACGCCTTCCGCGTCCCTGTGCCAGGTGGTGTTATGGTCAGGCCAGCGAGTCTGGCCCGAACCCTCCGGGCAGCAGCTGCCGGAGGGTGTACTTGACAAACTGGTGGTCGCCCCGGGCCACCAGAATCTCCAGGTCCGGGGAAAACTCGTAGAGCATCTGCCGGCAGGCGCCGCAGGGCCAGCAGTAGTCGGCGCTGTTGCCCACCACTGCCAGGCGGGTGAAGCTGCGGCAGCCCTCGCTGATGGCCTTCACCAGGGCGGTGCGCTCGGCGCACAGGGTGGAGCCATAGGCAGCGTTCTCCACGTTGCAGCCGGTGTAGATCACCCCGTCCGCCCCTTCCAGGGCGGCCCCCACGGGAAAGTGGGAGTAGGGGACGTAGGATTTATCCAGCATGGTGAAGGCCTTCTCCACCAGCGCTTGGTCGGTCATAGGGGTTGCCTCCTTTGGAAACCGGGCCCCCCAGACGGGATGCCCAGGGGATGTCCCGTCTAATTATTGAATATGGATGTGGTTGTTAATATGGTCGGCGCAGTAGCAGTAGTAGCCGTTACACTTGGAGCAGTAGCGGAACTCCATCTGGGGGTCGCTGAGGTCGGTCTTGCCGCACACAGCACACTTGTGGAGGTACTGGGCCTTGGTCTGGGTCTTGGCGTCGTGGAAGTTGACCACCTTGGGCCCGGAACTGGGGCGCTGGTAGGCGTTCTTGTACTGCTGCTGGCGCACCTTGCTCTTGGCCCGGCCCCGCCAGTAGGCGAACTGGCTGCCAATGTCCGCCGCGAAGAAGAGCAGGTAGTTGAGCACTGCCACAATGGGGATCAGTGCCAGGAGCGGGTGGCCGGTGAACAGGTACTGGAACACGGCGATGAGGAAGTAGGCCGCGTCAATCCACGCCAGCCACTTGGCCTTTACGGGGATGATGAAGAACAGCAGGAACTGCAGATTGGGATACAAGGTGGCAAAGGCGAAGAACATGGACATGTTCACATAGTACATGGACGCCGTGCCCACAAAGAAGCCCAGGATGATGTTCAAAATCACCCCGAAGAAGTAAAAGACGGTGAACTTATTGCTCCCCCACTCCCGCTCCAAGGCAGAGCCGATGAAGTAGTAGAAGTACAGGGTGAGGACAAAGAAGAAAATGTTGCTGCTGCCGGTGGGTACAAAGATAAAAGTGATGATCCGCCAGACCTGCCCCTGGAGGATGGCGCTGGTATCAAAACTCAGCAGAGCAGAGGCAACGGGATACCCGTTGGTGCTGAAGAGGTTGAGCAGGTACACCAGCACATTGCCGATGACAATGTACCGCATGAGCCCGGGGATACCCAGGCGAGGGTGTTTGTAACAGAAACGGTCCAGCCACTGTTGCAGGGCGCGCAAGGAAACGACCTCCTTCATGGATTTGATAAGATGGATGCACAAAACAGCGGGCGCGGGCATAGAATGCCATCACGCAGCGTACCTATTTTACCCGCTTTCCCCGGGGAAGTCTAGCCTAAACTGTGAACAATTCCCATTCTTTTGAAAAAGTTTAAAAATTAAGAAAAATGCCTTGCCTTTTCCGGGGAATGGTGTATAATACGTTGTACTGTTTTTCGCGTGAACTGAATAGGAGCGCATTATCGAGAGTGGGCGAGAGAGTTAGCTTGATGACCTCACACCAACCTGCCTGCGCAAGGCAAGGTGGTTCTGCTAACAGCGATAAGGAAGGCGCCGCGTCCTGCGAGTGAGGCTTCCTTCGGGAAGCCTTTTTTGGTGGCGTGGCCTTCCCCGCCCCGAAAGGAGAGGACCATGAGTATCGTCAAAGACATGTCCCTGGCCGAGTCCGGCCGGCGGAAGATTCAATGGGTGCGGGACTTTATGCCCGCCCTGTCCCAGATTGAGGCACGCTTCCTGCAGGAAAAGCCCTTCCAGGGCCTGCGGGTGGCGGTGTCCGTCCATTTGGAGGCCAAAACGGCCAACCTGGGCTACGTCCTGAAGCAGGGCGGGGCGGAGGTGTACCTCACCGGGTCTAACCCCCTGTCCACCCAGGACGACGTGGCCGCCGGCCTGGCCAGCCTGGGGGTGGAGACCTTCGGCATCCACGGCGTGGACGCCCAGGGGTACGAGGACCTGCTGATCGAGGCCCTCAAGTGCCACCCCCACATCGTCATCGACGACGGGGGGGATCTCATCGACCTGCTGGGGGGCAAGTGCAAGGAATACGCCGACTGCCTGCTGGGTGGCTGCGAGGAGACCACCACCGGCATCCTCCGCCTGAAAGCCCGGGAGAAGGCCGGCCTGCTCCCCTGCCCCATGGTAGCGGTAAACGACGCCAAGGCCAAGCACTACTATGACAACAAGTACGGCACCGGCCAGTCCGCCTGGGACGGCATCATGCACACCACCAACCTGGTGGTGGCGGGCAAAACCGTGGTGGTGGCCGGGTACGGCTGGTGCGGCAAAGGGGTGGCCATGCGGGCCGCCGGCATGGGGGCCAACGTGATCGTCACGGAGATCGACCCCTTCAAGGCCCTGGACGCCACCATGAACGGCTTCCGGGTGATGCCCATGGACCAGGCCGCCCCCTTGGGGGACATCTTCGTCACCGTCACCGGGTGCAAGGACGTCATCGTTCCCCGGCACTTTGAATCGATGAAGGACAACGTCCTGCTGGCCAACGCCGGCCACTTTGACTGCGAGGTGGCCGTGGCTGCCCTCCGGGAGATGGCCGTGAGGGCCGAGACCCGGCGGGAGAACATCGTAGGCTACACCCTCCCCAACGGCCGGACCCTCAACGTGCTGGCCGAAGGCCGGCTGGTAAACCTGGCCGCAGGCAACGGCCACCCGGCGGAGATCATGGACATGTCCTTCGCCGTCCAGGCCCTGGCCGCCGAGTGGCTGACCAAGCAGACAGGGCTGGAGAAGAAGGTCTACCCCGTCCCGGAGGAGATTGACGACCAGATCGGCCGGGCCAAGCTGGCAGCCCTGGGGCTGGAGATTGACGCCCTGACCCCGGAGCAGGAGGCCTACCTCAACAGCTGGAGTGTGTGAGGGCCGGGAGGGGCCTGCCGTCGGCGGGTGGTTCTTTCTGGGCCATCGCAGGTTGGCCCCTGCAACGTAGGTTCCCGCCCGGTCCCGGGCGGGGATCCAGGCTTTCTCTAGAGAAAGCCCGGAC
>URCB01000108.1 GCA_900546255.1 uncultured Eubacteriales bacterium
GAAGAATTTTTTCCCCGGCGAAGCCGGGGAAAAAATACATCGGATTGGATTTTCCCGTCTGCGGACGGGAAAACTCTGCGAGGCTTTGCCTCCCGGCGGAGGGGGGCGGGAACGGAAGTTCCCGTTTGGATCCCTTTGGTTCTGACTACTTTGAGAAAGGATCTGTTTCCGAATGTATCATGTAAAGACGATGAACAAGATCTCCAAGATCGGCCTGGCTGAGCTGGACGATCGGTTCGCCATCAGCGACACCATGGAGCATGAGGACGCCATCCTAGTGCGTTCCGCCAAGCTCCACGACTATGACTTCCCCGCCGAGCTCAAGTGCATCGCCCGGGCCGGCGCCGGCGTCAACAACATCCCCCTGGACCGGGCTGCCGACGCGGGCATCGTGGTCTTCAACGCCCCCGGGGCCAACGCCAACGGGGTGAAGGAGCTCACCATCGCCGCCCTCCTGCTGGCCTCCCGGAAGATCTCCCAGGGCATCACCTGGGTGAAGGAGCAGTCCGCCGCCGGGGCCGACGTGGCCGCCGTGGTGGAGAAGGGCAAGGCCGCCTACGTGGGCCCCGAGATCATGGGCAAGACCCTGGGCGTGGTGGGCCTGGGGGCCATCGGCGTGCTGGTGGCCAACGCCGCCGCCGCCCTGGGGATGAAGATCGTGGGCTATGACCCCTTCCTCTCCGTGACCCACGCCCTGAACCTCACCCCCGGGGTGGAGGTGGTGGACACCCTGCCCGAGCTCTACGCCAAGGCCGACTACATCTCCCTCCACCTGCCCATGAACGACGCCACCCGGGGCACCCTCAACGAGGCCGCCTTCGCCGCCATGAAGGACGGGGTGCGCATCGTGAACCTGGCCCGGGGCGAGCTGGTGGACACCCCCGCCCTGAAGGCCGCCCTGGACAGCGGCAAGTGCGCCGCCTACGTCACCGACTTCCCCAACAGTGAGACCGCCGCCATCGAGGGCGTGGTGGCCATCCCCCACCTGGGGGCCTCCACCCCCGAGAGCGAGGACAACTGCGCCATGATGGCCGCCCGGGAGGTCAAGGACTACCTGGACAACGGCAGCATCATCAACTCCGTGAACCTGCCCAACCTCACCATGGCCTGGGCCGCCAAGACCCGGGTGTGCGTCATCTCCAAGGGGGCCGACGCTGCCGCCATCGCCGGGGCCGTCCCCGCCGTGGCCTCCGCCTCCAACACCCGCGGGGAGTATGCCTACACCATTCTGGACACCGACGCTGCCGTGGACGAAGCCGCCATCGCAGCCATCCCCGGCGTGCTCCGGGTGCGGGTGCTGACCCGGTAAGGAGGAAGCCCATGGACCGACCCAACATCCATCCCGCCGCTTGGGTGGCCCCCGGCGCCTTCGTCCGGGGCGACGTCACCATCGGGGAACAGAGCAACATCTGGTACAACGCCGTCCTCCGGGGCGACCAGGAGAAGATCACCGTAGGCAAGGCCACCACCATCCAGGACTGCTGCGTCCTCCACGGAGACGCCGGCTGTGACGTGGTGGTGGGGGACTATGTCACCGTGGGCCACGGCGCCGTCCTCCACGGCTGCACGGTGGAGGACAACTGCCTCATCGGCATGAACGCCGTGGTGCTGGACCACGCCGTCATCGGCGAGGGCTCCATCGTAGGGGCCGGGGCCGTGGTGGCCTCGGGCACCATCGTCCCCCCCAGAAGCCTGGTGGTGGGCGTGCCCGGCAAGGTGAAGAAAACCCTCACCGACGAGGACGTGGCCGGCAGCATCGCCAACGCAGAGAGCTACCTGGGCCTCATGGCCAAGGGCATGGCCGACCCGGCCAACCAGAAGTGAGCCCGGCTCACCCCACAACCATTTTCCAACGCAGCGTTACCGGGAGACGGCATTCCGCCTCCCGGTAACTGACATTCTGGACGAAAGGGGGGACCGTTTTGTCCCACAACCTGTCCCAGCCGGAACGGTTCACCATCACCGGCCCCCAGGGAGAGACCTACCGGGGGGGCAACCAGGAGTGGTACCGGGACCTGTGGCAGCGCCGGGCAGGCTGCGGCCCCACCACCGCCGCCACCCTGCTGGCCTACCTCTCCCAGACCCACCCCAGCCTGGCCCCCATGGCCCCGGCAGCGGGGCACACCCAGGCGGGGTTCCTCCAGTACATGGAGGCCCTCTGGCCCTATGTCACCCCCGGCTCCCGGGGGCTGGACAAGCCGGAGAGCCTGGTGCTGGGCTGCCGGTCCTTCGCCCTGTCCCGGGGGTGCGTGCTCCAGGGGGAGATCCTCAAGATCCCCCGCCGGCGGGAGAACCGCCCCAGCCCCGCCGCCTGCCGGGACTTTCTCATCCAGGCCCTGGACGCCGACTGTCCGGTGGCCTTTCTGAACTTCTCCAACGGGTCCCTGCCCAACCTGGACAGCTGGCACTGGGTTCCCCTCATCGCCCTCACCGAGGGGGAGGGGGTCCTCCTGTGCACCATCCTGGACGAGGGGGAGGAGAAGGTCATCGACCTGGCCCTGTGGCAGGAGACCACCCTGCTGGGGGGCGCCCTGGTGAGCCTTTTCCCTGACCCGGCGCTTTAATTGCTTTCCCACAGTTCCAGCCTCCCGTGTTACGCTTACACTGGAGGTTGGCTTTTTTATAATAGCTTTTTCAAATATAAATTGACACACCCTTCAAAATATGATATTTTAAAAATGTTGGCCGTTATGTTTATGTTAACTCTATGGCGCCATCTTACGTTACCACTGTATGATTTTCTTTATGTTCCTTCCTACTAAGGAGGTGTTCCCATCGTGGTGGTCCTTCGGTGCTGTTTCGGCGAGTTTTTCCTCCCCTTTCTGGGAGCAGCTATTCTAGGGATAGTCATCTGCGCCTTCCTACAAATCTCCCCCAAAGGGAACCAGAAGATGCTCTTGTTCACGGCAATTGGCTATGGGATCTTTGAAGGATTTTCCACTGGAATCTACCAGGGCCATATGCCCGGCATCTGGGCCGTGATCCTGGGAATCGGTTGTCTGGGGCTGTGTCTGGGAAGTCTGGTTTACTGGGCCGTTTCCGCCCTTGTGCGGGCCTGCCAAGGGAAAAGAAGGCCCTAAAACAAAACCACCGGTTAAACCGGTGGTTTTGTCAAACCGGATCAGGGCCATGTTTCTAACGGCCCCCTCACTCCCCCCGCCGAAACTGCACGGTGTAGGCCCCCAGCACCTGCTGGCAGGGAATGGCCGCCGCGGCCTGGGGCGTCAGGGGCTGCCGGGGGTACTGGACCTTTGGCGGGGTGGGAAAGGCCGGCAGGGTCTTCCCGTTCTGGCTGCGGCCCTGGGCATCCCCGGGGGCAAAGGCCCATTGGAAGTCCACGTCGCAGAAGGCCCGAGGGGCGGTGATGGCCTCCGCCGGGACAAAGCGGGGCTCCCCCTCTTGGGGGTAGAAGCAGCCGTCGTTGTCCTTCTCTGCCGGGCAGCCTCCCACCGCCCCGGTTTGGGTGTAGGTGAGGGTGAGGAAGGGAGCCTGGAAGGTGGTGGCTGCCCCCTCCTGCCGGGCGGTGAGGGGATGGGCCGGGCTCTCCCACCGGCCCACGTTCCACCAGCCCCGCTTGCCGAAGGCGGCCACCGGGGTGTTCAGCTCCAGGTAGACCGTCCCCGCCGGGCCGCCTCGGAGTTCGGCGTTGATCCGCAGCACCGGCCGCAGGGACTCCACCCCCGCCGGCAGCAGGGCCCGCAGCCGGTCCTGCTCTGCCTGGTAGGCTAAGACGAATTGTTGGATTTCCATTGGGGTTCCTCCTTTTTATCCTGGGGATCTCTGTATCGGCAGGTGGTCCAGGTTTGGACCGGCGCAGGGCGGGCCCTGCGCCGTGGTTTCCCGCCCGACTCCGGGCGGGAGCCCGGCTTTCTTTGGAAGAAAGCCGGAGGAAAGAACACCAGGGCGGAGAGAGGTTCTCTCCGCCCTGGACCCACCTCTCTCTGGTTTTTGCTAGACGAGAGGTGGTCTTTTTTTATCCTGCCTGGCCTGCGGCCCATTTGTCCCACGCCCGTAACGGCCCGCCCACCGGCTG
>URCB01000109.1 GCA_900546255.1 uncultured Eubacteriales bacterium
AATGGGGACCCCGCCGGGCAGGCGGGCCCCCGGGGCGCTGCGCCCCGAGGCACCGAAAAAGCCGCGACCACTCGAAGGGTACGCAGTACCCTACCGCTCCCCCGCCCGGGACCGGGCGGGAACCCACCTCGCAGGACCCACCCTGCGCCGGTCCAAACCTGGACCACCTGCCGACGACAGCCCCCCACCCCTGCCGAAATTAGCACTTTCCTGTCTGGAGTGCCAAGGTTTACAATTTGGACATAATATCCAGAAAACTTCTTCACAAAATGGTGGTATCTTACTGGTGTAACGTCTCACAGGAGCTTCCTGGGAACCCCCGGGGAAACGCCAACCCTCCTGCTGCGTACCACACATCCTTTGATGCAAATTGCCAGCCCGGCGCAAGCCGGGCTTTGCATTGTTTGGGGGCGTGTTGCCCCCGCCGGCGGGGGCTGGTCAGGGGTCTAAATAGGTCTCCCCCCATTTGGCCAGTTCGGCGAACACCGGCAGCAGGGCCAGGCCTTTCTCCGTCAGAGAATACTCCACATGGGGCGGCACCTCGTTGAACTGTTCCCGGTGGACGATGCCCAGGGTCTCCAGGTCTCGCAGGGCGTGGGTGAGCATGGTGCTGGTGATCCCCGGAATGGCCCGTTTCAGGGCGCCGAAGCGGCAGACGGACGCTTTGGACAGCACGTAGAGGACGTACAGACGCCACTTCCCGCTGAGCAGCTCCAAGGTCCGCCGCATGGGGCAGTCCTCCTGGATGGGCTGGTGGAGGATCCGGTCCCAATAGGTCTCTGGGGTCAGGTCCTGTTGCATAGTTGTGTTCCCCCTTTGGTACGTTGGAGTAGACTAGGTATCCGAAATCTGCGTACTTGTCTCTGGCGTTGGTCCATAGTATAATTTTTGTACTTTGGTTTGTCAAGGCGGCCCCAGGCCGTCTGGGCTGCCAGTCCCCCACCGGTTCCCCAGGGCCGGCGGGGATACTCGCGATCCCTCGATCCGCCAAGACCTTTCTGCGAGGAAAATTACCCTATGCTGCGATTAGAAAACATTGTCAAAACCTACGTCACCGGGGAGCTGCGCCAGACCGCCCTGAAGGGGGTCAGCATTTCCTTCCGGGAACATGAGTTCGTCTCCATCCTGGGCCAGAGCGGCTCCGGCAAAACCACCCTGCTGAACATCATCGGCGGCCTGGACCGGTACGACAGCGGCGACCTGGTCATCGACGGGGTGTCCACCAAGGACTACAAGGACGCCGACTGGGACTACTACCGCAACCACTCCATCGGCTTTGTCTTTCAGAGCTACAACCTCATCCCCCACCAGACGGTGCTGGCCAATGTGGAGATGTCCCTCACCCTGGCCGGGGTGTCCAAGAAGGAGCGCCGCCAGCGGGCGGTGGAGGTGCTGGAGAAGGTGGGCCTGGGGGACCAGCTCCACAAGCGCCCCAACCAGATGTCCGGGGGCCAGATGCAGCGGGTGGCCATCGCCCGGGCCCTCATCAACCACCCCACCATCCTGCTGGCTGACGAGCCCACCGGCGCCCTGGACAGCGAGACCAGCGTGCAGATCATGGACCTGCTCCAGGAGATCGCCAAGGACACCCTGGTGGTGATGGTCACCCACAACCAGGAGCTGGCCGAGCGGTACTCCACCCGCATCGTGCGCCTGCGGGACGGGGCGATCATCGGCGACACCGATCCCTACACCGACCAGGAGGCCCAGCGCCCCCCGGAAAAGCACAAGAAGATCTCCATGTCCTTCGCCACCGCCCTCTCCCTGAGTTTCCAAAACCTGGGCACCAAGAAGGGGCGCACCCTGCTGACCGCCTTTGCCGGGTCCATCGGCATCATCGGCATCGCCCTGATCCTGGGTCTGTCCACGGGGATGAACGACTACATCGACGATATCCAGAAGGAAACCATGACTTCCTACCCCATCACCATCAGCGCGGAGACCCTGGACCTCTCCGCCGCCATGGGGGCCCAGGGCGAGAGGATGGGCCAGGCCCAGGAGGAGGACACCAGCCAGGACCGCACCGGCGTCTATGCCGACTACCGGGAGATGGAAACCCAGGAGATGATCTCCTCCAACATCGTGGAGAACAACCTCACCGACTTTAAGAAGTACCTGGACGATCCCAACAGCGACATCCGCCAGTACCTGGGGGAGAACGGGGTGGTCTACAACTACAACGTGGCCTTCAGCGTCTACTCCCGGGACGCCGACGGCACCCTGGTCAGCAGCGACAGCACCCTGGAGGACAGCAACACCATGCAGACCGGCCAGTCCCCCATGGAGAGCACCTTCCAGAGCTCCATCACCGGGGAGAACCCCGCCGCCGCGGAGAACTTCTCCCAGCTCATGGCGGGGGCCGACGGCAGTTTGGTGAGCCATGTGGTCACCGACAGCTACGACGTGCTCTACGGCAGCTGGCCCCAGGCCTATGACGAGGTGGTGCTGGTGCTGGACGAGAACAACAGCATCCCCGTCCAGACCCTGTACCAGCTGGGCCTGATCACCGCCGACCAGTACCGCCAGGCGGAGGACGAGATCGCCGAGGACGGCCAGGCCTCTGAACTCCGGCTGGACTACGCCGACGTGCTGGACCACACCTTCTCCCTGGTGGCCGCCTGCGACCACTACCTGGAAAACCAGGACGGCACCTTCACCTACCTGGAGGACGGGGCGGTGAACCAGGACCAGCTGCTGGAAAACGCCATGGACCTGAAGATCGTGGGGGTCATCCGGCCCAAGGCCGACGCGGACAACGCCGACATCACCACCGCCGTGGCCTACACCGCGGCCCTGTCCGACTACCTCATCCAGCACACCGATGAAAGCGCCGTGGTGAGGGCCCAGGAGGCAGACCCGGACACCAACGTCCTCACCGGCATCGCCTTCACGGTGCCCGACGACACCGGGAAGGCCCAGGCGGCCAAGGACTACCTGTCCGGCCTGGGCATCTCCGAAAAGGCCTCCTTCTACCAGATGCTGGTCTACTACGCCAGCAGCGAGGGTTCGTCCTCCTCCGCCGCCATGGGGACCATGGTCCTGGACGAGGCCAGCCAGGCCGCCGCCCTGGACCAGTACCTGGCGGGGAACCCCGACCAGGAGCTGCTGCTCCAGGTCTATGACCAGTACGTGGCCGGGTCCACCTATGAGGACAACATGACCAACTTCGGCAAGGTGAGCTACGACGCCCCCTCCTCCATCAGCATCTACGCCGACAGTTTTGAGGACAAGGACGCCATCGCCGCCTGCATCGAAGCCTACAACGCCGACAAGGACGAGGCCCAGCAGATCACCTACACCGATTACGTGGCCATGCTCACCTCCTCCATCACCACCATCATCAACGGCATCTCCTATGTGCTCATCGCCTTTGTGTCCATCTCCTTGGTGGTGTCCTGCATTATGATCGGCATCATCACCCACATCTCCGTGCTGGAGCGGACGAAGGAGATCGGCATCCTCCGGGCCCTGGGAGCCTCCAAGCGGAACATCTCCCAGGTGTTCAACGCGGAGACCTTCATCATCGGCTGCTGCGCGGGGCTGCTGGGCATTGTGGTCTCCCTCATCGCCCTGGTGCCCATCACCAGCCTCATCCAGAACCTGTCGGGGATTGCAGACCTGCAGGCCAAGCTCCCCTTGGGGTACTCCCTGCTCCTCATCGCCATCAGCATTGCCATCACCGTGGTGGGCGGGCTGATCCCCGCCCGGAAGGCCGCCAAGAAGGACCCGGTAATCGCACTACGGACGGAGTAAGGGACCGGCCCCGGGGTACGGACCCTTCCCGTGGTCGGGGCTCTTACGGGGCCTCGGGGCGCAGCGCCCCGTTGCCCGCCCGGCCCCGGGCGGGGGCCCTCTGTCATCGGTAGGCGGTTCCGTTGGAACCGTTGCAGGGTGGACCCTGCAACGTGGGTTCCCCGCCGACTCCG
>URCB01000110.1 GCA_900546255.1 uncultured Eubacteriales bacterium
GGCTTTCTCTAGAGAAAGCCCGGACGCAAAGAGTCGCGGGGGAGGGCCCCCGCCCCCCCTTTTTTAGGACCCGCTCGTTCCCACTCGCTCGTTTTGGCGTTAGAAGCGCAGCGGGGCGGTCGTTGGGCTATTTCGTAACCCATGTACGTGCCCTGATTTGGAGACTCTCTTTCATAAAATGCTTTTTCAGCATATTTTTCCGGAAAATGCGTTCCAAATCGGTGTTAGCACATCGGAAGTAATAGCCTAGCTATCTTATCAGAGAAAACTGACGCAAAAACCAGCGAGTGGGAACGAGCGCCCTTAAAACCCGGGGTCCAGGGGCAAAGCCCCGGCCCTCTTTCTCCCCATTTCTCGGGAGAAATGGGGACCCCCCGCCGGGCAGGCGGGGCCCCCGGGGCGCTGCGCCCCCAAGGGTGGCTTCGGAACCACCCACCCGAAGGGTCCGTACTGGGCCCCCGGCCCCACCTGCGGGCTCCCCTGGACACTGGTCCCAGACGGGACCACCAACAAATCTCAGCGAGAAGCGAGGAATCCACCATGGAATATCGCATGGAACACGACACCATGGGCCAAGTGGCCGTCCCAGCGGACAAGCTCTGGGGCGCCCAGACCCAACGGAGCCTGGAAAACTTTCCCATCGGGGAGGAGAAAATGCCCCCTGACCTCATCCAGGCCTTCGCCATTTTGAAGGAAGCCTGCGCCGCCGCCAACCACCGGCTGGGCAAGCTGGACGACCGGCGCTTCGCCCTGATCCAGGGGGCCTGCCAGGCCATCCTGGCCGGGGAGCTGGCGGGGAACTTCCCCCTGGCCGTCTGGCAGACCGGCAGCGGCACCCAGACCAACATGAACTGCAACGAGGTCATCGCCCGGTGGGGCAACCTCCAGGCGGGGGAGGACCTGCTCCACCCCAACGACCACGTGAACCTGTCCCAGAGCTCCAACGACACCTTCCCCACCGCCCTGCACATCGCCGCGGCTACCGCCCTCCACCGGCGGCTCTTCCCCGCCCTGGAGGAGATGCTGGTCTGCCTTCAAGACCTGGAGAACGCCAACGGGGACGTGGTGAAAACCGGCCGCACCCATCTCCAGGACGCGGTGCCCATCACCTTCGGCCAGGAGATCAGCGGCTGGCGCTCCATGCTGGAGCACAGCCGGGACATGGTCACTGCCTCCCTGGACGGGCTCTATGAGCTGGCCCTGGGGGGCACCGCCGTGGGCACGGGGCTCAACGCCCCTCCGGGGTTTGACACGGCCGCCGCCCAGGAGGTGGCCCAGCGCACCGGCCTGCCCTTCCGCACCGCCCCCAACAAATTCCACGCCCTCACCGCCAAGGACGCCCTGGTCTTTACCCACGGGGCCTTGAAGGCCCTGGCCGCCAACCTGATGAAGATCGCCAACGACGTGCGCTGGCTGGCCTCCGGCCCCCGGTGCGGGTTGGGGGAGATCTTCATCCCGGAGAACGAGCCCGGCTCCTCCATCATGCCTGGCAAGGTCAACCCCACCCAGTGCGAGGCCCTCACCATGGTGGCCGTCCAGGTAATGGGGAACGACACGGTGATGGGCATCGCCGCCTCCCAAGGCAACTTCGAGCTCAACGTCTACATGCCCGTGCTGGCCCACAACTTCCTCCAGTCGGTGCGGCTGCTGGCCGACGCCATGGCCAGCTTCACCCGCCGGTGCCTCAAGGGCCTGACCCCCAACCGGGAGAAGATGGCGGAAAACCTCCATCGCTCCCTGATGACCGTCACCGCCCTCACCCCCATCGTGGGGTATGAGAACGGGGCCAAGATCGCCAAGAAGGCCCACCGGGAGAACATCTCCCTGAAAGAGGCCGCTGTGGCCCTGGGCCTCTTCACCCCCGAGGCCTTTGACGCGGCCTTCCACCCCGAGGAGATGGCCTGACCCACCCCTCACTTTTTACCCAGAAAGGATCTGACTTCCCATGGACATCAGCGAAGAATCTTTGGCCCTGCACTACAAGCTCCGGGGAAAGCTGGAGGTGGTCTCCCGCTATCCCATCCAGACCCAGAAGGACCTCTCCCTGGCCTACACCCCCGGGGTGGCCGCCCCCTGCCTGGAGATCCAGAAGGACCCCGCCAAGTCCTTCCAGCTCACCCGGCGGCAGAACCTGGTGGCTGTCATCACCGACGGCTCGGCGGTGCTGGGCCTGGGGAACATCGGCCCCCTGGCGGGGATGCCGGTGATGGAGGGCAAGTGCGTCCTCTTCAAGGAGTTCGCCGGGGTGGACGCCTTCCCCCTGTGCGTGGACACCCAGGATGTGGACGAGATGGTGGAAACCATCGCCCGGATCTCCAAAAGCTTCGGGGGCATCAACCTGGAGGACATCTCCGCCCCCCGGTGCTTCGAGGTGGAGCGCCGGCTGAAAGCGGTCTGCGACATCCCCGTCTTTCACGACGACCAGCACGGCACCGCCGTGGTGATCACCGCCGCCCTCACCAACGCCCTGAAGGTGGTAGGCAAGAAGAAAGAGGACGTGAAGATCGTCCTCAACGGCATCGGGGCCGCCGGCGGGGCCGCCGCCAAGCTGTTGCTGGACCTGGGGTACCGCCACCTCATCCTGTGCGACAAGGACGGCATCCTGGTCCCCGGCACCCCCGGCCAGCCCAGCCACCACGAGGAACTGGCCGCCCGGACCAACCCGGAAAAACGCACCGGCACCCTGGCCGAGGCTTTGGTGGGGGCAGACGTGTTCATCGGGGTCTCCCGCCCTGGCCTGGTCACCGGGGCCATGGTGGAGACCATGGCCAAGGACCCCGTGATCCTGGCCATGGCCAACCCGGTGCCGGAGATCATGCCCGACGAGGCCCTGGCCCATGGGGCCGCCGTGGTGGGCACCGGCCGCTCGGACTTCCCCAACCAGATCAACAACGTGCTGGTCTTTCCCGGCCTGTTCAAGGGTGCCTTGTCCTGCGGAGCCGTGCAGATCACCGAGGGCATGAAGTATGCCGCCGCCCAGGCCCTGGCGGACATGGTGGCCCCGGAGGACCTCTCCCCCACCTGCATCCTGCCCTCTCCCCTGAACCGGGCCGCGGCAGACGCTGTGGCCAACGCCGTGGCCGCCGAGGCCCGGCGGACCGGCCACGCCCGGTTCTAAGGGTTCCCCTCCCATCCGTTTCCTAACGCCAGAGGACGTCCCCCTTCCCGGGGATTTCTCTGGCGTTTTCTTTCCCCGCCATGTTGATTATTTTGCAAAAGTGTTTATAATAGAATTTAGATTACGAAAAGGAGGTTTTTTCCATGCCGAGAAGACCGAAGGGATCACCCAAACCCATTGCAAAAACGGCTGCCCGGATGTCCCGGAGAGCTGCCCTGACCCCCGATCAGCTGAAAAAGCTGGACGCCTACTGGCGGGCCTCCAACTATTTGGCCGCCTGCCAGCTGTACCTGCTGGACAACCCCCTGCTCAAGGAGCCTCTGGAACCGGCCCACATCAAAAAGAAAATCGTCGGCCACTGGGGTACCGTCCCTGGCCAGAACTTCATCTATACACACCTCAACCGCGTCATCAACCGGTACGACCTGAACATGATCTACCTCTCCGGCCCCGGCCACGGGGGCAACGCTATGGTAGCCCAGACCTACCTGGAGGGGACCTACAGCGAGGTCTACCCCAACATCAGCCAGGACGAGGCGGGGCTGAAGAAGCTCTTTAAGCAGTTCTCCTTCCCCGGCGGCATCCCCAGCCACGTGGCTCCGGAGACCCCCGGCTCCATCCACGAGGGGGGCGAGCTGGGCTACTCCCTGGCCCACGCCTTCGGCGCGGTG
>URCB01000111.1 GCA_900546255.1 uncultured Eubacteriales bacterium
TCGCCCCCTCATCCGTCACCTTCGGTGACAGCTTCCCCCCAAGGGGAAGCCTCTGGGTTGTGCAGCCCTACACGAAAAAAGCGTCCCAAATCAGGGCACGTAGGTGGGCTACGAAATAGACACGCCATCGCCCCGCTGCGCTACCCAACGCCAAAGCGAGCGAGTGGAAACGAGCGGGCCATAAAAAATGGGGAGGCGGGGGCCCTCCCCCGCGACTCTTTGCGTCCGGGCTTTCTCCTAGAGAAAGCCTGGATCCCCCGCCCGGGACCGGGCGGGGAACCACGCCGCAGGTCTGGACCTGCGCCGGTCCAGCAGGAACCCCCTGCCGGCGGCCCCCCCCGCCGGCCAAAATTCCATTCTCTGCTTGCAAGGGAGAATCCCTTGTGCTATGATTACAGAGAATATGGCAATCTTATACAAAAGGAACCCTGCCGGAGGCCCTCCGGCAGACAAAGGATCGATACTATGGAAATCAATGGTATGGAGGTCGAACTCGACCTGCGATACAGTGAAATGAACCTCTCCCAGGGGATTTTACAGGCCCTGAATCAGAAGGGCTTCACTATGGCCACCCCCGTCCAGGCCGGGGCCATCCCCTGCTTCAAAGATTGGAAGGACGTCATCGCCAAGGCCCCCACCGGCTCTGGCAAGACCTTCGCCTTCGGCATCCCCATGGTGGAGCACACCGACCCCGAAGGCACCGAGGTCACCGGCCTCATCCTGGCCCCCACCCGGGAGCTGGCCCTCCAGATCCAGGACGAAATCCGCCAGCTGTGCGCCTTCCTGCCGGGGATCCGGGTGGCCTGCCTCTACGGCGGCCAGCCCATCGACCGGCAGATCAACCAGCTGAAAAAGCGCCCCCAGATCGTGGTGGCCACCCCCGGCCGGCTCATGGACCACATGAAGCGCCGCACCATCCGCCTGCACAAGGTGGAAACCGTGGTGCTGGACGAGGCCGACCGGATGCTGGACATGGGCTTTATCAAAGACGTCACCCGCATCCTCAAACAGATCCCCCACCGGCGGAACCTGGGGATGTTCTCCGCCACCATCTCCCGGGAGGTGATGGACATCTCCTGGGTGTACCAGCGGGACCCGGTGGAGATTGTGGTCCGCCCCGTCCAGGAGAACCGCCCCCAGATCCAGCAGTACCGCATCAAGGTGGACCAGGGGGGCAAGGTGGACCTGCTCATCGCCATTTTGGAGAAGGAGCAGCTGGACCGGGTCATCGTCTTCTGCAACACCAAGAACACCACCGACCGGCTCACCGGCCTGCTCCAGATGAAGGGAGTGGCCGCCCAGTGCATCCACGGGGACCTGAGCCAAAAGGTGCGGGAGAAGGTCCTGTCCGCCTTCCGCGCCGGGGACCTGCGGGTGCTGGTGGCCACCGACGTGGCCGCCCGTGGGCTGGACATCGACGACGTGGACGCCGTCATCAATTATGACATCCCCGAAGAGGGGGAATACTATGTCCACCGCATCGGGCGCACCGGCCGGGCCAAGCACCAGGGGGCGGCCTACAACCTGATCTCCTCGGTGACCGATGACGTGCGTCTGGATGACATCATCCGCAACAGCCAATACGACATCACTACCATAACCCTATAAACGCCAAGCGGCAAAAGAGGTTTTATGATCCCGTTTCAAACCCCCGACGTCCGTGACGTCACCTGGGTCCGCCCCATCCTGGAAAGCGAGGGGCTGGCCCTTTGTAATTACAGTTTTCCCGTCCTCTTCTGTTGGAAGGACGCCTACGGCTTTCAGTACGCCCCCCTGGACAGGCGGCTGCTGATCCGGCTGAACAGCTCCCTGGGCCACTCCTACCTCTGGCCCGTGGGGGAGGGGGACCCCACCCCCGCCCTGGAGGCCCTCTCCGACAGCGCCCACGCCGAGGGCCATCCCCTGCGGCTGATCGGCCTCACCCTCTACCACAAGAACTGGCTGGAGGCCGCCTACCCCGGCCGCTTCCACTTTGCGGAAGCCCGGGATGGGTTCGATTATCTCTACGACATCCACCGCCTGGCCGACCTACCGGGGAAGAAACTCCACGCCAAGCGCAACCACATCCACCGCCTGGACGAGGCCTGCCCCGGCTGGACCTGGGCCCCCCTCACCCCAGAGGACGTGGCCCCCTGCCTGGCCATGGACGCCGCCTGGCACCAGGCCGCCCTGGCCCGGGAGACTGTCCGGGGCCTGTCCTCCCTGGACGATGAACACAACGCCCTGGTGCTGGCCCTGGAACATTTCCAGACCCTGGGGCTGGAGGGCATCGTCCTGCGGTGGCAGGGGGAGATCCTGGGCTTCACCCTGGGCGCCCCCCTCACCGAGACCATCTTTGACGTCCACTTTGAGCGGGCCCGGGGGGAGGTCCAGGGGGCCTACCCGGCGGTGAACCGCTCCTTCGCCCAGTATGTCCGCCAGCGCCACCTCCAGGTCCGCTACCTGGACCGGGAGGATGACATGGGTCTGCCCGGCCTGCGGAAGGCCAAGCTCTCCTACTATCCGGATTACCTGCAAGTAAACTATTGCGCGGTGGAAACCCGCGCCCCACGATAATTCGACCGTCCCGTTCCCTTGGGGAGCCGGCGGCCAGTTTGCACAAAGGAGGACATTCCAATGATCAACATTCGCCCCGCGCTCCCGGAAGAGCTGCCCCAGCTGAAGGACCTTTGGCGAAAGTGCTTTGGCGACCCCAGCGCTTACGTGGACATCTTCTTCCAAAAATTCTGCTCCACCGACCAGGTCCTGGTGGTGGACGACGATGGAGAGGTGGACTCCATGGCCGCCATGCTCCCCGGGACCATCCAGCTCCCCGACGGCACCGACGTCCCCGTGGGCTATGTCTACGCCCTGGCCACCAACCCCTACATGCAGGGCAAGGGCCACGCCCGGCAGCTGCTGAAGGTCGCCGACGACTTCCTCCGCCAGCGGGGGGACAAAGCCATGGTCCTGGTGCCCGCCTCCCCCTCCCTCCACCGGTTCTTTGAGGCCATCGGCATGGACGAATGTTTCGCCACCCGGAAGGTGGAGATCCTCACCTCCGCCCTCACCGGGGAGACCGGCGGCGGGGTGCTCACCCCCATCTCCCCCCGGGAGTACAACGAGATCCGGGAGGGGTACCTGAAGGGGACCTTCCACATGACCTACTCCGACCACATGATCTCCTTCCAGCAGATCGGCAGCCACCTGGCCTACGGCGACCTGTACAAGATCGAGATCGACGGGGCGGTGGGCTGCGTGGCCATCGAATACGTCCAAAAGCGGCGGCTGCTGGCCAAGGAGCTGCTCATCCCCACCGACAAAATGGCCAAGGCGGTGGAGACCATCGCCAAGGAGATGGAGGCCTCCCGGTACCACATCCGCACCCCGGCCTTCTGGGACGGGCTGCCCGGCAGCTATACCCAGGCCTTCGGCATGATCAAGTGGTATGACATGGACCTCCACGCCAAGTACTTCGCCCAGCAGGATGCCTATCTGGGCCTGGGCTTCGATTGAGCCCAGCGCCCTTATGCCCCCCAGACCCCTACGGGTCTGGGGGGTTTTTGTGCCCATTTCCCGCTGGGCACTTGGCCGCAAGCTGCCAAGTGGGGCCGGGGGGCCTCTGTCATCGGTAGGCAGTTCCGTTGGAACCGTTGCAGGGTGGACCCTGCAACGTGGGTTCCCCGCCGACGACCGCGGGGGAGCCCGACTTTCTTTGGAAGAAAGCCGGAGGAAAGAACACCAGGGAGGAAGAGGTTCTTCCT
>URCB01000112.1 GCA_900546255.1 uncultured Eubacteriales bacterium
CCCCCTTTTCTACAAGGAAAGGTTGGGTACAGGATCGCCCCCTCATCCGACCCGGCTTCGCCGGCCCACCTTCCCCCCAAGGGGAAGGCTTTTGCACAGCGGAGTGGTGCGGACTATTACGGGGCCGATTTAAAATGCTTTCCAGCATATTTCCCCTCGAAAATGCGTCCCAAATCGGTCTTAGCATCCCGGAGGAAATAGCCCCTCGACCGTTTCAAGGACAACGATCCCAAAACCAGCGAGTGGCAACGAGCGGCCATAAAAACCCGGGTCCAGGGCGGAGCCCTGGTGTTCTTTCCCCCGGCTTTCTTCCAAAGAAAGCCGGGTCCCCGCCCGGGGCCGGGCGGGCAACGGGGCGCTGCGCCCCAAGGCCGGCTTCGGAGCTGCCCACCCAAAGGGCACGTAGGCAGGGCACGCAGCCAGGGCCCACAGCCCCGCCCTAGCGCCTCAGGGCTGCTCCTCCTCCTGGGCCTGCTGGAGGTAGTCCTGCTCCGGCGTCTTCCGGGTGGGCACGAAGTTCAGGGCAGGGGACTTCTTCTTGCCCCGGCTGCGGGCATAGAAGTAGCCGCTGACCGAAAAGACCAGGGCGCCCAGGAAGTTCACGAAGAGGTCCTTCATGGTGTCGATGATGCCGATGTCCAGGTAGCCCCCCAGGCCCAGGCTCTCCCCGTTGACGGCGGTGTCGGTGATGCCGGAGATGGTCACCACCTGGTTGGTCCGGGTGGGGTCTAAGGTGACGGAGTGGATGGCGTGGACCACGGTGTCCTTCTGCATGTCCATGCCGAAGAAATTGTCCATGAAGAACTCGAAGAACTCCCACAGCACCCCGATGGTCATGGAGAAGCAGAAGGCCAGCAAAGCCAGGAAGAAGGGGGAGAGGTCAAAGACCACCTTCTCATTGTCGTTGAGCAGGATCACCATGGACAGCCCCACCGCTGCGGCCAGAAAACCGTTGAGGGTGTGGAGCATGGTGTCCCAGTTGGGGACCACCACATAGAAGGCGTTGACCTCCCCCAAGATCTCCGCGGCGAAGATGAAGCAGAGGATGGTGATCTCCAGGGGCGGGGGGAGCTCCACCCGCAGCTTCACCTGGAGCCAGCTGGGCAGGTAGAGCAGGACCAGGGCCAGCACGCAGAAGAAGGCGCTCTCGTAGCTGCCCCGCATCAGCTGGCGCACCAGGGCCACGAGGATCAGCACCCGCAGCACGGAGAACACCAGGAAGGAGCTCCGATGCTCCCGCAGCTCCTTGGTCATGGCCTGGCGGAAGGCCTTGCGGCTCCGCCGGCGCTCCTGGGGGGTGGGTTGGTTGGGTTTCTTGGGCATGGGGGGATCCTCCTTTTGGTCGTGTGGGGCTGGGGGCTTATTTGCCCACGCAGAAGCGGTCAAAGATGCGCTGGGTGATGTCCTCCCGGAGGGTTTTGCCGGTGAGTTCCCCCAGGGCGGCCATGGCCTCCTCCACATCGGTGAGCAGGGCGTCGGGGGTGACCCCGGCTTCCAGGGCGGCCTGGGCCCGCTCCACGGCTTCCAGGGCCCGGCGGACAGCGTCGGTCTGCCGCCCGTTGGTGAGGAGCTGGCCGGCGGCCTCCTCCTGAACCTGGGGGAGGAGGCGGTCGGCCAGGCGGCCCATGGCCTGCTCCAGCGCCGCCAGCCCCAGGCCGGTTTTGGCGCTGAGCTCCACCACGGTGAGGGTGTGGCCGGTCTCTGCCCCCTCTGGGGCAGGCAGGCGGTAGCCGGGCAGGTCCCCCTTGTTCACCGCCAGGATGGTGTCCGCCTGGGCCAGGGCCTGGTTCAGCAGGGCCTGGTCCTGGGGGTCCAGGGGCTGGGTGCCGTCGCACACCATCAGCAGGAGGTCGGCCTGGGCCATGGCCTGGCGGCTGCGGTCCACCCCCAGCTGCTCGATGGGGTCGTCGCTGTCCCGCAGGCCGGCGGTGTCCACCAGGCGGAAGGGGCGGCCGGCCAGTTCCACCTTCACCTCGATGGTGTCCCGGGTGGTGCCGGGGAGGTGGGTGACGATGGCCCGCTCATACCCCGCCAGGGCGTTGAGGAGGGAGGACTTGCCCGCGTTGGGCCGGCCGATGAGGGCGCAGGTGATCCCCTGGGCCAGCATCTGCCCCCGGCGGCCGGTGGCCAGCAGGGCCTGGAGGGCGGAAGCCTGGGCCTGGAGGTCCCGGCCCAGGGCCTCGGTCTGGAAGGGGTCCAGGTCCTCGTCGGGGTAGTCCAGCACGGCGCAGAAGTGGGCCATGGTGTCGGTGAGGGCGGAGTAGATCCCCTCAATCCGCCGGGACAGGGCCCCGGTGAGCTGGCCGGCGGCCTGGCGGGCGGCGGAGGGGCTCTCCGCGTCGATGAGGTCGATGACCGCCTCGGCCTGGGTCAGGTCCAGCTTGCCGTTGAGAAAGGCCCGCTGGGTGAACTCCCCCGGCCGGGCCGGCCGGGCCCCGGCGGCATACAGGGCCTCCAGGGCCAGGGAGAGGACCATGGGGGAGCCGTGGCACTGGAGCTCGGCGGTCTCCTCCCCGGTGTAGCTGTGGGGGGCGCGGCTGACGAAGGCCAGGCCGGTGTCGATGGTGCGGCCGTCCCGGTCCAGGACGGCGCCGTAGAGGAGCTGCCGGTCCGGGGCCTGGGCCAGGGGCACCTTCCCCCGGGGGCGGAAGGCCTGGCTGGCGGCCCCGATGGCCCCGGGGCCGGAGAGGCGGAGAATCCCCACCCCTCCGGGGCCCGGGGGGGTGGAGATGGCGGCGATGAGTTGGGACATGGGGGGACCTCCTCTCCCAAGGGGAAAAGTTTGGCGAATCCACCGGCAAACTTTCCCTTGACAGGAATTTTTGACGATCAAAATGGGGAAACCGGGTTGTGCACGGCTTGTGGAAAAGTCTGTGGACAATGTGTAAAACCTTTGAACAGCTTCCCCTTCCACCGGAAAGGGAGGTGCACTCAGGAGCAAATTTTCTTGCAAAAAGCGCCAAAATGGCCTTGGTCAGAACGCACAAAGGAAAAATCAACCTGTAAAAATGACGAAAGTGTGACAAAGGGGTGACAAGCGGAAACAAAGAAGGGCGCCCCCCCATAGACCCACGGCGGGGATTGTGGTATGATGGGGAAAACCAGTGGAGAAAGGAGCCGGTCCCATGGAAGAGATTGTATATGGAACCTCCGTCACCCCCCAGGAGTACAACCAACTGCGCATGGCAGTGGGGTGGTACGAGCTCACCCAGCGGCAGGCCCGGGAGGGCCTGGCCCACACCACCTTTGTAGCCTGCGCCCGGGTGGACGGGGTCTGCGTGGCCATGGGGCGGATTCTGTTTGACTACGGCTACACCGCCTACCTGGGGGATGTGGCCGTCCTGCCCGCCTGGCAGGGCCGGGGGATTGGCCGGCAGATCGTGGAGCAGCTGTGCCAGCGGGTCCTGGACGCCGCCCAGCCGGGGGAGACCATTATGTTCTTCCTGGGGGCGGCCAAGGGGAAGGAGCCCTTCTACGAAAAGCTGGGCTTTGAGACCAGCCCCAGCGACACCGCCGGCAGCGGCATGCGAAAGACGGTAACCAAAGCATAACACGGGATGGGAGAAAAGGGAAGGCCTTGGGGCCTTCCCTTTTGGTTTGGAGGGAGCCGGGAGCGGCTCTGGCGTGCTGCTGTCGGCAGGTGGTGCCTTCTGGACCGGCGCAGGGTGGGCCCTGCAACGTGGTTTCCCGCCCGACTCCGGGCGGGAGCCCGGCTTTCTCCGGAGAAAGCCGGA
>URCB01000113.1 GCA_900546255.1 uncultured Eubacteriales bacterium
TTGCGTCCGGGCTTTCTCTAGAGAAAGCCTGGATCCCCGCCCGGGACCGGGCGGGGATCCACCCCTCAGGTCTGGACCTGCGACGGTCCCAACGGAACCACCTGCCGAAGGCAAAGCCGGCCCGCCCAGCGCAGCTTGGCATGGTCCCCCCTTCTACCGGGGTAAAAAGAGAGAGAAGGTGCTCCCCGCCCCCGGGGCGGAATCCACCCGCACATACCCGCCCTGGCCGGCGGCGATCTGCCGCACCAGGTACAGGCCGATGCCCACCCCCGCCTGGTCCTGGACCGCCGGGGACCGGTAGAACCGCTGGAACACCTTGGCCTGCTCCTCCTCCGCCAGACCCGGGCCGGTGTCGGTCACGTCGATGCGGCAGAAGAGTTCGTAAAGGGTGACCGAGACGGTGATTCTCCCCCCGGCGGGGGTGTATTTCACCCCGTTGTCCAGGAGGTTGCACACCGCCTCCCCCGTCCATTTGGGGTCAAAGCGGGCAGCGGCCCCGGTGGGCTCCAGGGTGAGGGTGAGCCCTTTCTCCGCCGCCCCGGGGGCGAATTGGGCCACCGCCTCCTCCAGCATGGGCCCCACCGGGTTGGGGGTGGGGCAGAGGGCCAACATCCCCGTCTCCAGCCGGGAGGTCTTCACCAGAGCCTCCATGAGGGTGCGGAGCTTCTCTGCCTGGGCCTCCAGGGCCTGGACGCAGACCTTACCCTGGCCGCTGAGGTCCTCCTCTCCCAGCAGTTGGGTATAGAGCAGGAGGTTGGCCACCGGGGTCCTGGTCTGGTGGGCAATGTCGGAGACCAAGGTCTTGATCCGGTCCTTCTCCTCCTGAAGGGCCTGGGAGGCGGTGCCCACCGACTCCAGGTACTCCCCCAGCCGGGTCTCCACCGCCGAGAGGAGGCCCTCATCCAGGGGTCCCTGGATGGCCGCCCCTTGGGCGGCCCGGTCCAGCATCCGGTCCAGGGCCTCCAGGGTCCGTTTCTCCCGCCGGCGGAACCACAGGCCCCCGGCCAAAGCCCCCAGGCCGGCAGACAGGAGGCACAGCAGCACAATCATAGCCCCCATCTCACACCACCGCCCAGGTGTACCCCACACCGTACACCGTCTTAAGATATTGGGGCTTGGAGGGGGTGTCCTCCAGCTTGTCCCGCAGGCGTTTGACGGTGACGGAGAGGGCATTCTCGTCCACGTACTCCGCCCCGTCGGTCCAGATCCGGTCCACCAGGTCGGCCCGGGTGAGGGTGGTTCCCCGGTTCTGGACCAGCAGGCGCAGGAGTTTCTGCTCGGTCTTGCTCAGGTCCACCAGGCGGCCGTGCTTCCGGTACTCCATCCGGCCAAAGTCAAAGGTAAAGGGCCCCACCTGGGCCACCGCACTGCTCTCCCCGCTGGACCGGCGGAGCTGGGCATTCACCCGTGCCCGGAGGACGGCCAGGGAGAAGGGCTTGGTGATGTAGTCCTCCGCCCCCAGTTCCAGCCCGGCCACGATGTCGGTCTCCCAGTCGTTGGCGGTAAGGAGGATCACCGGCAGCCGGCCCCGGACCTCCTCCAGAAACGTCAGGCCGCTGCCGTCGGGGAGGTTCACGTCCAGGATGGCCAGGGCAAAGGGCCCCTCCCCTTCCAACGCTTGCCGGGCCTGGGCCAGGGTGCGGCAGAGGGTCACCGGCCGGTCCTCAGTTTGCAGGGCCAGGCGAACCCCCTGGCCCAAGGCCAGGTCATCTTCTACTAGGAGCAGTTTTTCCATGGGGCGCCTCCTTCCAAGGGTTTCTCCCCTGCATTGTACCACAGTTCCCCTCCGCCGCAACGGACCGGGGTGGAATTTTATGAATTCTTAAGAATCTGCCTGGAACAGGGACACAAAAACAGGGCGCGGGGACTTCCCGCGCCCTGCTGGGGGCTTCAGTCACGGCGTCTCCCCCGCCGTCTGGGTGCCTGCCAGGTAGTTGATGAACTGCTGGGCCGTGCGGCCGGAGACGCCGCCGTGGCGCATCTCCCACCGGGTGGCCTCCTGGAGGAGGGTTTCCTCGGGCAGGGCCACCCCCTGCCGCTTGGCCAGGGTGAGGACGATCTCCTGGAACTGGGTCCGGTTGGGGATGGAGTAGTTGATCCGCACCCCGAACCGGGCGGAGAGGGAGAGCTTCTCCTCCAGGGTGTCGGAGTGGTGGACGTCGTTCTCGTGCTCCATGTCCGCCCGGTCCTTCCAGGTCTCCCGGATGAGGTTGCGGCGGTTGGAGGTGGCGTAGAGGAGGATGTTGTCCGGCTTGGTCTCCACGCCCCCCTCGATGACCGCCTTGAGGAACTTGTACTCCACCTCGTTCTCCTCGAAGGAGAGGTCGTCGATGAAGACGATGAACCGGTAGTTCCGGTTCTTCACCAGGGCGATGACGGCGGACAGGTCCTGGAACTGGTGCTTGTAGATCTCGATCATCCGCAGGCCCTGGTCGTAGTACTCGTTGATGAGGGCCTTCACGCTGGAGGACTTGCCGGTGCCCGCATCGCCGTAGAGCAGGGCGTTGTTGGCGGTGCGGCCGGCCAGGAAGGCCTCGGTGTTCTCCCGAAGCTGCTGCTTCTGGCTCTCGTAGCCCACCAGGTCGGCCAGCATCACCTTGTCGGTGTTGTAAATGGGCAGGAGGGAGACCCCCTCCGGCCCGGACTTCACCCGGAAGGCCTTGTTCAGGCCGATCATCCCCACGCCGTACCGGCGGTAATGGTCGGTGACCAGGTGGAAGAAAGTCTCGTCATCCTGGGCCGCCGCCAGGGCATGGCTGAGGGCGCGGACCTTTTCGCTCACCGCCTTGTTGTACCGCCGCTCGTGCTTGTAGATGGCGGTGTAGTGGCAGAGGGTGGTGAAGCAGTCGATGCCCAGATCGGCCTCGATGGGGCCGAAGTCATAGTGGAACAGGGCTCGAAAGACCCCGAAGTCGCTTTTGGCGAAGTGGTTCACCGTCCCCTCCAGCTGCCCCACCCGCTCGGTGATGAGGCTGAAGGAGTTCTCATTGGTCATGAGGAGGAAGGTGAGGTAGTTCTGCCACAGGTTGCCGTCAAACCCGTAGTCGGTGGCCAGGTCCAGCAGCCGCTTGACCTGGTGATAGAGCCCCCGCACCAGGGTCTGCCGGGGGGTGCTGTGGCCCTGCCACTCCTGAAAAAGCTCCGCCAGGCGGCGGAGGATGCTGTCCTCCCCTAAATCGCCGTAGAGGAGAAGGCGGGAGACCAGTTGGTCCATGGTTTGTATCACCCTTTCGTTGTCGGTCGGTGGGTCGGTTGGGACCAGAGGCCGGGGGCCTCCGGTAGAGCGTACCCTACAGGTGGTCGGGGCTTTTCCCGGCCTTGGGGCGCAGTGCCCCGGGGGCCCGCCTGCCCGGCGGGGTCCCCATTTCTCCCGAGAAATGGGGCGAAAGAGGGCCGGGGGCAAAGCCCCCTGGACCCCCAGCTTTTATAGCCGCTCGTTCCCACTCGCTGGGTTTGGGGTTGGTTGGCTTTGGTACGGTCGAGGGGCTATTTCCTACGGTATGCTAAGACCGATTTGGGACGCATTTTT
>URCB01000114.1 GCA_900546255.1 uncultured Eubacteriales bacterium
CCGCGACTCTTTGCGTCCGGGCTTTCTCTAGAGAAAGCCTGGATCCCCCGCCCGGAGTCGGGCGGGAACCCACCTCGCAGGTGCCAACCTGCGCCGGTCCAAGCCCGGACCATCTGCCGACCCCAGTAGAGGCCCCCCGGCCCCACCCGAAGGGCCTATGGACCCCAGTCCAGAAGGCCCCCCTCTTAGCAGCGGGGCCTTACCGCTTCTTCTCCAGCGTCGTCCCCAGGGACTTCTCGGAGATGGACTCCAACAGGATGGCGTGCTCCATCCGCCCGTCCAGGACGGTGACCGACCCCACCCCGTGCTCCACGGCGTGGATGCAGTTCATGGTCTTGGGGATCATCCCCCCGGCGATGAGGCCGCTGTCCATGAGCTCCTTGGCTCGGCTCACGTCCATCTTGGCGATGCGGGTGGACTGGTTGTGGCTGTCCACCAGGATGCCGTCGGTGTCGGTGAGGAAGACCAGCTTGTCCGCCCCCACCGCCTCGGCCACGGCCCGGGCGGCGTCGTCGGCGTTGCAGTTGAGGGCGCCCCCCTCCTCGCTCCGGGCGATGGGGGAGACCACCGGCAGGTACCCCCCGTCCAGGAGGGTGCGCAGCACCTGGGGGTCCACCTTGGTGATGGTGCCCACCAGGCCCAGGGCCTTGTCCTTCTGCCGGGCGGTGATGAGGCCCCCGTCCCGGCCGGACAGGCCGCAGGCCTTGGCGCCGATGCGGTCCAGGGCGGCCACAATGGACTTGTTCACCCGGGCGGAGAGGGCCATCTCCGCGGCCTGGAGGGTGACCTCATCGGTGACCCGGTAGCCGTCGGCAAACTGGCTCTCCACGTTCAGCTTTTCCAGCAGGGCGGAGATCTCCTTGCCGCCCCCGTGGACCAGGATCACCCGCACCCCCACGGACTGGAGGGCGGCGGCGTCCTCCAGAATGGTGTCGGTGGAGGCCGCGTCCAGGGCCGAGCCGCCGTACTTGATCACGATGGTCCGCCCGGCGTACCGGCGCAGGAGGGGGAGCACATCCAGCAGGGCCCGGACCTTGCTCATCCCGTCCATGCCGTGCTGGACGTCGTACTCGTGGAGGGACTGCTTGGCATAGTCTACGTCAGAGGGGCAGTCAATATACTCGATGCCCCGCTTCTGCCGGGTCTCCGCCCCCTTGCCGGTGAGGAGGATCACCGTGGGCTCGTGGCAGCCCATCACCGCCTGGCGGATGGCCTCCCCCCGGTCGGGGACGATGGTGTAGTCGCAGCCCTGCTGCTCCACATACTGGGCGATGTCCCGGCAGATGTCCTCCACCGGCTCCTCCCCGGCGTCCTCCTCGGTGAGGATGACCAGGTCGGCATACTTGCCGGAGATCTCCCCCAAATCCTTCCGGCGGTCATAGGCCTTGTACCCCGGGCAGCCGAAGACGGTGACGATCCGCCGGCCGGGATACTCCTCCCGGACGGACTGGAAGAGGGTCTCGAAGGACAGGCGGTTGTGGGCGTAGTCCACAATGACGGAGACCTTCTCGTCGGCGTTGGAATAGACCTCCATCCGGCCGGGGACCCGGGCCTTCATCAGGCCGGCGTAGGCATACTGCTCCGGCACCCCCATGGCCTCGCACACCGCCAGGGCGGCCAGGGCGTTCTGGACGTTGAAGAGGCCGGGCATGGTCAGGCGGAACTCCCGGCTGTACCGGGGGGTTTTCACCCGGAAGAGGATGTCGCCCCCCGCCTTGCGGACCTGGGAGCCGAAGATGGTGGCCGAGGGGTCCTTTTGGGAGAAGGTGATGATCCGGGGGCAGTTCTTCCGGGCGGCCTCCAGCACCCGGTCGGCGTGGTCGCAGTCCAGGTTCACGCAGGCGGCGGCCGCCTGGGCAAAGATCCGCAGCTTGGAGGCGAAGTAGTCCTCAAAATTGGGGTGCTCAATGGGGGAGATGTGGTCCATGCCGATGTTCAGGAAGACGGCGGCGGCAAACTCCACGTTCTTCACCCGGTCATACTTCAGGGCCTGGCTGGAGACCTCCATGGTGAGATACCGGATCCCCGCCCCCACCGCGTTGGCAAAGTGGCGTTCCAGATCCAGGGGTTCCGGGGTGGTGAGGTGAGATTCGAACTTCTCCACCCCGTCGTAGGTCTCGATGGAGGAGATCACCCCGCTGGCGGGCTGCCCCTTGGCGGCCAGGTACTCGTCAAAGATGTACTTGAGGTAGTAGGCCGTGGAGGACTTGCCCTTGGTGCCGGTGATCCCCACCACCCCCAGCTTGGAGGAGGGGTGGTTGTAGTAGAAGTCGGCCAGGTAGGCCATGGCCAGGCGGACGTCGCTGACCAGGATGCAGGGCAGGTCCACCTGGTCATACTTCTTCTCTGCCAGGTAGACGAAGGCCCCCTGCTCCTTGGCCGACTGCAAAAACTCCACCTTGAAGTGGGCCCCCTTGCAGATGAACAGGGTGCCGGGGACCACTTGGCGGGAGTCACAGCTCACCAAAGCCACCTCTCGGGTGAGAGGGGCGCCGGAGAAGTCCAGCTGCAAATTCTTTCTCTGCAGCAGCTGAAGGTAATCCCCCAGGGGATAAAGGGTGAGGCTCATAATCATTTTCCTTTCTACTGGACTGGAACCTGAGAGGTGGGGCGGTGCCCCACCTCTGTTTATACGTTTCGCAGTTGTTTGCCGCAGCGGAGGATGGCCTGCTCGGCCAGGACCTCCATGGCGTCCATGTAATAGGGGGGCAGGCTGTGGAGCGCCCGGTAGACCGACAGCTCCGTGCAGCCCAGGATGGCGCAGTCACAGCCGGCCTGGCGGAGCCAGGCGTCCACCTCGCCGAACTTCTCCCGGGAGCCGGTCTCCCCCTTTTTGATCTCGTCGTAGATGATGGACATCACCGTCTTCTGCAGCCTCTCCGGCAGGGTCACCGGGGTGAGGCCGGCGGCGGTGAGTTCCTTTTGGTAGATCCCCGTCTGGACGGTGCCGTCGGTGGCCAGGATGCCCACGGTCTTCTTCCCCATGGCCTGGATGGCGGCCACCGTCTCCCGGATCATGTGGATGATGGGGATGCGGAGCTGGGCCTGGAGCCGGTCGGCAAAGTAGTGGGAGGTGTTGCAGGGGATGGCCAGCACGGTGCACCCCGCCCCCTCCAACAGTTTGGCCCCGGCCAGGAGGGCGGCATAGACCGCCTCCGCCTGGTCTGGGGTACCCAGGATACCGGCGGTGCGGTCGGGGATTTTCGCGTCGCTCCAGATGAGCACCCGCAGGTGCTCCTGGTCGGTCTCGGCCTGGGTGCGGTCAATGATCCGCTGGTAAAAGGTGTTGGTGGCCTGGGGACCCATGCCCCCTAGGACGCCTAGGATGCCTTCCTGTTGTGCTTTCATGGGAAAACCCTCCCTTCCTTTGGCAGGTACCCGGTGGGTACTGCCGCTTCTGTTGTGGCGTAGGGGCGCAGCGCCCCGGGGGGCCCGCCTGCCCGGCGGGGTCCCCATTTCTCCCGAGAAATGGGGAGAAAGA
>URCB01000115.1 GCA_900546255.1 uncultured Eubacteriales bacterium
TGTTGGCGCCGGTGACGGCGCGGCCCCGGCGGCCGTTGTCGATGAGGGCGTCCACAGCCTCCTGGAGCATCCGCTTCTCGTTGCGGATGATGATGTCCGGGGCGGTGAGCTGGATGAGCCGCTTGAGGCGGTTGTTCCGGTTGATGACCCGGCGGTAGAGGTCGTTGAGGTCCGAGGTGGCGAAGCGCCCGCCGTCCAGCTGGACCATGGGGCGGATCTCCGGGGGGATCACCGGCAGCACGTCGATGATCATCCACTCGGGCCGGTTGCCGGACAGGCGGAAGGCGTCCACCACTTCCAGGCGCTTGACGATCCGGGCCTTCTTCTGGCCGGAGGCGTGCTGGAGCTCCTCCCGGAGCTGGACGGACAGGGCCTCCAGGTCGATGTCGGCCAGGAGCTTCTTCACGGCCTCGGCGCCCATGCCGGCGTCGAAATCGTCCTCATACTTCTCCCGCAGGTCCCGGTACTCCTTTTCCGAGAGGATCTGGTTCTTCACCAGGGGGGCGTAACCGGGGTCGGTGACGATGTAGGCGGCAAAGTAGAGGACCTTTTCCAGGATCCGGGGGGACAGGTCCAACAGCAGACCCATCCGGGAGGGGATCCCCTTAAAGTACCAAATGTGGGACACCGGGGCGGCCAGCTCAATGTGGCCCATCCGCTCCCGGCGGACGCTGGCCCGGGTGACCTCCACGCCGCAGCGGTCGCAGATCTTGCCCTTATAGCGGATCTTTTTATACTTACCGCAGTGGCACTCCCAGTCCTTGGTGGGGCCAAAGATGCGTTCACAGAACAGGCCGTCCCGCTCGGGTTTCAGGGTGCGGTAGTTGATGGTCTCCGGCTTTTTCACCTCGCCGTAGGACCACTCGCGGATCTGTTCCGGGGAAGCGATACCAATACGAATGGCGTCAAACTCAGCATAACTCATATCCATCGTCCTCCCTTTTATTCGTCATAACTGTCATCGCCGTAGTCGTCTGCGCTGTCGTCCACCGCGTCCCCTACGGAGAGGTCATCGTCGTCGCTGGATTCCTTGATGGTGTAGCCTGCCGCGGAGAACTGGGCGTCTGCATCCTCCCGATAGGGCTGGTAATCGTCATCCCGGATCTGGTTGATGTTCTGATAGGTGTCTTCCTCGTCGTCCCGCAGTTCGATCTCCTCGCCCTGGGCGTCCAGCACCTTGATGTCCAGACACAGGGCCTGCAGCTCCTTCACCAGCACCTTGAAGGACTCGGGGATGCCGGGCTTGGGCACGTTGTGGCCCTTGACGATGGCCTCGTAGGTCTTCACACGGCCGGTGACATCGTCGGACTTGACGGTGAGGATCTCCTGCAGGGTGTAGGCTGCGCCGTAAGCCTCCAGGGCCCAAACTTCCATTTCGCCGAAGCGCTGGCCGCCGAACTGGGCCTTGCCGCCCAGGGGCTGCTGGGTGACCAGGGAGTAGGGGCCGGTGGAACGGGCGTGGATCTTATCGTCCACCAGGTGGTGGAGCTTGAGGAAGTAGACGTAACCCACGGTAACGGGGTTTTCAAACATCTCGCCGGTACGGCCGTCGTAGAGGCGGGTCTTGCCGTCGGCCAGACGGAGGCGGCCCTCCTTCCGCCAGACGCGGACCTGGTGCTCGTCGGCCATCTCCTCCTGGTCCAGGCGGCGCACATCGGTGCCGTCCTCGGTGACCAGGTAGAGCTGTTTGCCGGCGATGGTCTCGTTGGGATAGACCTCCCGGAACAGGCCGGCCTGGGCCAGCAGCTCCATAATGTCCTTCTCATCGGCGCCGTTAAAGACGGGGGTGGCCACCTTCCAGCCCAGGGCCTGGGCGGCCCGGCCCAGGTGGACTTCCAGCACCTGTCCGATGTTCATACGGGAAGGCACGCCCAGGGGGTTCAGGACGATGTCCAGGGGGGTGCCGTCGGGGAGGAAGGGCATATCCTCCTGGGGCATGATCCGGGATACCACGCCCTTGTTGCCGTGGCGGCCGGCCATCTTGTCGCCCACGGAGATCTTCCGCTTTTGGGCGATGTACACCCGCACCACCATGTTCACGCCGGGGCCCAGCTCGTCGCCGGCCTCCCGGGTGAAGACTTTGACGTCCACGATGATGCCGCTCTCGCCGTGGGGCACCTTCAGGGAGGTGTCACGGACTTCCCGGGCCTTTTCGCCAAAGATGGCCCGTAGCAGGCGCTCCTCGGCGGTGAGGTCGGTCTCCCCCTTGGGGGAGACCTTGCCCACCAGGATGTCTCCGGCGTGGACCTCGGCGCCCACCCGGATGATGCCCCGCTCGTCCAAATCCTTCAGGGCGTCGTCGCCCACGTTGGGGATGTCGCGGGTGATCTCTTCGGGGCCCAGCTTGGTGTCCCGGGCCTCGGTCTCGTATTCTTCAATGTGGATGGAGGTAAAGACGTCGTCCTTCACCATCCGCTCGTTGAGGAGGATGGCGTCCTCGTAGTTGTAACCCTCCCAGGTCATGAAGCCCATGAGGATGTTCTTGCCCAGAGAGATCTCCCCCTGGTTGGTGGAGGGGCCGTCGGCGATGACATCCCCCTTCTGCACCCGGTCCCGCAGGGAGACAATGGGCCGCTGGTTGATGCAGGTGCCGTGGTTGGACCGGAGGAACTTGATGAGGGGATAGTCCACCACCCGGCCGTCGTCATACCGCACGGTGATGCTGGTGGCGGAAACCCGGGTGACCTCCCCGTCCCCTTCTGCCAGGACGGCGATCTCGGAGTCGATGCAGTTCTTGTGCTCCATGCCGGTGGCCACAATGGGGGCCTGGGTGGTGAGCAGGGGCACGGCCTGCCGCTGCATGTTGGCGCCCATGAGGGCCCGGTTGGCGTCGTCGTTCTCCAGGAAGGGGATCATGGCGGTGGCGATGGAAACCATCATCTTGGGGGAGACGTCGATGTAGTCCACCTTTTCCCGGTCCACCTCCACGATCTCGTTGCGGTGGCGGCAGGTGATACGCTTGTTGGCCAGGCAGCCGTTCTCGTCCAGGGGCTCGGTGGCCTGGCCCACCATGAACTCGTCCTCGATGTCGGCGGTCATGTACTCCACCTCGTCGGTGACAAAGCCGGTGGCCTTGTCCACCTTCCGGTAGGGGGCCTCAATGAAGCCATAGCGGTTGATCCGGGCATAGGTGGCCAGGTAGGAAATCAGGCCGATGTTGGGGCCTTCCGGGGTCTCAATGGGGCACATACGGCCGTAGTGGCTGTAGTGGACGTCACGGACGTCGAAGGAGGCCCGGTCACGGGACAGGCCGCCGGGGCCCAGGGCGGACATACGCCGCTTGTTGGTGAGCTCTGCCAGGGGGTTGGTCTGGTCCATAAACTGGGACAGGGGGGAGGACCCGAAGAACTCCTTGATGGCGGCGGTCACCGGCCGGATGTTGATGAGGGACTGGGGGGTGACGATGTCCAGGTCCTGGATGGTCA
>URCB01000116.1 GCA_900546255.1 uncultured Eubacteriales bacterium
TTTCTCCCCATTTCTCGGGAGAAATGGGGACCCCCGCCGGGCAGGCGGGGCCCCCGGGGCGCTGCGCCCCAAGGCCGGGAAAAGCCCCAACCACCCATAGGGTACGTACTACCGCCCCCCCGGCCCCCCGGTTGTGGTCACATCTCCAGGGCAAACAGCGCGGCCCCCAGGGCCCCGCACAGCTGGGCATCCGGGTGGATGAACAGGGGCTGCCCCAGCTTCTCCTGGATGGCCTCCACCACCCCCTGGTTCCGGGCCACGCCCCCGGTCATCATGCAGGGGCCGGTGCCCCCGGCCCGGCGGTAGAGGGCGGCGGCCCGGCTGGCCACCGACTGGTTCAGGCCGTGGACGATGTCCGGCAGGGCCTTGTTCTGGGCCACCAGGGAGACCACCTCGGAGTCGGCAAAGACGGTGCACATGGAGGAGATGGTGATCTCCTCCTTCCACTGCAGGCCCACGGTGGAGATCTCCTCCAGGGAGAGCTCCAGGGTGCGGGCCATCATCTCCAGGAAGCGGCCGGTGCCGGCGGCGCACTTGTCGTTCATGACGAAGTTGGTGACGCTGCCGTCGGGGGCGATGGCGATGACCTTGCTGTCCTGCCCGCCGATGTCGATGACGGTGCGCACCTGGGGGTAGAGGAAGTGGGCCCCCTTGGCGTGGCAGGTGATCTCGGTGATGGATTTGTCCCCTGCCTGGATCACCCCCCGGCCGTAGCCGGTGGTGACGGTGGCGGTGAGGTCGGCCTGGGTGAGGCCGGCCTGCTGCAGGGCCTCCTCCAGGGCCCGCTGGGCCCCGTTGGAGGCCCCTGCCCCGGTGGGCAGGATGACTTTTGCCACGATGGTTTTGTCCTGGTCCAGGATGACCACGTCGGTGGTGGCCGAGCCGCTGTCAATGCCGGCGAAGTAGCCGTGGGATGGCATGGGGGTGTCTCCTTTCTGGGGGGCGGCGAAGCCCTCGGCGAAGGCTTCCAGCCGGGTGCGCAGCTGCTCCCGGCTCTGGGTGGTGCCGTCGGATTCGATTTTCAACAGGGGTACGGGGAGCTGGCTGCGCAGCCCCGCGTACTCAAAGCCGTAGTAGTCACAGAATTGCAGGGTGTGGTAGACCACCCCCTCCAGCTCTGGGGTGTTGTAGAGGGCCCGGCGGGCGGTGTGGTCGGTCATCCGCATGCAGGGCAGCTGGCCCAGCAGGTTCCGGGCGTAGGCCTCCAGGAGGGTGGGCAGGTCCCCTTCATCCTCCGGCGGGGCCACCCAGCGGTTGGCGGCACAGGTCTGGTTTACCGCAGGCAGGGGCATGGTCTCCTCCACCAGGGAGAAGAGGTGGGTCCCCATCTTGGCCCCCAGCACGGCGATGTGGGGGCCGGGGGGCTGGGGCTTGGGTTGGAAGGCGGCAAAGAAGGCCGCCCGGTCAAACTGGGTGCCCTTATAGGCCCCGTAGGCCTCTGCCAGGTCCAGCAGCTGGTCCCGGGCGTGCTGGACGGAACAGCTCTCCTGGCTGTGGAGGATGTCCAGCAGGTAGAGGAAGTCCAGGTTGCCGAACTCCTTCAAAATATCGTAGGCGCTGCGGATGGTGTCACAGCAGTTGACCAGCACCAGTTCCTTGACGTGGCCGGCCATGGCCGCCTGGATCACCGACTTGCCAAAGCCGCACAGGTTGGGGTGGGCCACCTGGTCGGAGAGGTCGAAGTTCTCCGGCGCCTCGTCCAGCAGGGCGCACTGGCCCCCCAGGGCGGTGAGAAGCTCTGTGGGGGTGTATTTACAGACGTGATAGGTGATGCTCATCGCGTTCCCTCCAATACTTCCAGGAAGGCCTCCACCCGGGTGGCGGCCTGGCCCTCCCCGCCGAAGCCCCGGTCGCAGCTGTCCCCGTCCAGGAGGAGGGTGGGCAGGCCGGCCTCCTCAAACCGCTTCTTTCCCAGCCGGGCGCCCCCCAGGGTGTGCTTGCAGCCCCAGTGGCAGAACCAGATGGCCCCGTCGGCCCCCACGGTCTGGGCCATGGCCAGGGCCCGGTCAATCCGCCGCTGGGCAGGGCCGTTGAAGGGGGAGTAGACCAGCCGGCGGGCCATGGCCTCGTAGGGTTTGGTGGGGTCTGCCTCTACGATGCCCTCGTAGCTCATGTCACAGGCGGCAATCTGCACCCGGGTGCTCTGGGCGAAGAGCTGCCGCAGGGGAGCCACCCAGTAGGGGGTGGTGTGGATCCAGAGGAGCTGCTTGCCCCGGGCGGGGGGCGCGGTCTCAATCTCCCGGAGGAGCTGGCGGGCGTACCGTTCCACCTCCGGCAGCCCCAGGAGGAAGTGGAAGGCGGCGGTGCGGAAGAGCTCGCTGGTCAGGTCGCTGAGCACCTGCTTGCCCCGGCGCTTTTCCAGCCCCCGCTGGAAGAGGGCCATGGTCCGCTGGCTCCGGGCCACGGCGCGGACCAGTTCCCCCTCGTCCACAGGGATCCCGGTCTGCTGGGCCAGGAACTGGCCCATCTGCCGCAGCTGGCCGGCCACATAGTCCACCGCCTGGGGGGAGGACTCAAAGGGCACATCCAGGGCGAAGTGAGGGACCCCGTAGAACTCCGCCATGTGGCGGAAGGTGAGGGTGTTGGCATCGCAGGCCAGGGAGGTGGAGAGGATGAACCGGGGCTTGGGCATGAGCCCCCGCTGGGCAGCCCCGATGAAGATCTTGTGGTAGGAGCACAGGCTGTTGGGGATGCCCGTGTCCTCCGCCTGGCGGAGGAAGGGCTGCTCGGCCATGGAGCCGGAGAGGTAGCTGGAGAAGGCCTCGCAGGAGTAGGGGTGCAGGCCCTGGAGGTGGAGCATCTCGCAGGGGGTGAAGAGGCTCACCATCACGTTTTGCTGGGGGTTGGCCAGGCAGTCCACCATGGCGTGGTTGACCAGCTGGAAGAGCATCCGGTCGGACTTGGTGGCCTTTTTTCCGGCCACCTTATTCTTCACCCCGTTGGCCCGGAAGCCGGCGGAGAGCAGCGCCCGGGCCCGCTGGGGGTTGGTTTCAGACAGGGCGCCCACTTTGGCGCCGAAGGTTTCGATGAGATTCATGGGGTCAATTCCTTTCGCAAGGGGAGGCCGGCCAGGCCGGCGGTTCATGGATGGCATTGGTGGGGGGCTCTACCGGGGTCGCCATCGGCAGGGGGTTCCTTCTGGACCGGCGCAGGTTAGGACCTGCGAGGTGGGTTCCCGCCCGGTCCCGGGCGGGGGCGCGGCAGGGTACTACGTACCCTTCGGGTGGTGGAGCTCTTACGGTGCCACGGGGTGCAGCGCCCCGGGGGCCCTCCGTCATCGGCAGCTGGTCCCGCTGGGACCGGCGCAGGTTGGCACCTGCCACGTGGTTTCCCGCCCGGTCCCGGGCGGGGGATCCAGGCTTTCTCTAGAGAAAGC
>URCB01000117.1 GCA_900546255.1 uncultured Eubacteriales bacterium
ACCTGGGCACCGGCAAGGAGCAGCACATCACCATCACCTCCTCCACCAACATGTCTAAGGACGACATTGAGAAGGCCGTCAAGGAGGCTGAGCAGTTTGCCGCCGAGGACGCCAAGCGCAAGGACGAGGTGGACACCCGCAACCAGGCCGACCAGATGGTCTACCAGAGCGAGAAGGCTCTGAGCGAAATGAAGGATAAGCTGGACGCCAGCGAGGTCAGCGAGCTGGAAGGCGAGATCAACAAGGTGAAGGAGGCCCTGAAGGGCACCGACATCCAGGCCATCAAGACCGCCACCGAGGGTCTGACCCAGGCCTTCTACAAGGTCAGCGAGAAGATGTACCAGCAGACCGGCGCCCAGGGCGGCCAGCCCGGCCCCGACATGGGCGGCCAGGCCGCTGGCGGCGCAGCCGGCAGCACCGGCGGCACCAATGCCGGTAAAGGTCCCGACGATGTGGTGGATGCCGACTACACCGTGGTGGACGACCAGTAATTCCGAACAATCCAACCCAAGCAGCGGGGGACAGGATTTCCTGTCCCCCTGCTTGTGTGAAATGCCGAGGGCAGGCAACCGCCCTCCTGTGAGCCTATAGCGAGGTGAGAAAGCGATGGCAGAGAATAAACGAGATTACTACGAGGTCCTGGGCGTGAAGAAGAACGCCACGGACGAGGAATTGAAAAAGGCATACCGGAAGCTGGCCAAGCAGAACCACCCGGACCTCAACCCCGGGGACAAAGCCGCCGAGGCCCGCTTCAAGGAGATCAACGAGGCCTATGAGGTCCTTTCCGATAAGGATAAGCGGGCCAAGTACGACCAGTTCGGTTTCGCCGGGGTGGACCCCAACTTCGGCGCCGGCGGTGCCGGCGGCGGGTTTGGCGGGTTCGGCGGCTTTGACATGGGGGACCTCTTCGGGTCCTTCTTTGGCGGCAGCGGCTTTGGGGGCTTTGGTGGGGGCGGCGGCGCCTCCCGCACCGGCCCGGCCAAGGGGAGTACCGTCCGGACCAGCCTGACCCTCACCCTGGAGGAGGCTGCCTTCGGCTGCGAGAAGGACGTGAACATCCAGCACGTGGAGGCCTGCGACGTCTGCGGCGGCACCGGCTGCGAGCCGGGGACCACGGCGGAGATCTGCCCCGAGTGCCACGGCAGCGGCCAGGTGCGGGTCCAGCAGCGGACGGTGTTCGGCACCATGTCCACCTCCACCGTCTGCCCCAACTGCCGGGGCGAGGGGAAGATCATCCATCAGAAGTGCAAGGCCTGCGGCGGCAGCGGCGGCGTGCGCCGGCAGAAGAAGGTCCACATCAAAGTCCCCGCCGGCATCGACAATGGCCAGGCCATCTCCGTCCGAGGCCAGGGCGACATGGGCCGCAACGGGGGCCCCGCCGGGGACCTTATCGTAGGCATCAACGTGATGCCCCACGCCCGGCTGCGCCGGGAGGGCAGCCACATCTACCTGGACCAGGCGGTGTCGGTCTACCAGGCTGCCATGGGTGGAGAGATTGAGATCCCCTCCCTGGACGGGAAGATCAAGTGCAAAGTGGAGCCGGGCACCCAGCCGGGCACCACCCTCCGCCTGCGGGGGAAGGGCGTCCCCGTCCTCAACGGCCGCGGCCGGGGGGACCAGTACGTCACCATCCGGGTGGAGATCCCCCGGAACCTCAACGAGGCCCAGAAGGAGGCCCTGCGGAAGTTTGCCGAGACCATGGGCGAAGTCCCCCCCTCCGCCAGTGAGGAAGGGGAGAGCAAGTCCGTGTTCCACCGACGGAAAAAGAAGTAACGGCCCGGGCCGGGAAAGGATATCCCCATGTTTCTTGCAGATTGCCACACCCATTCCCGGGTCTCTCCGGACAGCAACGCCCCCATGGTGGAGATGGCCAAAGCCGCCTGGGAGTACGGCCTGGACGTGATGTGCCTTACCGACCACTGTGACCTGTTGAGCCTGGAGGGGGAGCGCACCCTCACCTATGACTGGGGCCCCGTCCTCCGGGAGCGGAAGGGGATGCTGGACGCCTTCGGGGCCCGGGTGGATTTGCCCCTGGGCCTGGAGTTCGGCATGGCCCACCTCTTCCCCGAGGCCGCAGAGACCATCCTCCGCCAGCCGGGGCTGGACTTTGTCATCGGCTCCTGCCACAACCAGGACGAGACGGCCGGGGGGACGGACTTCTACCTCCTCCCCTACGACACCCTGGACCAGTGCTACGCCGCGCTGGACAATTACTTCGCCTCCATGCTGCAGATGGCGGCCGCCCCGTACTACGATGTGGTGGGCCACGTCATCTACCCCCTGCGGTACATGAACGGCCCCTACGACACCCCGGACCTGGGGCGGTACCGGGACCAGATCCGGGAGATCCTCCGGCTGGCCATCGACTCCGGCCGGGGTATGGAGATCAACACCTGGAAGGGCCAGACCCTGGCCCAGTGGATCCCCCTCCTCCAGGACTACAAGGAGTTGGGGGGCGAGATTCTCACCGTGGGCTCCGATGCCCACGCCCCTGGCCCCCTGGGCAAGGGGATCCAGGAAGCCTATACCATGATGGCCGACTGCGGCTTCCGCTATGTGGCCGTCTACCACGAGAGAAAACCGGAGATGATCCGGCTGAAATAACGAAGGAGGTACCCTACCATGATCGCACTGGGTTCTGACCACGGCGGCTTTGACCTGAAGCAGCGGGTGAAAGCCTATCTGGACGAGAAGCACATCCCCTACAAGGACTACGGCTGTGACAGCAAGGAAAGCTGCGACTACCCCATCTTCGGCAAGGCCGCTGCCGAGGCGGTGGCCTCTGGGGAATGTGAGAAGGGCATTGTCATCTGCACCACGGGCATCGGCATCTCCATCGCCGCCAACAAGGTGAAGGGCATCCGCTGCGCCCTGTGCAGCGACCCCCTGTCGGCAGAGATGACCCGCCGCCACAACGATGCCAACATGCTGGCCATGGGCGCGGGCATGGTGGGCCCCAACCTGGCTGAGCGGATTGTGGAGGTCTTTCTGAACACCGACTTTGAAGGCGGCCGCCACGCCCGCCGGGTGGGTGAGATCACCGCCATGGAAGAGGGCCGTTGAGGCCTCTTGGCCCCCCTGCTGAGATCGGCAGGGGGGCTTTTTGCCGTTTGCCGGCAGAGGCCTGCGACGTGTGGTTTCCTGCCGGCAACTGCGGGGGAGGGGACTGCGTACCCTTTGGGTGGCCGGGGCTGTTCCCAACTTTGGGGCGCAGCGCCCCGTTGCCCCGCCTGCCCGGCGGGGGTCCCCATTTCTCCC
>URCB01000118.1 GCA_900546255.1 uncultured Eubacteriales bacterium
GTGTGCCCGCAGGGCGCGCGCAGCGGCTGCATCCCCCAATTTTGGGAGGGGCCTCCCACCAAGCAGAACCCTTGACACCCCCGTACACTGCCCTCCCGAACGAAGCTCAGTCCCCGCTTGCCCCTCCCAAAATTCCCCAGCTGAGGTTTTTTAGCAAGCGCCAAATAAACCGCAGCATATCCCGCCGGATCTCCGGCGGCAGGGCGGCATAGGCGGACACCACGGCCAGGGCACTGTCTGCCCAGCCCTGGGAGAGTTCGGACAGGGTCTCCGCCTGGGAGGCGGCCAGCAGGGAGAAGAACACTTCGGTGAACTCCTCCCGCTCCTGGGGGTTCATGGAGTCCACCCACCCCCGGAAGCCCGCCGACTCCCGCTCGCCCCGGCGGGAGCGGTGGGGGAGGGGGACAAAGCCAGTCCCCTTGACCTCCCAGGAGAAGGGGTCGTGCTGGCCCACGGTGCTTGCCCCGTGGCTCTGGATGATCCTGGCCCGGGGGTCCTGGTGGAGGAGGGTGCCCACCAGGGAGGCCTGGGGGACGTAGGTGACGATCCGGTCTGCCAGCTCCTGGTAGGCCCGGGTGGTGGTGAGGTCCCGGCCGAAGCCAGGGCCGTCGTTGCTGATCACCTGGAGGATCCGCCGGCGGACCAGGGGCGGGGCGTGCACCGCCGCCCACACCGCCAGGTTGCCCCCCTTGGAGTGGCCCCCCACCCGGAGCTTGCCGGGGTACCGGCGGGCCACTTGAATCAGGTACTCCTGGGCCAGCTTCTGAGCGGGGACGGTGGTGTAGCTCAGGGCGAAGCACTCCTTCCACCCGGCCAGGGAGTCGTCGGTGCCCCGGAAGGCCAGGTAGAGGGTGCCGTCGGGCAGGCGGTAGGTGAGGGCGGTAAACTGGGTGTTCTCGTCCTGCACGTGCTCGCAGCACCCCAGGGACAGGGGGCGGAACCGGGGGCTGCGGGCGGCCTCCACCACCAGGGTGGGGGTGTCCTTGGGCATGATGAGGCCCACCGCGTCCCAGTCCGGGTGGCTGGTGAGGGCCTCCACCGCCTGGGGGAAGGGGAGCCAGTCCCCGTCCCGGAGGGTGGGCACGGCCTCCTCCCAGGGGACGTAGGCGCAGACGGAGAGGATCAGGTTATCCACCGGGCAGAAGGGGGCCACGCTCCCGGGGAAGATCCCCCGCAGACGCAGGTAGTCCAGACAGTTTTCATAGGCCACAGGGCACCCCTCCTGTTCCGGTGGAATGATTGGACCCCATAGTATACCATAGATCCGGGCCGGAGGGAAGGGAGGAAAGAGAAAATGCACAGAGGGCGGGAGCGGGCTGCGGGGCGAGGGGACAGGCCGCGCCGCCTTGCAAACCATCCCCTTTTATGCTATAGTATCCTCGGTAAAAAACGGAATTTTCCCCTGCGACGAAACGAGGTTAGACTGCTATGAAAGACACCTATGAAAGCCCGTTGGCATCCCGGTACGCCAGCCGGGAGATGCTGTACCTCTTCTCCCCGGACAAGAAGTTTACCACCTGGCACCGGCTGTGGATCGCCCTGGCCCGGGCGGAGATGGAACTGGGCCTGCCCATCACCCAGGCCCAGATCGACGAGATGGAGCGGGAACGTGACCACATCGACTACGACCTGGCCGCCCAGAAGGAGAAGGAGCTCCGCCACGACGTGATGGCCCACATCCACGCCTACGGGGCCCACTGCCCCAACGCCATGCCCATCATCCACCTGGGGGCCACCAGCTGCTACGTGGGGGACAATACGGACGTGATTTTGATGAAGGAGGGCCTCCAGCTCATCCGGGACAAGTTGGTGCGGGTGCTGGCCAGCCTGGCGAAGTTTGCCGGCCGGTACAAGGCCCTGCCCACCCTGGGCTACACCCACTACCAGGCCGCCCAGATGGTCACCGTGGGCAAGCGGGCCACCTTATGGATGAACGAACTCCTCTCTGACTTGGAGGAGGTGGAGTACCGCCTGGACCACCTGAAGCTCCTGGGCTGCAAGGGCACCACCGGCACCCAGGCCAGCTTCCTGGAGCTCTTCGCCGGGGATCAGGAGAAGGTGCGCCAGCTGGACCGGAAGATCGCCGTGGAGATGGGCTTCGGCCCCGACCAGGTGCAGCCCGTTACCGGCCAGACTTACAGCCGAAAGGTGGACGCGGCCATCCTGGCCACCCTGTCCGGCATCGCCCAGTCGGCCCACAAGTTTGCCACCGACCTGCGGCTGCTGTGCCACATGAAGGAGATCGAGGAACCCTTTGAGAAGCACCAGGTGGGCTCCTCCGCCATGCCCTACAAGCGCAACCCCATGCGGTCGGAGCGGATCTGTGCCCTGGCCCGGTACGTCATGGCCGACAGCCTGAACCCAGCTATGACGGCCTCCGTCCAGTGGTTCGAGCGCACCCTGGACGACTCGGCCAACAAGCGGATCTCCGTGTCCGAGGCCTTTTTGGCGGTGGATGCCATCCTGAACCTCTATGAGAACGTGGCCTCCAACCTGGTGGTCCACGAAAAGGTCATCGCCAAGCACATCCAGGAGGAGCTCCCCTTCATGGCCACGGAGAACATCCTCATGGACGCCGTGAAGGCGGGGGGAGACCGGCAGGCCCTCCACGAGCGCATCCGCACCCACTCCCTGGCCGCCGGCAGCCGGGTGAAGGACGAGGGGAAGGACAACGACCTCCTGGAGCGCATCGCCGCCGACCCGGCCTTTGGCCTGACCCGGGAGCAGATCCTCCGCCACCTGGACCCGGCGGACTACATCGGCTGCTGCCCGGAGCAGGTGGAGCGGTTCCTCCGGGACTGCATCCAGCCGGTGCTGGAGAAGTACGCTGGTGCCCTGGCGGGGCACAGCGCGGAGATTACGGTGTAAGGCCCCGCGCCGGGCGGGGCCTCTCTGCCGTCGGTAGGTGGTCCGGTTTGGACCATCGCAGGTTAGAACCTGCGAGGTGGTTCCCCGCCCGGTCCCGGGCGGGGGATCCAGGCTTTCTCTAGAGAAAGCCC
>URCB01000119.1 GCA_900546255.1 uncultured Eubacteriales bacterium
CAAAGAATCCCGCCGCCGGAGGCCGGGCCTCCAGGTGATGCCCCCATCTCCAAAATACAGTGCTTGACAGGCGACTTTCCGCCCGGTATAGTGGGAATTCGGGAAGTGATACCATGAAAAAAACCATCGCGGCGCTGCTGCTGGCGGCGCTGCTGCTGTCCCTGGCTGCCTGCGGGGACAAGGGCCCCCAGCGGTACGAGGCCAATTACTGGGATCTGTTCGACACCGCCACCTCCATCACGGGGTACGCCGAGAGCGAGGCGGACTTCACCCGGCAGGCCCGCTTCGTCCACGACGAGTTGCTGGACTACCACCGGCTCTACGACATCTACAACGAGTACCCCGGCGTGGTCAACCTGAAAACGGTCAACGACGCCGCCGGCGGACCGCCGGGCGCTGCCGGGCGGCCAGCGCGGCCTTGGTGTGTTCCTTGAGCGCTTCCTCTGCGTGGATGGCGTCAAAGGCTGCGCGGATCCGGTCATCCATCCTCTCCACCCCCTTCCTCCAGTGCGGTTCTCAGCAGGGCCTTGGCCCGGCCCAGCCAGGTGTAGATGGTGTTTACGTTTCGGTGGAGCAGCCCCGCGATCTCTGGGGCGGAGTACCCCTCGTAGTAGTGGAGGTAAACCACATCTCTGTACTTTTTCGGCAGGGCCAGGACGGCCTCCAGCACTTCCTGGTTCTCCTGGGGGACCGGGGCGGGCAGATTCGCCGCTGCCTCCAAGGCCACGGTCCGGCTGCGGAAGACGCTTTTCAGCAGATCTTTGCAGGCGTTGAGGGTGACCCGGATGAGCCAGGCCTTCTCGTGCTCTCCGTCGGCGAAAGGGGCCGTGTGGAGGGCGTACTTGAGGAAAACGGTCTGAAAGATGTCCTCGGTGTCCGCATAGTTTTTCAGATGCAGCATGCACAGCCGCCGGACGGTGTCGGCGTACCGGTCGATGGCGGCGTTGACCTCTTGTTCACTCCGCATGGTGTCCTCTCTCTTCTGATGATGGCTCAGCAGCCGTGGTGCCCTCCCCAATGGTGGCCGGTCTGATGGCCGTGCCCGGCGTGCTCTGTGTGGTGCCAGGCATTGCCCTGGCCCCTGGAAGAAGTGGTCGTCTGGGCGGCGGGACAGTTGTCGCAGATTCCGTCGCCGTCGGCGTCGGTGTAGTGGTTGCCGCAGCGGGAGCAGGTGGCGGCGGTTTGGGCGGCACCGCAGACGTCACAAATCCCGTTCCCGTCGGCATCCCGGAAGGCACAGTTGGTGTTGGGTTGCTGGACAGCGCCGGAACTGGCGGCGAAAGCGGTGGTACCGCCCACCACCAACAGAATGACGGCGATGAGAATGGCAATGCGAGATGGTTTCATAATGCGTTCCTCCTTGCTTGGTTTGGCGTTTCCGCCTTCTACCAATAACACGAGGGAGGGGAGGCGATCCATTCAGCCGCCATAAAAATATTTTTAGAGAAAATGGGAAGAGCCCTCTGGCACAGTGCCAGAGGGCTCTGGATAGCAATGAGAAAAGAAGGGAAATTACTTCAGCTCGACCTTGGCGCCAGCCTCTTCCAGCTTCTTCTTCAGCTCCTCGGCCTCGTCCTTGGACACGCCTTCCTTGATGGCCTTGGGAGCGGCCTCAACGACAGCCTTGGCGTCAGCCAGGCCCAGGCCGGTGATCTCACGGACGGCCTTGATGACCTTGATCTTCTCGTCGCCGAAGCTGGCCAGAACCACGTCGAACTCGGTCTTCTCAGCGGCGGCCTCAGCAGCGGGAGCAGCAGCGGCGGCAACAGCAACGGGAGCAGCGGCGGAAACGCCGAACTCGTCTTCCAGGGCGTGAACCAGCTCGGACAGCTCCAGGACGGTCAGAGCCTTAACTTCTTCAATCAGAGCGGTGATCTTTTCGCTTGCCATAGTAGGATACCTCCAAATAGTATAGTAAAAATAATTGGTTTACCAGGGGTGTCTCTGTTGGAAACAGGGGATGGGCTTACTCGCCCTTCTGGTCGGCAATGGCCTGCATCACGCGGGCCAGGCCAGAGATGTTGGCGTCCAGCACAGTGGCCAGACCACGGATGGGGGCAATGAGGGTGCCCAGAACGGTGGCCACCAGGACCTCTCTGCTGGGCAGGTCGGCCAGGGCCTTAACCTCCTCTACGGAGATGACCTTGCCGTCCACGAAGCCAGCCTTGATGAAGAACTTGTTCTGGTCAGCCAGCTTCTTGGAGAACTCAGCCACCACCTTGGCAGCGGCCACGGGATCCCCCTCGCAGATGGCGATGGAAGTGGTCCCCTCCAGGACATCGCACAGCTCGTCCAGGCCGGCATTCTTGGCGGCGAAGCGGGACAGGGTGTTCTTCATGACGAAGTACTCCACGCCGTTCTCCCGCATCTTGGCACGCAGCTCGGTGTCCTCTGCCACGGTGATGCCCTTGTAGTCCACGATGACGCCGGCGGCGGCATTCTGGAACTTCTCGGTCAGGGAAGCGACGATGGCCTGTTTTTCACTGAGGATTTTTGCGTTAGGCATACAGTTGTTTCACCTCCACAATCAAAATGGGAACCAAAGAAAACGTCCCCGCGCCAAAAGACACGGGGACGTGCAGCAATCGTAGGGACAGACCTTCCCACAGGGAAAGGGCTGTTTGACTGCATCCTCGGCAGGATTTATGGGGCACCTGCTGTCTTTGGAACGCTGTGATATTGTATCATTCCGGAAAGGTTCTGTCAAGAAATTTTCCGGGGGATACGAGAATTTTTTGTCGGTCTTACACCAGTTTGGCGGCGTTGACCTTGATGCCGGGGCCCATGGTGGAGGCGACGACGCAGCTCTTCACATAGGTGCCCTTGGCGGCGGCGGGCTTGGCCTTCAGGATGGCGCCCATGAGGGTGTTGAAGTTCTCACCCAGCTTCTCGGGGCCGAAGGAGACCTTGCCGATGGGGCAGTGGATGATGTTGGTCTTGTCCAGACGG
>URCB01000120.1 GCA_900546255.1 uncultured Eubacteriales bacterium
GGCGGGAAACCACCTCGCAGGTGCTAACCTGCGCAGGTCCAAACGGGACCACCTACCGACGACAGAGGACCCCCGCCGGAGTCGCCAGGCCCCCTGGGTGCCAGCCCAGCCCCCCTCTCCCCCTGCGGGGAGAGACTATCTTTTCCCCGCGCTTTTTGGTATAATAGGGGGCATCAACCCAACCTTTCGAGGTGATCTCCCCATGAAACAACTGGTCATCGGCGTCCTGGCCCATGTGGACGCCGGCAAAACCACCCTCTCCGAGGCCCTGCTGTACACCGCCGGAGCCATCCCCACCCTGGGCCGGGTGGACCACCGGGACGCCTACCTGGACACCCACGACCTAGAGCGGGCCCGGGGCATCACCATCTTCTCCAAGCAGGCCCTGTTCCGCACCGAGAGAATGGCGGTGACCCTCCTGGACACCCCCGGCCACGTGGACTTCTCCACGGAGATGGAGCGCACCCTCCAGGTGCTGGACTACGCCATCCTGGTGATCTCCGCCACCGACGGGGTCCAGGCCCACACGGAGACCCTGTGGCGGCTGCTGCGGCGCAACCACATCCCCACCTTCCTCTTCGTCACCAAGATGGACCTGCCCAACCCCGGGCGGGAACCCCTTCTCGCCGGCCTGCAGAAGGGGCTGGACGAGGGGTGCCTGGACTTCACCACCCAGGACCAGACTTGGGCCGAGGCCGTGGCCCTCCGGGAGGAGGGGGTGCTGGAGCGCTACCTGGACACGGGGACCCTCTCCCCCCGGGACGTGTCCGGCCTCATCCGCCTGGGGAAGGTCACCCCGGTGTTCTTCGGCTCCGCCCTCCATTTGGAGGGGGTGGAGACCTTCCTCCAGGGGCTGGAGACCTTCACCGAGGCCCCGGCCTACGGGGAGGCCTTCGCCGCCCGGGTCTTTAAGATCGCCCGGGACCACCAGGGCAACCGCCTGACCTACCTGAAGGTCACCGGGGGCGCCCTCTCCGTCCGGGCCCCCCTGACCTATCTCCCCCGCCAGGGGGAGGAGGGGGTGGAGGAGAAGGTCACCCAGCTCCGCCTGTACTCCGGGGCCAAGTTCCAGACGGTGGACACCGTCTCCCCCGGCCAGGTGTGCGCCGCCCTGGGCCTCACCCAGACCTACCCCGGCCAGGGCCTGGGGGCGGCCACCCCCGCGCCCCCGCCTCTGCTGGAGCCGGTGGTCACCTACCGCCTCCTCCTGCCGGAGGAGGTGGACCCCAAGGTCCTCCTGCCCAAGCTCCGCCAGCTGGAGGAGGAGGACCCCCAGCTCCACCTGGTGTGGGACCAGGCCCACCAGGAGATCCACGCCCGCCTCATGGGCCAGGTGCAGATCGAGGTCCTCCAGCGCCTCATCCAGGACCGCTTCGGGGTGGCCGTGGGGGTGGACCAGGGCCGCATCCTGTACAAGGAGACCATTGCCGCCCCCGTGGAGGGGGTGGGCCACTACGAGCCCCTGCGGCACTACGCCGAGGTCCACCTCCTCCTGGAGCCCCTGCCCCAGGGGTCCGGCCTGGTGCTGGCCACCCGGTGCAGCGAGGACGTGCTGGCCGGCCACTGGCAGCGGCTCATCCTCACCCACCTGGCCGAGCGCACCCACCGGGGGGTCCTCACCGGGGCCCCCATCACGGACCTGAAGATCACCCTCATGTCCGGCCGGGCCCACCCCAAACACACCGAGGGGGGCGACTTCCGCCAGGCCACCTACCGGGCGGTGCGCCAGGGCCTCATGGGGGCCCAGAGCGTCCTGCTGGAGCCCTGGTACGAGTTTACCCTCACCCTCCCCGCCGACCAGCTGGGCCGGGCCATCAGTGACCTGCAGACCATGGGGGGCACCTTCGCCTCCCCGGAGAGCGACGGGGAATGGGCCACCCTCACCGGCACCGCCCCGGTGTCCGAGATGAAGGACTACCCCCTCACCGTGGCCGCCTACACCCGGGGCCGGGGGAAGTTCTCCTGCTCCCTCCACGGCTACGCCCCCTGCCACAACCAGAAGCAGGTGGTGGCCGCCGCCGGCTACGACCCGGAGCGGGATTTGGAACACGCCCCAGACTCGGTGTTCTGCGCCCACGGCGGGGGCTTTACGGTGAAGTGGGACCAGGTGCCCCAGTACATGCACCTGGAAAGCTGCCTCACCCCGGACCGGAAGGCGGAGGACCCCGCCCCCGTCCCCCGGGTGTTCACCCGGAACCTGGACATCGACGAGAAGGAGCTGGAGGCCATCTTCCAGCGGACCTTCGGCCCCCAGCGCCGCCGGGAGTACCAGTTCCTGGCCCAGGAGCGCCGCCCAGCCCCGGAGGTGGCCATCGCGCCCCCCAAGCAGCAGTACCTCATCGTGGACGGGTACAACATGATCTTCGCTTGGGACGCGCTGAAGGACCTGGCCAGGGAAAACCTGGACGCCGCCCGCCAGCGGCTTATGGACATTCTGAGCAACTACGCCGGCTACAAGGGCTGCCGCCTGGTGCTGGTCTTTGACGGGTACAAGGTCAAGGGCAACCCCGGCACCACCACCGACTACCACCACATCCACGTGGTCTACACCCGCCAGGACGAGACGGGGGATATGTACATCGAAAAGCTCCTCCAGGAGATCGGCAAGAACTACGCCGTCCGGGTGGCCACCTCCGACGGGCTCATCCAGCTCTCCGCCCTCCGGGCGGGGGTGCTGCGGCTGTCCGCCCAGGAGCTGTGGCGGGAGGTGGAATGGGTGGGCCGCCAGATCGACCAGGCGGTGGCGGAACTCAACCGCCGGGGGAATCTGTCTCGTCCCACCTAAACGGGCCAAGGCCCCCTAGGTGGGGCCGGGGGCCTTGGCCGCTGGCAGGTGGTCCTTTCTGGACCAGCGCAGGTTCGCACCTGCAACGTGGGTTCCCGCCCGACTCCGGGCGGGAGCCCGGCTTTCTCCGGAGAAAGCCG
>URCB01000121.1 GCA_900546255.1 uncultured Eubacteriales bacterium
GAGAAATGGGGACCCCCGCCGGGCAGGCGGGGCCCCGGGGCGCTGCGCCCCGAGGGTGGCTTCAGAGCCACCTACCCATAGGGTACCTGGAACCGGCCCCCCTCAGGGGAGCACCAGATCCTCATCAAAGATCTCGCCTTTGGCCACCAGGTTGGTGGGCCCGGTGAGATAGAGCCCGGTGACCTGGTCCCCCTGGCGCTCCACGTCTACGGTGAGCACCCCGCCGGCCATGGTCACCTGAACCCCCTGGCCGCTGACCTGGCCCAGGAGGGTGAGTACCGTGACCACGCTGCCGGTGCCGGTGCCGCAGGCCAGGGTGAAGTCCTCCACCCCCCGCTCGTAGGTCTTTTCCAGCACCTGGTCCGGGCCGGTGACCTCGTAGAAGTTCACGTTAGCCCCCTTGGGGAACCGGGGGTGGTTCCGCAGGGCCCGGCCCAGGCGGAAGAGGGCCTGGGGATCTGCCCCGGCCAGGCCGGGGTAGGGGACCACCGCGTGGGGCAGGCCGGGGTTGCCCAGCTCCACATAGGCGCAGGGCCAAACCGCCCCCTCCGCCTCCAGTTCCTCATGGAGGGAGAGGGTGGTGGGGTCGTTGAGGCGGACCCGATAGGCCCGCTGGGAGATCCGCTCCCCGATGACCAGGCCGGCGGTGGTCTCCACCCGCTGGGTGGGGCCGGCCAGGCCGGTCTCGTAGCCGTAGCGGCAGATGCACCGGGCGCCGTTGCCGCACATCTCCCCCACGGAGCCGTCGCTGTTGTAAAAGCGCATCCGGAAGTCCCCCTCCCCCTGGGCAGGCTCCACCACCATGAAGCCATCCGCCCCCAAGGAGCGGTGGGGGGTGCACAGGGTGCGGGCCAGAACGGGGAAGGCCTCTGCCGGCAGGCCCTCCTGGATGTTATTGAGGATGATAAAGTCGTTGCCGGCGCCGTTCATTTTCCAAAATTGCATGGGCGGGCGCTCCTTTCGGGAAATCTTGTCGGATTTATTTCAGCACAAACCCGGGGAAAAATCAAGGCGAAGAAAAGTTCCCAGGAGGACTTGACAAAAAAGGCTCCAGGTGCTATCCTGTTTTTGTACAAAAGGTGTACAACTGTTTCGCTGTTTTGAACGGAAGAGGGCGGATTTCCCCCGCCCCCAGGCTCTGTTTGAAAGCCGGCAAATGGGCGTGCGTTTGTGTAGACGCACCCATTGTCGGCTTTTTTGTACCCTTTGGGAGAAAAGGAGAGACCCTACATGCATTTGACCCCCTGGCACGTGGTGGGCCTGCTGGCCACCATCGCTTTGATCATCGGCGTGGGCATCTATTCCGGGCGGAAGGTCCGCTCCGCGGCGGACTTTGCCAGCGGCGGCGGCAAGGCCGGCGCCTGGATCGTCTGTGGCGCCATCATGGGAACCTTGGTCAGCGGCCAGGCCACCATTGGCACCGCCCAGCTGGCCTTTAACTACGGCATGTCCGCCTGGTGGTTCACCTTGGGGTCGGGCATCGGCTGCCTGATTTTGGCGTTGGGCTACGCTGCGCCCCTGCGGCACAGCGGATGCTCCACCTTGCTGCAGATCGTCTCCCGGGAGTACGGCCCCCGGGCGGAGACTTGGGGGAGTGTGCTCAGTTCCATCGGCATCTTCATCAGCGTGGTGGCCCAGATCCTCTCCGCCACGGCGCTGCTGATCACCATTTTCCCCGTCAGCCATTTGGCGGCGGCCCTGATCTCCATCCTCCTCATGGCGGTGTACGTCATGTTCGGCGGGGTGTGGGGCGCCGGCATGGGAGGCGTGGTGAAACTCATTTTGCTCTATGTCTCCGCCATTGCAGGCGGGGCGCTGGTCTACGACCTGGCCAACGGCTTCGGGGGGGTGCTGGAGACGGTGGAGCACCTGCTGGTGAACTCCCCCCTGGGCGCCCTCAGCGGGGTGGAGAGCCAGCAGGCCGTCCACGAGCGGTTCACCTCCCTCATCGCCCGGAGGGCCTCCAAGGACATTGGCTCCGGCCTGTCCCTGGTGCTGGGGGTGCTGTCCACCCAGACCTATGCCCAGGCCATCTGGTCGGGGAAGAGTGACCGGGCCGCCAAGAAGGGCGCCCTCCTCAGTGCCTGCCTCATCCCTCCCATCGGCATCGCCTGCATCCTCATCGGCCTGTATATGCGGGGCCACTGCATCACTGCCGACGAGGTGGCCGCCCTCCAGGCCGTGGGACAGAGCGTACCAGAGGGGCTCATCCAGATTGAGTCCACTTCCCAGGTCTTTCCGGTGTTTGTGGCCCGGTTTATGCCCGCCCTCTTCGGCGGGGTGGTGCTGGGGACCTTGTTCATCACCGTGGTGGGGGGTGGCTCCGGCCTGGCTTTGGGGATGGCCTCTATCCTGGTGACGGACATTTTTTCCCGGAAGAGCGCCCGGGTCAAGGGGGACTCCCGCACCAACCTCCTGGTGACCCGGGGTACCATCCTGGGCATCCTATTGGCGGCTGCCGTGGTGGCCATCCTGGTGCCTGGAGCTATGATCAACGACTTCGGCTTCCTCTCCATGGGCCTGCGGGGAGCGGTGGTCTTCCTGCCCCTGTGCGGGGCCCTGTGGCTCAAGGGAAAGATCCCCCGGGCCTTTACCCTCACGGCGATCCTGGCCGGGCCCATCGCCGTTCTGGCAGGGAACTTTATGAACCTGCCCTTCGACTCCCTCTTCCTGGGCATGGCCGTCTGCCTGGTCATCATGGCCGCCGGCCTGGCTGTGGGGAGGCATACCCACGATACCCTGTCTACACACTGACTTGCAATAGATGCCGCCCCCGGTGAGAACAGCAGCTCGCCGGGGGTGGTGTCTGTTTGGGGGGAGGTACCCCCCGGTGGGGGGACGGGCGCAGGTTAGAACCTGCGACGTGGTTTCCCGCCCGGTCCCGGGCGGGGGATCCAGGCTTTCTCTAGAGAAAGCC
>URCB01000122.1 GCA_900546255.1 uncultured Eubacteriales bacterium
CATACTTCTCAGCCGCCAGTGTGCCCGCAGGGCGCGCGCAGCGGCTGCATCCCCCTAATTTTGGGAGGGGCCTCCAGCCAAGCAGAACACCCACCGCCCCCGTACACTGCCCTCCCGAACGAAGCGCAAACCTTCCCCGCCCCTCCCAAAATTCCCACAGAAAGAGAGATTAGTATGCCAGAACTCACCCCCATGAAAAAGCAATATTTGGAGATCAAGGCCCAGCACCCCGACTGCCTGCTCTTTTTCCGCCTGGGGGACTTCTATGAGATGTTCGACGAGGACGCCAAGGTGGCCGCGGAGGAGCTCAACCTCACCCTCACCACCCGGGACCGGAACAAGCCTCCGGAGGAGCGCACCCCCATGTGCGGGGTGCCCTACCACTCCGCCGAGGCCTACATCGCCCGGCTCATTGCCAAAGGGTACAAGGTGGCCATCTGCGAGCAGACCGAGGACCCCGCCCAGGCCAAAGGGCTGGTGGACCGGGAGGTGATCCGGGTGGTCACCCCCGGCACCCTCATCGAGGAGAACCTGCTGGAGGAGGGGAAGAACAACTTCCTGGCCGCCCTCTGCGCCACCCCCGCCGGGGCGGGGCTGTGCTTTGGGGACATCTCCACCGGGGAGGTGGTCCTCACCTTCTTCCCGGCGGAGGGGTGGGCCAACCGGGCGGTGAACGAGCTGGCCCGGTTTGCCCCCCGGGAGGTCCTCCTCTCCCCCGGGGCGGCGGACCCGGCCCTGGTGGACTATGGGAAAAACAAGCTGGGCTGCCGGATCGAGCAGGCCGGGGAGGCGGCCTTCGCCCTGGACCGGGCCTGGGAGCGGGTCCGCCGGCAGTTCACCCAGGGGCTGGACCAGGTGCCCCAGGGGGCGGAGCCTGCCATCCAGGCGGCAGGGGCCCTGCTGGACTACCTCTACGCCACCCAAAAGACCGACCTGTCCTACCTCCACACCCTGCGGTACTACGCCACCGGCCAGTTCCTGGAGCTGGACCCGGTGGCCCGGCGGAACCTGGAACTGGCTGAGACCATCCGGGGCAAGGAGAAGAAGGGCTCCCTCCTCTGGGTGCTGGACAAGACGAAAACTGCCATGGGCGGCCGCCTCCTCCGCAGCTGGATGGACCGGCCCCTCATCGACCCCGTGGCCATCTCCCGCCGGCTGGAGGCGGTGGGCTGGCTGGTGGACAACGCCGTAGAGCGGGAGGAGCTCCTCCAGGTCCTCCGGGAGATCCCGGATTTGGAGCGGCTGATCTCCCGCATCGTCTACGGCACCGCCGGGGCCCGGGACCTGGTGGCCCTGGCCGCCGGCCTGGAGAGACTCCCCCTGCTGCAGAACCATCTTCCGGGGAAGAGCCCTTCCCTCCTGGCCAAGGTCCGGGGGGGCCTGGAGGGCCTGCCGGGGCTCACCGACCTCATCGTCCGGGGCATCGTGGACGAGCCCCCCTTCTCCGTCCGGGAGGGCGGCCTCATCCGCCCCGGCTACCACCCCGACGTGGACCAGCTGCGGGAACTGCTCACCGATACCAAGGGGGTCATCGCCAAGCTGGAGGCCGCCGAGAAGGAGAAAACGGGGATCAAGTCCCTGAAGGTGGGCTTCAACAAGGTCTTTGGCTACTACATCGAGGTCTCCAAGTCCTACTACGACCAGGTTCCCCCGGAGTACATCCGGAAGCAGACCCTGGTCAACTGCGAGCGGTACATCACCCAGGAGCTCAAGGACATGGAGCACACCATCCTCTCCGCCCAGGACCGGATTGTGGCCCTGGAGTACCAGCTCTTCTGTGAGATCCGGGATCAGGCCGCCGCCCAGGCCGCCCAGATCCAGGAGATCGCCGGGGCCGTGGCCCAGGCCGACGTGCTGGCGGCCTTCGCCCTGGTGGCGGCGGAGAACAACTACTGCATGCCCCTGGTGGACCACTCGGACAAGCTGGAGATCACCGAGGGCCGCCACCCGGTGGTGGAGAAGATGCTGAAGGACAGCCTCTTCGTCCCCAACGACACCTACATGGACGGCAAGGACCACCGGGCGGCCATCCTCACCGGGCCCAACATGGCGGGCAAGTCCACCTACATGCGCCAGGTGGCCCTTATGGTCCTCATGGCCCAGATGGGCTCCTTCGTCCCCGCCCGGTCGGCCCACATCGGGGTGGTGGACCGGATCTTCACCCGCATCGGGGCCTCGGACGACCTGGCGGGGGGCCAGTCCACCTTCATGGTGGAGATGACCGAGGTGGCGGAACTGCTCCGCCACGCCACCCCCCGGAGCCTGCTGATCCTGGACGAGATCGGCCGGGGGACCTCCACCTACGACGGCATGGCCATCGCCCGGGCGGTGCTGGAGTGGTGCGCCAACCCCCGCCGCCTGGGGGCCAAGACCCTCTTTGCCACCCACTACCACGAGCTGACGGTGCTGGAGGGCCAGCTGCCCGGGGTGAAGAACTACAACATCGCCGCCCGGAAGCGGAAGGATGAGATCCTCTTCCTGCGCAAGATTGTCCCCGGGGGGGCCGACCAGAGCTACGGCATCGAGGTGGCCAGCCTGGCGGGGCTGCCCCCCAAACTCATCCGCCGGGCCCGGGAGATTCTCCAGGAACTGGAGAATCAGGAAGCCGCCCCCAAGCGTCCCGCGGCTCGGGAGGCCAAACAGGTCTCCCTCACCGCCCTGGGGGAGGAGGAGGTTCTGGCCACCCTGCGCAGCACGCCGGTGGAGAACCTCACCCCCATTCAGGCGTTGAACCTTCTTTACGAGCTAAAGGGGAAGCTCTGAGGGCTCCCCTATCCCAGGTGGGGCCGGGGGCCCGGGGCCTCGCCCGGCGGGGCCGGGCGGGCCTTCTCTGCCGTCGGCAGGTGGTCCGGGTTTGGACCGGCGCAGGTTAGCACCTGCGAGGTG
>URCB01000123.1 GCA_900546255.1 uncultured Eubacteriales bacterium
CAAAACATACTTCTCACCCCGAGAGTGCCGGCTTCGCCGGCGCGGGTCGGGGTGCAACCCCCAATTTTGGGAGGGGCCTCACACCAAGCAGACTATCTGACACCCCCGTACTCTACCGCCCCGAACGAAGCGCAAACCTTCCCCGCCCCTCCCAAAATTCCCCAAAGGATGATGCTGATGAAACAATCAAAGATCCCAGCGGCCCTCCTAGCCGCTACCCTTCTCCTCTCCCTGGCCGCCTGCGGCCAGGATCAGGGGGACACCGAACCCACCCCCACCGCAGACACCGTCCAGATCGGCCTGCTTCTGCCGGGGCAGGAGGAGGATCCCTATGACCAAAACCACATCCAGGGCCTGCAGGCCGCCTGCCAGGCCCTGGGGATTGACTATGACACCCAGGTCCTGGTGCGCTCCAACGTCCCGGAGGACGACACCTGCGCCGACACCATCCAGGAACTGACGGAGGCAGGCTGCCAGATCCTCTTTTCCGCCGCCTCCGGCCATGAGACGGCGCTGATCGAAGCCGCCGTCAGCCACCCGGACCTTCCCGTCTGCCAGGCGGGGGGCTCCCAGGGAAACCAGGATGCCCTGGACAACACCCACACCCATTACGCCCAGGTCTACCAGGCCTGGTACCTGGCCGGCATCGCCGCCGGACAGAAAACCGAGACCAACCGGTTGGGCTATGTGGCCGCCTTCCCCTCCGCCCAGGGGATCTCCGCCTTCACCGCCTACTACCTGGGGGCCAAAAGCGTCAATGACCAGGTCACCATGGTGGTCCGCTACACCAACGCCTGGTCCGATGCAGAGCAGGAAACCCAGCTGGCCCAGGGGCTCATCGACCTGGGCTGCGACGTGCTGTCCTACAACACCAACACCGCCGCCACCGCCGAGGCCGCCCAGGCCAACGGGGTCTTTGTGGTGGGCTGCCACCAGGACATCGCCGAGGTGGCCCCAGACGCCGCCCTGACCGCAGTCCAGATCCACTGGGAGGCCTATTACACCTACGCCCTCACCTGCCTGCTGGAGGGGGAGGAGATCCCCCAGGACTGGTGCGGCAGCTATGCCGACGGAGCCTGCGGCCTCACCGATCTGAATGCCTCCGCGGTGGCCTCCGGCACCGCCCAGGCCATCCAAGACGCCGCTGCCGCCCTGGAGGAGGGGAGCCTCCAGGTCTTTGCCGGACCCCTCCACGGGGTGGCCGGCGACGGGGAGGTCCTCTCCCTGGGGGATGGGGACTACTATACGGAGAACCAGGACAGCTCCACCCCCACCTTCCACTACATTGTAGACGGAATCACCGTCCTGTCATAATCCTCACCCTAGAGCAAACCACCCCCGGACGCGGCGCGTCCGGGGGTGGTTTCCTTCTATTCCGGGGGCTTTGCCAGCTGGTCCATCAGCGCCTCCACCAGGGCTTGGCGGGCCGGGGTGAGGCGGGCAAACTTCCCGGCCACCCCCTCCGCCCCGCCGGCGTCCGGGTCGGCAAAAAAGGCGCCGGGGGTGACGCCCAGGTATTCACAGATGTAAAAAAAGCCCTGCATGGAGGGAAAGGCACGCTGGTTTTCAATGCGGTTGATGTAACTGCTGTTCTGCCCGATGGCCAAACTCATCTCCCGGGCAGAGACGCCCTTTTGGGCCCGCAGCTGGGCCAGGCGGCGGGAAAAGAACTCCTCGTACATAGCATTCCCTTCTTTCCTATGGGATATTATATGCTATGTCTTTCCCGTTATTAGGATATAAAATCCTGCATTTCCCTTGACTTTGGGATATACTCTGTCTTATCATGGGGAAAATGCGGCATTTTATCCTCCCTTGAGAGGAATGGTCTGGAGGCGTTCCCCATGAAGTATCCCTGGCCCCTTTGGGTGTACCCCATCCTGCTGGCCTGCCTGGGCCAGAGCGGGTTCTGTCTGCTCGGCCTGCTCTGGCCCTAAAAAAGGGCAGGAAAAAAGGGCCCGCGTAAACCACTCGCTGGCCCCCGTTTTCCCGAAGGTTAAAAATGAAAAGAAGCTTTCTTGACTCTTGCAAGGATATCTTACCAAGGACATGTTACAAAAAAAGGCCGCAATTGTTACAATTCCTTTAAGTTTGCATCTCTTTTTCTCGCACCTGGGCAAAAAAGTCCCGGAGCAGGGCGGCGCACTCCGCCTCTAAGATGTGCCCCACGATTTTGGGGTGGTGGCGGAAGTCCTCCTCAAAGAGGTTCAGGATGGAGCCGCAGGCCCCAAAGCCCGCGTCTTTGGCCCCATAGTAGATCTCCGGGATCCGGGCGGAGATGATCCCCCCGGCGCACATGGGGCAGGGCTCCAGGGTGACGTAGAGCCGGGCCCCCTTCAGCCGCCAGTCCCCGTACCGCCGGCAGGCGTCGGCGATGGCGTCCAGCTCGGCGTGGGCCAGGGGGTTCTTCTCCTCCTCCCGGCGGTTGCGGCCCCGGCCGATGACTTGGCCGTCCTTGTCCACAATGACGCAGCCCACGGGGACCTCCCCGGCGGCGGCGGCTTCCTGGGCCAGGGCCAGGGCCTGGCGCATATAGTCCTGGTGGGTCATAGGGGGTGCTCCTTTCTCCATGCTCCATGAGAGGAGGGGGGAGCCGGGCGGGCCGGCTCTGTTTCGGTCGTTGGTAGGTGGTCCGTTTGGACCGGCGCAGGTCCAGACCTGCAACGTGGGTTTCCCGCCCGACTCCGGGCGGGAGCCCGGTAGGGTACTGCGTACCCTTTGGGTGGTCGTGGCTCTTACGGTGCCTCGGGGCGCAGCGCCTTGGGGGTCTCCGTCATCGGTAGCTGGTCCCACTGGGACCGGCGCAGGTTGGCACCTGCGAGGTGGTTTCCCGCCCGGTCCCGGGCGGGGGATCCAGGCTTTCTCTAGAGAAAGCC
>URCB01000124.1 GCA_900546255.1 uncultured Eubacteriales bacterium
ATTTGGAGACTTTCTTTTTTGAGATTTTTTCAGACTGGATTTTTCCACAGAGCAAGATCCAGCAAAAAATTTTTTTCACCGAATATGCGTTTCCAAATCTGGTCTGGTGCACTTTTGCCAGAAAGAGACCGCGGCGCTTTCCTCCGACGCAAAAGAGGAAGCGAGCCCCAGCGAGCGGTTTTTTCCAGGGAGTGCGGGGGGTTTCCCCTGCGACTCTTTGCGTCCGGGCTTTCTCTTAGAGAAAGCCTGGATCCCCGCCCCGGACAGGGGCGGGGGAGCACATGGCAGGTTTGAGCCTGCGCTGGTCCAGAAAGGACCACCTGCCGATGCCGGCAGGCTCGCCCCAGGGCGAAAGACAACAAAAGATCAGGCGTGGGCAGGATCGCTTTGGGTCCTGCTCGCCGCCGTTTCTATGGAAAGGATTTTTGACTATGAAACTATGGGCTGGCCGGTTCCAAAAGGAAACCGACGACAAGGTCAACGACTTCAACTCCTCCATTTCCTTCGACGCCCGGCTCTACCGGCAGGACATCACCGGCTCCATCGCCCACGCCACCATGCTGGGGGAGCAGGGGATCATCGCCAAGGAAGAGGCGGAAAAGATCGTGGAGACCCTGAAGGTTCTTCTCCAAGAAATCGAGGAGGGAAAGGTGGAATTCACCAAGGACAGCGAGGACATCCACATGAACATGGAGGTCCTGCTCACCCAGCGCATCGGCGCCACCGGCAAGCGGCTGCACACCGCCCGCAGCCGGAACGACCAGGTGGCCCTGGACTTCCGCCTCTTCGTGAAGGAGGAGATCCCCGTCATTGTGGGGATGCTCCTGAACCTGGAAAAGGCCCTCATCCGCCAGGCGGAAGGCAACCTGGACGCCATCATGCCGGGGTACACCCACCTCCAGCGAGCCCAGCCCATCACCTTCGCCCACGCCATGATGGCCTATGCCAACATGTTCCGCCGGGACATTACCCGGCTGGAGGACTGCCGGGCCCGGCTGGACGAGTCCCCCCTGGGTTCCGGGGCCCTGGCCACCTCCACCCATCCGGTGGACCGGTTCCGCACGGCGGAGCTCCTGGGCTTTCAAAAGCCCATGGACAACTCCCTGGACGGGGTGTCCGACCGGGACTTTGCCATTGAGTTCCTCTCCGCCTGCTCCATTCTCATGATGCACCTGTCCCGGTTCTCGGAGGAGCTCATCCTCTGGTGCAGCTGGGAGTTTAAGTTCATCGAGTTGGATGACGCCTACGCCACCGGCTCCTCCATCATGCCCCAGAAGAAGAACCCCGACGTGGCCGAACTGGTCCGGGGCAAGACGGGGCGGGTGTACGGCTCCCTGATCACCCTGCTCACGGTGATGAAAGGCATCCCCCTGGCCTATAATAAGGACATGCAGGAGGACAAGGAGCCGGTGTTTGACACCATTGACACCGTGGAGCTGTGCCTGCCCGTGTTCACCGCCATGATTGACACCCTCACCGTGAACCGGGCCAACATGCGGGCGGCGGCCAACGGCGGCTTCATCTCCGCCACCGACTGCGCCGACTACCTGGCCAAGAAGGGCATGCCCTTCCGGGAGGCCTACGGCATTGTGGGCAAGCTGGTGGGCCACTGCGTGGACACCGGCCACAGCCTGGAGACCCTCCCCCTGGAGGAGTACCAGAAGGTCTCCCCCTACTTCGAGGCAGACGTCTACGACGCCCTCTCCCTAGAGACCTGCGTGAACGGGCGTAAGGTCTACGGGGGGCCCGCCCCGGAGGCGGTTAAGGTGCAGATCGAGAACATGAAGCAGTTCGTCCAGGAGCGTGAAGCATGAAACCTGTGATTTTTATCGACGGACGGGAGGGCACCACCGGCCTGCAGATCGAGGAGCGATTGGCCGCCCGCCAGGACATTGAACTCATCGCCATCGACGAGGACAAGCGGAAGGACCCGGCGGAGCGGAAGAAGTTTTTAAACGCCGCCGACCTGGTCTTTCTCTGCCTGCCCGATGACGCTGCCCGGGAGGCGGTGGCCATGATCGACAATCCCCACACCCGGGTGATTGACGCCTCCACTGCCCACCGCACGGCCCCTGGGTGGGACTACGGGTTCCCGGAACTCTCCCCCCGGCACCGGGAGGCCATTGTCCACTCCCAGCGGGTGGCCAACCCCGGCTGCCACGCTTCGGGGTTCATCGCCTCGGTGTACCCCCTGGTGCAGCTGGGGCTGCTCCCCCAGGACTATCCTCTGTGCGCCTACTCCCTCACCGGCTACACCGGCGGGGGGAAGAAGCTCATCGCCGAGTACCAGGATCCCAACCGGGATCCCCGCCACGCCTCGGCCCGGATCTACGGCACCACCCTTCACCACAAGCACCTGCCGGAGATGGTCCACGTCTGCGGCCTGACGGCCCCGCCGGTGTTCCACCCCATTCTGGGGGACTATCCCCAGGGGATGGCCACCACGGTGCTGTTCCGCAACGACACCCTCCCCGGCAGACCCACGGCCTATAACCTCTACAACGTCCTAGAGGCCTACTACGAGGGGCAGACCTTCGTCTCCGTGGCCCCCTTCGGGGGGGATGAGCCGGTGATCTACTCCGACACCTTGGTGGGCACCAACCAGCTCCGACTCATCGTCTGCGGCCACGAGGAGCAGACCACCATCACCGCCCTCTTTGACAACCTGGGCAAGGGAGCCTCTGGGGCGGCGGTGCAAAACATGAATTTGATGCTGGGGTTCCCGGAGGACGAGGGGTTGTAAGAGACTGCGTACCCTACAGGTTGGCCGCTCCGAAGCTGCCCTTGGGGCGCAGCGCCCCGGGGGGGCCGCCTGCCCGGCGGGGGTCCCCATTTCTCCCGAGAAATGGGGAGAAAGAGGGCC
>URCB01000125.1 GCA_900546255.1 uncultured Eubacteriales bacterium
CAGGCCCCCGGCCCCACCTGCGGGGCCCCACCCCGTCCGGAACCAACAGGACCATATATTATAGTAATTAAGGTGATACCCATGAAGAACAACGACCCCCGCTCCCTCCTGGAGCGGCTGGAAGCCCACCACCAGGCGGGCTACCTCTCCCTCCACATGCCAGGGCATAAGGAGAACACCGCCCTGGGCCCCTACCTGGCCCAGCTAGGGGCCCAGTGGGACATCACAGAACTGCCGGGGTTTGACGACCTCCACGACCCCCAAGACATCCTGGCCCAGGCCATGGACCGGGCGGCCAAACTCTGGGGCAGCCGGAAGAGCTGGCTCCAGGTCAACGGCTCCACCGGGGGGCTGCTGGCGGCCATCCGGGCGGCCACCCGCCGGGGGGACCAGGTCCTGGTGGCCCGGCACTGCCACAAGGCCATCTACCACGCCATCGAGGTCTGCGGGCTGGAGCCCATCTTCCTCCTGCCCCCGGTGGTGGAGGGGCTGGGCATCGCCGGCTCCCTGACCCCGGCGCAGGTGGCCCAGGCCCTGGAGGACCACCCCGGGGTGAAGCTGGTGGTCTACCCCAGCCCCACCTACGACGGGGTGGTCAGCGACACGGCGGGGATCTGCGCCGCAGCCCACGCCAAGGGGGTCCCGGTGCTGGTGGACGAGGCCCACGGGGCCCACCTGGGCCTCCACCCCGCCTTCCCCCCCAACGCCATGGCCCAGGGGGCGGACCTGGCGGTGGCCAGCCTCCACAAGACCCTGCCCAGCCTCACCCAGACCGCCGTCCTCCATGCCAGCGGCAGGCTGGTGCCCCTGCCCCAGGTGGCCCGGCAGACGGGGATCTTCCAGTCCAGCTCCCCCTCCTACCTGCTGATGGCCTCCATGGACGGCTGCCTGGGCCTGCTGGAGGATCAGGGGGAGGCCCTCTTCGCCGCCTGGGTCCGCCGGCTGGCAGACTTTGACGGGCAGATCCAGGACCTGCGGTACCTCCGCTGCCCGGGCCACGGGAAAGAGGCGGGGCAGACCCTCCCCGGCGTCTTCGCCTGGGACCCCGCCAAGATCCTCATCTCCACCCAGGGCAGCGCCCTGACCGGGGTGGAACTGAAGGACCGCCTCCGGGCGGACTACCGCATCGAGGTGGAGATGGCCCTGGACCACTACGTGGTGGCCATGACCGGCCTGGGCAACGACGACACCATGCCCACCCGCCTGGCCAGTGCCCTGCTGGCCCTGGACCGCCAGTACGGCCCCTGCCAGGAGGACGCCCCGCCCCCGGCCCAGCGCCACACCCTGCCCCCCCGGCGGTGCTCGGTGGAGGAGGCCGCCATGGCCCAGGGGGGCCTCTCCTTCCTCTACGACGCCATGGGGAAGGTGTCCGGGGAGTACCTCTGGGCCTATCCCCCCGGCATCCCCCTGGTGACCCCGGGGGAGGAGATCACCGTGGACCTGGTGGAGACGGTGGAGCAGCTCTACCAGGCGGGGGTCCGCCTCATCGGCACCCGGGGCAAGCCCCCCATCACCATCTTCGCCCTGGGGGACCAGGACGGATGAGGGGACCGGGGTTTTCGGTGCGGAACCGTACCCTGCTGGCCATCGCCGGGAGCGTCTGGCTGGCGGCCGGGGGCAACGTGGCCCGCATCGGGGTGCAGGCCTACCGGGGGCTGCCCCGGGTGGGGGCGGTCCACCTGCTGCTGTCCCTGGTGGTGTTTGGCCTGTTTGGCAGCATGTTTTTCCGGATGTCCCAGAAGCACACCCGGCGGATCCGGGGATACGCCGGGGAGACCCAGCCCTTCTGGCGGTTCTTTGACCGCAAAGCCTACCTCATCATGGCGGTGATGATGGGGGGCGGCATCAGCCTGCGGTACTCCGGGCTGGTGCCGGAGGTCTTTGTGGCGGTGTTCTACACCGGCCTGGGCTGCGCCCTGGCCCTGGCGGGGGTCTGTTTCTGGGGGGCCTTCCTGCGGGGGCCTGCTGCCCTGGAAGAGGGGCAGGCCCCATGACCGGGAAGCCCGCCCGCCTGCTGCTGGCCGGGTGCCTGTGGCTGCTGGCCGGCGGGGTGGTCACCGGCCTGGGCCTGGCGGCCTACGGGACCCTGCCCCGGGTGGGGTGGCTGCGGCCGGTGCTGTCCCTGGTGGTGTTCCAGGTGGCGGACGCCCCCTTCCTCTTCCTGGCCTGGACGGAGACCCGCCGCCTCCGCTGGGACACCCAGGACCGGCGGCCCCTGCACCAGGCCCTCTCCCTGCGCACCTGGCTCACCCTGGCGGGGGTCACCGCCGCCGCCCTCTGGCTGGCGAGGGCCGGCTGGATCCCCCCAGACGGGGTGGCCGTGGTGTGGACCGGCCTGGGGGCCGCCCTGCTGGTGGGGGGCGTGCTGTATTTTGTGGCGCTCTGGAGAGAAAAGCGACGGGGGAGATGATGGGTACCCTCCAGGTGGGTGGGGCTTTGACCGGCCTCGGGGCGCAGCGCCCCGTAGGGCGCCTACCCGGCGGGGGCCACGTTTGGGGCCTTCTGGACCGGCGCAGGGTGGGCCCTGCGACGTGGTTTCCCCCGCCGACTCCGGCGGGGGAGCCCGGCTTTCTTTGGAGAAAGCCGGAGGAAAGAACACCAGGGAGGAAGAGGTTCTTCCTCCCTGGACCCA
>URCB01000126.1 GCA_900546255.1 uncultured Eubacteriales bacterium
GCGTCCGGGCTTTCTCCTAGAGAAAGCCTGGATCCCCCGCCCGGGACCGGGCGGGAAACCACGTTGCAGGGTCTACCCTGCGACGGTCCCGGCGTGACTCCCTACCAATGACGGAGGGCACCCACCTCGCAGGTGCCAACCTGCTCCGGTCCAAAACCGGACCCCCTGCCGTTGCAGGGAACGTTCCCCACCCCCAAATGGGACCAGGTTACAGTTCTCCCTCTGCCGGGGTGGTATACTAGCCCCATCAAAGACACCAACCCACCCCACGAAAGGAGACAAGCCATGGGATTTCTGGACCTTTTCACCCGCCGGGACATCAACGCCGGCGTGACCCAATACCAAGCCGACCCCAACGGGGTGCTGCTGGACGTGCGCACCCGGGAGGAGTATGCCCAGGGGCACATCCCCGGCAGCCGGAACCTCCCCTTAGACCAGGTGGGCCGGGCCCGGGAGACCCTGCCCGACCGGAGCACCCCCCTGTACGTCTACTGCTACAGCGGCGCCCGCAGCGGGCAGGCCGTGGCCGCCCTGAAACGGATGGGCTATGACCATGTGACCAACATCGGGGGCATTCAAACCTATCGGGGAAAGACCAAAGGAGGAACCACAGCATGAAAGTTGTCATCATTGGCGGTGTGGCCGGCGGGGCCACTGCGGCGGCTCGCATCCGCCGGCTGGACGAGCAGGCGGAGATCGTGGTGCTGGAGCGCTCTGGCTTCATCTCCTACGCCAACTGCGGCCTGCCCTACTACATCGGCGGGGTGATCCAGGACCAGGAGGAACTCACCCTCCAGACCCCCCAGGGGTTCTGGGACCGGTTCCGCATCGATGTGCGGGTGCGCCACGAGGCCACCGCCATCCACCGGGAGGAGAAAACCGTCACCGTCAAGAACTTGGAGACCGGGGAGGTCACCACGGAGTCCTATGACAAGCTGATCCTGGCCCCGGGGGCCCGGCCCACCCGGCCCCCCATCCCGGGGCTGGACAGTGACCGCCTCTTCTCCCTGCGCACCGTGGAGGACACCCTGGCCATCCGGACCTTTGTGGAGCGGGAGAAGCCCCGCACCGCCGTGCTGGCCGGGGGCGGCTTCATCAGCCTGGAACTGGCGGAGAACCTGGCGGAGATGGGGGTCCAGGTGACCATCGTCCAGCGCATCCCCCAGGTGATGCACAACCTGGACTACGACATGGCCACCTTCCTCCACGCCCACCTGCGGCAGAAGGGGATGACCCTCCGCCTGGGGGCCTCAGTGGCAGGCTTCCGCCAGGAGGGGAAGACCATCACCACCCTGGTGGAGGGCGGGGCCGATATCCCGGCGGACCTGGCCATCCTGGCGGTGGGGGTGACCCCTGAGAGCACCCTGGCCCAGGAGGCCGGCCTGGCCTTGGGCGCCCGGGGGAGCATCGCCGTCAACGACTGGATGCAGACCTCCGACCCTGACATCTACGCCGTGGGGGACGCTGTGGAGATCCCTCACCTGGTCACCGGTCAGAAGACCCTCATCTCCCTGGCCGGGCCGGCCAACAAGCAGGGCCGGGTGGCCGCCGACCACCTCTGCGGCCGGGCCAGCCGCTACCCCGGGGCCCAGGGGTCCTCGGTGATCAAGGTGTGCGACCTCACCGTGGCCTCCACCGGCCTCAACGAGAAGAGCGCCCGGGAGGCGGGCCTGGCGTATGAGAAGATCGTCCTGTCCCCCATGAACCACGCCGGGTACTACCCCGGAGGGAAGATGATGACCATGAAGGTCCTCTACGAGAAGGGCAGTCTCCGGATCCTGGGGGCCCAGATCGTGGGCTATGAGGGGGTGGACAAGCGCATCGACGTCCTGGCCACCGCCATGCAGATGGGGGGGAAGGTCACCGACCTCACGGAACTGGACCTGGCCTATGCGCCCCCCTACTCCTCTGCCAAGGACCCGGTGAACATGGCGGGGTTCATGGCCGAGAACATCGAGGCCGGCCTGGTCAAGCAGTTCCACTGGGACCAGGTGGCGGACCTGCCCCGGGACGGCAGCGTCACCCTGCTGGATGCCCGCACCCCCATGGAGTACAGCGGGGGCTGCGCCCAGGGGTTTGTAAACATCCCGGTGGACGAGCTGCGCCAGCGGCTGGGGGAGATCGATCCCCAGAAGCCCGTCTACGTCATGTGCCAGAGCGGGCTGCGGAGCTATCTGGCCTGCCGCATCCTGGCCCAGCACGGGTATGACTGCTACAACTTCTCCGGCGGGTATCGGTTCTATGCCAGCGTGATGCTGGATCAGCTGGCGGCCCAGAGCGCCTACCCCTGCGGGGTGGAGCGATAACGCCGGGACACCCGGCGGGGAAGCGGTCCAGGGAGGAAAGAAGTTTCCTCCCTGGACTTGCCGTTTCTGGGGAACGGGGAGGCCCTCGCCGGGGCCTTTGGGTGGGGGGCTCTACCGAGTCTGCTTTCGGCAGGTGGTCCAGGTTTGGACCGGCGCAGGTTAGCCCCTGCGAGGTGGGTTCCCGCCCGGTCCCGGGCGGGG
>URCB01000127.1 GCA_900546255.1 uncultured Eubacteriales bacterium
CCGGCGGCGCTTGCGCTTGCCGGTGCTGTGGGGGGCCTCCGCCTCGGCGGGGGCCGCAGGCTGGGCGGGGGCGGCGGGCTGGGCGGCCTGCTGCTGCTTTTTCCGGGCGGCGTTCTTCTCCCGGGCGGCCTGGCGGGCCTCGGCGTCCTCGGGGTTCACCACCCGGCCCTTGGCGTCCTTCTTGGGGGCCTCAAAGACCTCCATGGGGTAGTTGTGGTCCCGCCGGGGGATGGGCTTTTTCAGTAACTTCTCAATGTCCCGGAGCAGGGGCATCTCCCCGTAGTCGCAGAAGGAGATGGCGGTGCCCCCCTTCCCCGCCCGGCCGGTGCGGCCGATGCGGTGGACGTAGGTCTCCGGCACCTCGGGGAGGTTGTAGTTAAAGACGAAGGCCAGGTCCTCAATGTCCAGCCCCCGGGCGGCGATGTCCGTGGCCACCAGGACCCGGACCTCCCCGGCCTTGAACTTCCGCAGGCTCTCCTGCCGGGCGGTCTGGGATTTGTTGCCGTGGATGGCCGCGGCGGCCACCCCCTTCCGGTTTAAGTCCCGGGCCACCTTGTCCGCCCCGTGCTTGGTGCGGGTGAAGACCAGGGCGTTGGTCACGTTCTCCTCCTGGAGGATCTCCAGGAGCAGGTTGGTCTTGTTCCCCCGGTCCACCAGGCAGACCTCCTGGCGGATGATCTCCACCGGGGTGGACACCGGGGCGGCCGCTGCCCGCACCGGGTCGTGGAGGAGGGAGTCCACCAGGTCCATGATCTCCGGCGGGAGGGTGGCGGAGAAGAACATGGTCTGCTTCTTCTGGGGCAGGAGGCGGATCACCCGGCGCACGTCGTGGATGAAGCCCATGTCCAGCATCCGGTCGGCCTCGTCCAGGACGAAGATCTCCACCCCGGACAGGTCCAGCAGGCCCTGGCCGGACAGGTCCAGCAGCCGCCCCGGGGTGGCGGTGAGGATGTCCACCCCCCGCTTCAGCTGCTCCACCTGGGGGGTCTGGCCCACGCCGCCGAAGATCACCGCCTCGGTGAGGGGGAGGTTCTTGCCATAGGCGTGGAGGTTGTCGTCAATCTGGATGGCCAGCTCCCGGGTGGGGGTGAGGATGAGGGCCCGAATCCTCTGCCCCGCCCCCTTCTGGGCCAGCCGTTGGAGGATGGGCACGCCGAAGGCGCAGGTCTTTCCCGTCCCCGTCTGGGCGCTGCCCAGCACATCCCGGCCGGCCAGGCCGGCTGGGATGGCTTTCTCCTGGATCACGGTGGGAATCTCATACCCATAGTCGGTGAGGGCGGTGAGAATGGGTTCCGCGATCCCAAGGGATGAAAAGGTTGTCATAACGCGAATTGCTTCCTTTCCCGCGCCCTCCCTCCGCCGGAGGGCGCCATGGTTTGTCTGAAAAAAAGGCAAGGCTGCCTTGCGGAGCTCCGCCGCAGGGTGCGGCGGCCAACATCAATCTTCCTCTAGGAAATAGGTGGCCTCCATGTCCGCCACGGACAGGGCAAAGGCCAGGGGATACTTGGCAAAGGCCTTCCCCACCAGGCGGCTGTCCTCGGTGCCGGAGAAGCCCATGTGCCAGCGGATGGCCATGGCCTCCTCCCGGGTCAGGCGGAGGAAGCCGTTGACCACGTAGACCGACTTCTCCCCGTGGCCGTAGGGGAGGGGGTCCTCATAGGTGAAGGTGGGCACCTGGGTCCACTTGCCGTCCTCCCCCTTCACGTTGCGGGTGGAGGGCTTGTAGCAGCCGATCTTGCACACGTCGTGGAGAAGGGCCACCAGGGCGATGGACTCCTGGCTGTACTCCAGGCCGTACAGGTCGGTGACCCGCTCCCGGGCCAAGTAATCCTTGAGGCAGTGGTAGACGTTCAGGCTATGCTCGCACAGGCCGCCGGCGTAGGACCCGTGGTACCGGGCCGAGGCCGGGGCGGTGAAAAAGTCGCTTTTGTTGCTCAGGTAGTCCAGCAGGGCCTGGGCCCCCTCCCGGTGGATCTGTTCCTGAAAGATCTCAATGAATTCCTCTTTTGCCGACATAGCCGTCCGCCTCCTCTGTCTGTTTTGCGGCCGGTGGCCGCACTGGAACAGTTTATTCTAGCACAAAAGGCCGCACTTTTCACGGGTTTTTCCGCGATGGCGCAAAAAAAGAGCAGCTGGCACAAAACCGGCTGCCCTTTCCTGGCGGTTTCTCTTTCATTTGGCCGGAAGGGGTGGGGGTGGCCCCCGAGGGGCCGGGGGCCTGTCGTGGTCGGTAGGCGGCCCCGTTGGAACCGCCGCAGGTCCAGACCTGCCACGTGGGTTCCCGCCCGGTCCCGGGCGGGGGTGCGGTGGGGTACTGCGTACCCTTCGGGTGGTCGGGGCTTTTCCGGTGCCTCGGGGCGCAGC
>URCB01000128.1 GCA_900546255.1 uncultured Eubacteriales bacterium
GCTTTCTCTAGAGAAAGCCTGGATCCCCCGCCCGGGACCGGGCGGGAAACCACCTGGCAGGTGCTAACCTGCGAGGGTCCAAACCGGACCACCTGCCGACGGCAGAGACGGCCCACCCGGCTCTTCCAGGCGTGGCCCCTCACACCCCCGTCAGGTCAAAGGCGGGAATATACTCCGCCTTCGCCGCCTCCACCCCCTGGGTGAACCCCTCCAACCCCAGGTTGGCCATATAGGCCTCCGCCCCGCGAATCTCGCTCTTCCGCAGGGGGCGGTCCAGGGGCGGGAACGCCCCCGCCCGGCCCCAGGGGGTGTACTGGCTCATGAGGGAAAAGAGAACCGTCCCCGGGGGAAAGGTCCCCGCCACCCAGTCCATAACCTCCTTGGCCTGGGCCAGCCGTCCGGGGAGGAGGAGGTGGCGGATCACCACCCCCCGCCGGAGCAGACCGTCCCCGTCCAGCTGGCAGGGCCCGGTTTGGCGGACCATCTCCCGGATGGCCGCCTGGGCCACCGCCGGGTAGTCTGCCGCCCCGGCGTAGGCCTTGGCCCCCTGGGGGTCGGGGTACTTGTAGTCGGGGAGATAGATGTCGATTTTCCCTTCCAGGGCCTGGAGGGTCTCCACCCGGTCATATCCCCCGGTGTTCCACACCACAGGAATCGGGAGGGGGGCCTCCAAAGCCTGGGCCACCACGTGGGCAAAGTGGGTGGGGTTCACCAGGTCGATGTTATGGGCCCCCTGGGCCACAAGCTCCTGAAAGATGGCCCGGAGACGGTCCACCGAGATGGTCTTTCCAAAATCGGCCTGGCTGATGGCCTGGTTCTGGCAGAACACGCACCCCAGGGAGCAGCCGGAGAAAAACACCGTCCCCGCCCCTCGGGTGCCGGAGAGGGGGGGCTCCTCCCAGAAGTGGAGGGCAGCCCGGGCCACCACCGGCTCTGACGGCATCCGGCACCGGCCGGCGGCCTTGGTCCGGTCCCCCCCGCACCGGCGGGGGCAGAGGGTGCAGTGGGTGGGGTCATAGGACAGCCGGCTCATTCCAACCCCTCCTCTACCAAAGTTTGAAAGGGGGCGAAGGCGCTGGGGATGGCATAGGTCTCCGCCAGCTCCCCCCGGCCGGCCCACACCCAGCCGGGAGGGAGGGTATCCTCCTCCAGGGCGCACCGGAGGGCGGTCATCCGCCACTCTACATGGGTAAAGATATGGGTCCCCGTCCCGGCGAAGGCGGGCTCCCCTGCCAGGCCCCAGGCGGCCAGCGCGTCCTGGGCCGGGGCGAGCTCATTGGGGTACTCCCACAGCCCCGCCAGCAGTCCCTTGGCCGGCCGGCGGCGAAGGGCCACCTTCCCCTGGTGAAAGAGGAGAAAGACCGCCCGCTCCTCCACCCGCCGGGGCTTTTTCGCCGGGCGGACGGGGAGGGTTTGGGCCGTCCCCTCCCGCCGGGCCACGCAGAAGTCCTGGGCAGGGCACTCCTCACACAGGGGGGCCCCGTTGGGCAGGCAGACCATGGCCCCCAGGTCCATCATGGCCTGGTTGAACTTGCCGGGAAAGTCCGTGGGGATCACCTCCTGGAGGGCTTGGGTAAAATGGCGCTTCCCCTGGGTGGTGGTGATATCGGTGTCATCCCCCATCACCCGGGCGGCCACCCGGAGGAGGTTCCCATCCACTGCCGGCACCGGCTGGCCAAAGGCGATGGAGGCAATGGCGGCGGCGGTGTACTCCCCTACCCCTGCCAGGCTTCGCAGGTCCTGGTAGGTCGAGGGGAAGGCCCCGCCGAACTGGTCCACAATCTGCCGGGCGGCCTTTTGCAGGTTCCGGGCCCGGCTATAGTAGCCCAGGCCTTGCCACAGCTTCATAAGCTGGTCCTCCGGGGCCTCTGCCAGGGCCTGGACGGTGGGAAAGGCCTCCAGAAACCGGGTAAAGTACCCCACCACCGCCGCCACCCGGGTCTGTTGGAGCATGATCTCAGACACCCACACCCGGTAGGGGGTGACCTCCCGCCGCCAGGGCAGGTCCCGGGCGTGGGTTTGGTACCACCCCAGCAGGGGGATGGGCAGTTGGGAGAGTGGGTTTTCCATGGTACAAAACCTCCTAAAGAGAATGGAACTTGGGCCGGGGGGCTGCCGGTCCCGGCGGGGTGGTCTGTTTGGACCAGCGCCCAGCGGCCCTTTCAGCAGGGCCGGGGGCCTGGGCCGCCGGTGGTGCGTACCCTACGGGTGGCCAGAGCTGTTCCGAAACCTCGGGGCGCAGCGCCCCGGGGGCCCGCCTGCCCGGCGGGGTCCCCATTTCTCC
>URCB01000129.1 GCA_900546255.1 uncultured Eubacteriales bacterium
CTCTTTCTCCCCATTTCTCGGGAGAAATGGGGACCCCGCCGGGCAGGCGGGCCCCGGGGCGCTGCGCCCCGGGGTTTCGGAACAGCCCCGACCACCCAAAGGGTACTTACTACCGGGGATTCGGCCCCCGCCCCCCGTCCGGGGCTGCTAGGCGGCCCCACCTAGGACAGTTCTGAGGCGCTGGGAAAAATTTTCCCCCTTCCCCCGCAACGCCCCCCGGACCGTTCCGGTCTATTTTAATAGAAACACCCCCCGCCGCCGGCGGAGAGAGGAGGGAAGCCGCCATGGTGCGCACCGACCAGGAAATCCTGGCCCTGGGCCAGGCCCGGGACCAAGAGGCCATCGCCGCCATGGCGGAGAAGTACGGCGCCTACTGCCACACCGTGGCCCGCAACGTGCTGGGCAACGACGCCGACGCGGAGGAGTGCGTCAACGACGCCTACCTGGCGGTGTGGAACGCCATCCCCCGGGCCCAGCCCCAGAACCTGCTGGCCTACCTAGCCAAGACCACCCGGAACATCGCCCTCCGCCGCCTGGAGCACGACCAGGCCCAGAAGCGGGACAGCCGCCTCCACCTCCTGCTGGACGAGCTGGCGGAGGTCCTCCCCGGGGAGGGGTCCGTGGAGGACGAGGCCGCCCAGGGGGAACTGGTGGAGGCCATCAACACCTTCCTCAAGGAGAAGGCCACCCGGGCCGAGCGGCAGCTCTTCCTCCGCCGGTACTTCTGGGGGGACTCCATCCGGGACCTGGCCCAGGCCTTCCGGTACAGCGAGAGCAAGGTGAAATCCCGCCTCTTCCGGGTGCGGAAGCGGCTGCGGGCCTACCTGGAGGAAAGGGGGTGGATGGGGTGAAAGGCGAAAAGCTCTACGAACTGCTGGACGCGCTGGACGACACCCTGGTGCTGGAGTCGGCGGAGGTCAAGCGGACCACCTGGCGCCGCCGCCTGGCCCTGGTGGCCGCCGTGGTGGCGGTGATCGCGGCGGTGTGGTTTTTCACCACCGAACCCGTCCGCCACCCCCGGGAGGACGTGGGGGGCCAGATCGGCGTGATCCAGGACGGGGCGTACTACGTCTACGCCGGCAGCGGCGTCCCCGCCCCCAAGGAGGCCAGGGCCCCCCAGGGCCTGGTCCGCTACGTCCCCGGCCAGGGGAAGGAAGTGCTGGTGCCCTACCGGGACCACCGGCTGGACATCAGCGGCCCCGTCTGGGGGCTCAACGACCAGGGGCTGTACTACATCGACAGGGCGGAGAACCAGCTCTGGCGGCAGGACCTGACCACGGGGGAGGAGACCCTCCTCTACGAGGCACCCACCCTCTCCCCCGGCCGGTGGGACCGGCAGGACCGCCCCCTGTGGGAGACCCTGCTGGAGGACATCCAAGACACCGCTTACGACGCGGCCCTCTTCCTGGACCAGGTGACCGAGGACACCGTGACCCTCACCTACCGCTACACCGACGGGTCCACCACCGACACCCTGGTGCTGGACAGCCGCACCGGCGGCCTCCTCTCCAAAACCCGGAACCAGGCGGGCCAGTGGACCCAGTATGTGGGGGACCGGGCCATTGCGGTGGTCCTCCGCACCCAGGACCCGGAGACCGGGCAGCAGTGGGTGGACCTTCGGGAGGAAGGGGTCTCCCTCCTTCCGGCGGGCGCCGTGGCGCAGGCCCCCACCGCCGACTTCCAGGGCGGGCTGCTGGCCTGGTACACGGCCCAGGGGGAGGGGACCGGGGAGGGCGCCTACCTCCTGCTCCCCCAGGCGGGGGGCGTATACTCCCTGCCCGCCGGCCCAGCCGGGGAGGCGCGGACCTATCTGGCCGCCGCCCAGGGGTGGGTGTACTACACCGCCCGGCAGGAAGCCGGCCGCGGGACGGCCCTGTGGGCCAGGAACCTGGCCACAGGGGAGGCAGTTCCCCTGCTGGAGCGGTGCAACATCACCGGCCTGGTCACCGACGGCACCTGGTGCTACTGCACCAACGGCAGCACCACCGACTGCTACCGCCTGGACTGGGACGGCCAGGGCCGACCCACCGGGCTGGTTCTGGTGGAGAGCGCCCTCTGAGACGCTCGGCCGGGGTTGCCGTCGGCAGGTGGTCCCGCTGAGACCTTCGCAGGTTAGCCCCTGCGAAGTGGGTTCCCGCCCGGTCCCGGGCGGGGGATCCAGGCTTTCTCTAGAGAAAGCCC
>URCB01000130.1 GCA_900546255.1 uncultured Eubacteriales bacterium
CCCGGCGCTCTTTCCTCCGGCTTTCTCCGGAGAAAGCCGGGCTCCCCCGCCGGAGCCGGCGGGGGAACCCACGTTGCAGGGCCCACCCTGCGGCGGTCCCAGACCGGACCACCTGCCGACGGCAGCCGACCCCCTCAGAGCTCTCTGAGGGCATCCACCAACGCCGTCTTGTCGGCGGTCTTCCCGTCCTTGGTCTTGAGGACCTTGGCCGGCACCCCGGCCACCACAGCGCCAGGGGCCACGTCGCTGACCACCACGGCCCCGGCGGCCACCACGGCGCCTTTGCCTACCCGGCAGCCCTCCAGGACCACGGCGTTGGCCCCGATGACCACGTCATCCTCGATGACTACGGGGACGGCGCTGGCCGGCTCCACCACCCCGGCCAGGACGGTGCCCGCCCCGATGTGGCAGTTCTTGCCTACGATGGCCCGGCCGCCCAGGACGGCCCCCATGTCGATCATGGTGCCGGACCCGATGACGGCGCCGATGTTGATGACCGCCCCCATCATCACCACCGCGTTGTCTCCGATCTCCACATCGTCCCGGATGATGGCGCCGGGCTCGATGCGGGCCTTGAGGTCCTTGGTGTCCAGCAGGGGGATGGCGGAGTTGCGGCTGTCGCTCTCCACCACCAGCTGGTCAATGTCCCCGGCGTGGGCCTGGAGGACGGGGGCAATGTCCTTCCAGTCCCCGAAGACGATCTTGCTCTCCCCGCAGGGGAAGACCGTGGCGTGGGGGAAGTCCAAAGGGGTCTTTTCCTTGAGAAAGACCCGGACGGGGGTTTTCTTTTCCGCGGTACGGATCCGCTCGATGATTTCCTGTGCATTCATGGCAGTCTGCCTCCTTTGGGGAATCAAAATTTTACGGAGGCAGTATAGCATTTTTTTCGCTTCTCTGCAAGCAGATGGGAGGAAGTATGCAAATCATCCAACACCGCCGGGCCCTCCACCAGATCCCGGAACTGGACCGGGACCTGCCGGAGACCCTGGCCTATCTCCGCAAGGTACTCACCCCCTTGGGGTGCACCCTGTCCTCCCCCATTCCGGGGGCTTTGTGCGCCTTTTTCGACTTCGGCCGGGCCGAGGCCATCGCCTTTCGCAGCGACGCCGACGCCCTGCCCATCCAGGAGAACACCGGCCTGCCCTTCGCCTCCCGCCACCCCGGGAAGATGCACGCCTGCGGCCACGACGCCCACATGGCCATGGTCCTGGACCTGGCCCAGTGGCTGGCGGAGCAGACCGCCCTGCCTCACAACGTCCTCCTCCTCTTCCAGCCGGCGGAGGAGACCACCGGCGGGGCCAAAGACCTGTGCCAGAGCGGGGTCTTTGAGGCCCACCACGTCCGGTGCGTCTTTGGGATGCACCTGTGGCCCGACCTGCCCGCCGGGGTGATCGCCTCCCGAAAGAAGGAGCTGATGAGCCGGTCCTGCGAGGTGTCCGTCACCGTCACAGGGAAGTCCAGCCACATCGCCAAGGCCGAGGAGGGGCGGGATGCCCTGGCCGCCGGGGTGGCGTTCTACCGCCGGGCGGTGGCCCTGGAGCAGTCCCTGCCGCCAGAGGTCTTCCGGCTGCTGAAGTTCGGCCGGATGGACAGCGGCACCGTGCGCAACGCCGTCAGCGGCAAAACTCTCCTGCTGGGGAGCCTGCGGGCCTTCCAGGACGAGGTGTTCTTCGCCCTCCGGGACGGGCTGGTCCAGATTGGCCAGGCCGTAGCAGAAGAGACCGGCTGCCAGGTGACCGTCCACACCAACGACGGCTACCCCGCCGTGTGGAACCCGGAGGACCTCTACGACCAGGTCCGGGCCTGCGGGGTGGCCTTTCAGGAGCTGGAAAAGCCGGTGATGATCTCGGAGGACTTCTCCTGGTACCAGCGGTACCTGCCAGGCCTCTTCTTCTTCCTGGGCTGCGGTCCGGCCCCTGCGCTGCACAGCCCCGGTTTCCAATTTGACGAAGGGGTGCTGTCCAGAGGGGTGGATCTCTTTGCCCGCATTGCGGAGGAATTTGTATGACGGAACTCAACCACAACCTGCGCGGCCTGGCCCTGGGGGGCATTCGCCGCTTCACCACTCTGGCCCAGATCGGAAGAGCACACGTCTGAACTCCAGTCACTAATCATATC
>URCB01000131.1 GCA_900546255.1 uncultured Eubacteriales bacterium
CCAGCACGCACTTCATCACCGCCCGGAAGGCCACCTCGGTCTTGCCGTAGCCCACGTCCCCGCAGAGCAGGCGGTCCATGGGCACGGGCTTTTCCATGTCGCGTTTGATCTCCTGGGCGCAGCGGAGCTGGTCCTCGGTCTCCGGATAGGGGAAGAGGGCCTCAAACTCCCGCTGCCAGGGGGAGTCCGGGGCAAAGGCGTGGCCCGCCAGCCGCTGCCGCTGGGCATAGAGCTGGATGAGGCCCTTGGCCATGTCCTTGGCGGCCTTTTTGGCCTTGGACTTGGCCTTCTCCCACTCCGCGCCCCCCAGTTTGGACAGGCGCTTGTGGGTGCTGTCCTCCCCCCCGCCGATGTACTTGGACACCAGGTCCAGCTGGAGGGCGGGGACGTAGAGGGTGTCCGTCCCGGCGAACTGGAGTTTGATGTAGTCCCGGGGCACCCCGTCCACGGTCATCTTCACCATGCCCACGAACCGGCCGATGCCGTGGTGCTCGTGGACCACCAGGTCCCCGGGGGCCAGGTCGGTGAAGGACTCCAGCCGCTGGCGGCTGCTGTCCCGGACCTTGGCCTTCCGGGCCCGGGGCTTGCGGGGGGGCAGGGCCTCCCCCTCGGAGAGGATGGCGAACTTCCCGTCGGGGAAGTCCAGCCCCGCCGACAGGCCCCCCACCGCCAGGGTGAGGTCCCCGGGGCCGGGGAGGGCGGACAGGTGCTCGTCCAGGGCGGGGTGGAGGTTTCCCTCCTGGAGCATGGACAGCAGGGCCTCGGCCTTCCGCCGGCTGGGGGTGAGGACCACCACGGCGAAGCCCTCCTTCCGGTACTGGGCCAGGTCCTCGGCCAGGGTCTCAAAGCGGATGCCGTACCCCGCCAGCTGCCGGGCGGGGAGGGAGAGGAGATAGGCCGGGGGCACCGGCAGCCCTCCGGTCAGGAAGGCGTCCAGGTACAGCAGGGTCCCCTGGGCCAGGCGGGAACAGAGGGCCTCGAAACTCTCGGCGAACACCGGGGCCTTGCCGGGGAGCACCCCCTGCTCCAGCAGGGCGGTGACGTCCTCCCCCAGCTGCCAGAGGTAGTGCTTGGCCCGCTCGGCCACCCGGGGGGTGTCGCAGAGGCAGACCAGGGCGTCCTCGGGAAGGTAATCGGCGGGGGTGGCCAGGGCGTCGTACACCGTGGCCAGGGCCAGGTCCGGGGGGTCGGGGAGGGCCTCTCCCGCCGGGGCCAGCACCTCCCCGGCGGGGAGGAGGGTGACGGCCTCCCGCTGGGCGGTGCGCCGCTGGGTGACGGGGTCGAAGAGACCCAGGGAGTCGATCTCATCCCCCCAGAACTCGATCCGCACCGGCAGGTCCAGGCCGGGGGAGAACACGTCCAGGATGCCCCCCCGCAGGGCGAACTGGCCCACCCCCTCCACCTGGTCGCACCGGGTGTACCCCGCCTGGACCAGGAAGTCGGTGACTTCCTCCAGCCGGCAGGCCTGGCCGGCGGAGAGCTGCCGGCAGTGGGCGGAAAAGACCGCCGGGGGCATGGTCCGCTGGAGCAGGCCCTCCACCGTGGCTGCCAGCACGGGGCAGGCGCCCTGGTGGAGCTTGGCCAGCACCTCCAGCCGCTGGTGCTCCCACTGGCGGGAGGCCGCCCCGGGGTGGAACTGCAGGTCCCGGGCGGGGAGGAGGGGGACCTCCTCCCCGGTGAGGGCGGCCAGGTCCCCGGCCAGGCGCCGGGCCTCCCCGTCGTCGGGGCACACCAGCACCAGGGGGCGGCCGGTGGCCTGGCGGAGCCCCGCGGCCACATAGGCCCGGTGGACGGCGGCCAGCCCCGACAGGGCCAGGGGGCTCTTCCCCTCTGCCAGGGCCTGGGTCAGGGGGGCGAAGTCCCCCAGCCGGGGGAGAAAGCCGGTGAGACCGGCGGTAGCAATGGGCATAGAAGAAACGCCTCCTTACTGCCGGGCAAGGCCACGGCGGAATGCCCCCACCGCGTTGGCGGTGGGGGTTACAGTACGTACCCTTTGGGTGGGTGCCTCGGAAGCACCCTTGGGGCGCAGCGCCCCGTTGCCCCGCCTGCCCGGCGGGGGTCCCCATTTCT